>JBEKPV010000006.1:0-44499 GCA_049520395.1 Tepidisphaeraceae bacterium
TCCAGAAAATTGACGTACCGGCGCATAAGGGTGCGGAGGGAGGCGGCGATGTCGGCGACGGCTTTTCCGTGGCCGGCGACGTCGGCGACCATGAGACGGCTGATCCGGCCGGTGGCGCAACTGGAGGCGTAGTAGACGTCGCCGCCGTCCTCGGATTGACCGAACGGCTTGCTGTAGACCCAGGCGTCCAGTCCCCCCATTTCGACGGCGCGGCGGGTGGTCTCGCTGCCTCCCCAGACCTCCATGCATTGCATGTGCTCTTGAGCCGCCATGGCGCGATTATAGGCATCCCGCCTTTGGCGTTGCGGGAAATGCGACGGACGCCTAAGTTGGGCTGCAAAGATGAGCCCAACCGGGGAATCCATTGTCTGGCTGGCGGAAGTGGCGACCGCCAGTTTCGCGGGCGGAATTGTCGGGGCAATCAGCGGATTGGGCGGGGGAATCGTCATCGTCCCTTTTTTAACGGTGTTTTTGAAGATCCCCATCGACGATGCGATTGGGGCGAGCATCATTTCGGTGATCGCAACCAGCAGCGGAGCCGGATCGGTTTATGTGAAGGATCGGATCACCAATATCCGAATTGCCATGTTTTTGGAGATTTTCACGGCGGCCGGAGCCCTATTCGGGGCGGCCGTGCTGGCGGGACATCTTTCGCCGCGGTTGCTGGAGATATTATTCGCTTTGGTTTTGTTTCTCTCACTGGTGCCGGTGTTCGCCGAGTTGGGGCACGAACTGCCGCCACCGATTCCGGGCGACCGCATCGCGAAATTTCTGCATCTGGACGGTTCGTATTACGACAAGCGTTTGGGCCGGCAGATTTCTTATAACGTGACGGGGGTGCCGTTGGCGTCAGCGATCATGCTTCTGGCGGGACTTATCTCCGGCTTGCTGGGGATCGGGGCGGGAGTCGTGAAGGTTCTGGCGCAGGAAATCGCCATGAAACTCCCCACGAAAGTCTCCACGGCGACCAGCAATTTTATGATCGGCGTAACGGCGGCGGCCGGCGCGGGGGTTTATCTGCGGCGAGGGCTGGTGCTCCCGTTTTTGGTGGTTCCCGTCGCCGTCGCCGTGGTGGCTGGGGCGCTGGTGGGGACTCTGCTGATGCAACGGATGAGCAATAAGACCATTCGCAAAGTATTCGCGATAGCAATCGCGGTCATCGGATTGCAGATGTTGCTGCGCGGACTGGGAGCCTGGAGTTAATTGCAAGGTGGGACGCATGGCTAAACCCGCTTTTATCAGCCCGCATCGAGGGATTGCGATTGAAGATGCCTCCGCCTGGATTTTGCGCGGGGGGCTGGTGCTCTCTGTCGCCGTCATGATCACGGGGCTGGCCTTCAGCTATGTCCATGGACACACGTCGGTGGCGCACATGCAGAGCGAAAGATTTGAATATCGGCCGAATGTGATTTGGGACGGAATCCGCCACGGGCGCGGCAAGAGCATTATCGAGGCGGGGATTTATCTGCTGCTCAGCACGCCGATTTTGCGGGTGGCGGTTTCGGCGGCACTCTTCGCGTTTGAACAGCGGGATTGGTTCTACACCATGGTGACGGCGATCGTCCTGGTTCTGGTATTGGCGGGATTGCTTTGGGTCGGATGATGGGGCAAACTGGCGTAATATGGCGAAGCATACGATCGTCTTAATTCCCGGCGACGGGATCGGCCCTGAAGTGACGCGGGCGGCGCGGCGAGTGCTGGAAGCAGCGGGACTTTCGGTCGAATGGGTGGAACTGCCGGCCGGGGCGTCCGCTTTGGAGCAGGGCTGCGAAAACGTGCTGCCGCAGCGGACCCTGGCGGCAATCACGGCGCATAAAGTCGCCCTGAAGGGGCCCGTTACCACGCCCGTGGGTAAGGGGTTTAAATCGGTCAACGTGCAACTGCGGCAGAAGCTGAATCTTTACGCGGCGGTGCGGCCGGTGCGAAATCTGCCGGGGATCAAAACCCGCTATGAAGGCGTGGATATGGTCATCGTCCGAGAGAACACCGAGGGGCTCTACAGCGGGATAGAAAACGAAGTGGTGCCGGGCGTGGTGACGAGTTTGAAAGTCGCCAGCCGAATGGCTTGCACGCGGATCGCGCGTTACGCGTTTCGATACGCAACGCGGCGGCATCGGAAAATCATCACCGTCTTCCACAAGGCCAACATCATGAAGTTGTCCGATGGCCTTTTTCTGGAATGCGCGCGGAAAATTCAGGAGGAGGAGTATCCGAACATCGAATACCAGGAACTGATCATCGACGCGGGGTGTATGAGACTGGTTCAGGACCCGGCGAAATTCGACGTGCTGCTTATGGAGAATTTGTACGGAGATCTGGTCAGCGATTTGTGCGCGGGATTGGTCGGCGGCCTGGGCGTGGTGCCCGGAAGCAATATTGGGGATGACGCGGCCGTGTTCGAGGCGGTGCACGGGTCGGCCCCGGATATCGCCGGCAAAGGAATCGCCAATCCGCTGGCGGTCATTATGTCGGGGGTAATGATGCTGAATCATATTCATGAAGAGGCCTTGGCGGAGAAAATCAAACATGCCTACGACGCGGTACTGGCCGAGGGGAAAAAGCTGACCCGCGATTTGGGCGGCAGCGCCAGTACCGATGAATTTGCGGACGCGGTAATCGATAAGATCAAATAAATCGTATTGTTTGCCCGGATTAATGGTGCTCCAGAATGGCCCCCGCGGTCTGCGCTCAGGCGGCTTGAGTTGCGCGGGGCGTGTGCCGATAAGTTTGATGGAAGTGTCTTAATTTATGAACTTTGCCGAGACCCGATTGGCTGAGGCCATCAGCCTGCTGCAGAACGTTTCCGCCAATCCGGCGCGTGGCGACAAGCGCCGTTCGCGGCGGATGAGCCTGCGCGTCGCGCTGCAAATTCGGCTCACCGACGGGGAGGATTCGGGGAAAAGCATTTACGCCGAGTTGCACGATATATCGGCGCGCGGTTTGGCGGTTCGCGTCAAGCGGCCGCTGGAGTCGGGGACGTCGTTTGTCGTGCAGTTGCCGGTCGAAACCCACGATAAGCCGCTGCCCCCGCTGATTTGCCGGGTCGTGCATTGCCTGGATAAAGGGGAGCATACCTTTCACGTCGGAGCGGAATTCATCGGTCAGTTGGGCGAAGAACCCAGGAACACCGGCGATCTGATCAGCGAAGAAGAGCGGATTCGTAATTCAATTCTTTCTTAGAATTTTGCGTCCATTGGGCCGTGTCTGAGAAGCCGAAGCGTCCGGAGCGCATATCCGCTTGGACGGCTTGCAGCGATGCGCGCAATTTCGCGTCGGCGATCCAGTTGCACAGAGGCGCCAGATTCAGATGAACCGGGTCGTTGCGCCAGCGTTGCCAGCCGGCAGGCAGCACGCCGCCGACGGATTGCAGCAGTTCATCAAGAATCGCGGCGTCGGCAGCGCCGGCGTCGGCGGCGATGATCCGGGATTTCCCGGAAAAGCCCCAGAATATGGGCCGGTTGTGATAGAGGCGATTGTGCCAGGGGAGAAAGTCGCGCGATAACCATTTGCGCCAATCCCAGTCGAAGTCGCCGATAGACGCGGCAACGAATTCTTCGAGTTTCGCGTCCAGGGGGAAAAGCTGGGCGCAAATCGCTGGTGGCCGGCCGCCCCATCGGCCTAGAAATTTCCCCACCGCATAGCTGATTTGGCGACGCTCGGATTCCCGGCGATCCGTGGCTGATATTTTTATCGCGGCGCCCTCTTCTTCAAAGCCGTAGATCCGTGCGACCGTCGCATCAATGCGGCGTTCGGCATCCCCAAGCCGCCACAGGATTTCGCTCGCTTCCTCCCAGGTTGCCGGGCATTGAAAATCCGGGCTGGTTTCGTCCGCGCGGTCGCGCCGCCGGCCTAATTCGACGGCCTCCGTTACATCCTGTCGCAATTCATCGGGGAAGGAATCGGGCATGGGCAGAAGACGCAAATCGCCCACCTGGAAATTGACCGTGGGATTGATCGCTCCGAGAAGACGGCGGGCGGTGGAGGAATTCAAAATGCCCAAAACCGGCAGAGGGTCGTCCGGGAAGAGGGAGGAGCCGGCTACATCAAAAAAAGTTCCTTGTTCCAATAGCCTGGCGCTGAAGGAAGCGCTGGTGAGATAGGAATAGGTGATGCCGGAACGGCCGTACCAGGCGCTATTTTTGGCGACCCAGGACCACTGCCCGTTGAGATAGGGATATCGGGAGACGATCGCCTCTTTGATTCGCCGGCCGTCGTCTTCCCAATCAACGCGGTGCCGGGCCGACTCAAACCAGCGGCAAAATCTTCCGCCTTTGGCGTAGGGAATCCAGCGGCTCCGCGCAGCCCTATGGCCCGGTGATTCGACCTCCCACCAGTAGCGGACGAAGCGGGTATTGTCGGTGGTCGCCAGCCCTTGGCGGGGTGGGGCGAGCTGGCCGAGAGTTTTGCAGTGGCGAAAGACGCGGCGAACCGTTTCCCCCACCCAATACATCCAGGCGGCGCGCGGGGAGGCGCATAGTTCGGCCTGGGAAATTTCGAATTTGTGCCGGTTCGCCCCGCCGAGCGCCGCGGCAAGGGCAGCGCGTTTGTCCGGTTCGTCCACGAGGCGGAAAAATATTCCGGGGATATCGTCGCGGGATTTGGAAAGGACCATGGCCACGGTTTGCAGGGTCCCGGGATTGCCGATGTCGAAGAGGCCGGGGCCGAAATGGACCGCGGTTTGCAGCGTGGATTCATCGAGGATTTTGCGACGCAGTTTTTCAAATGCGCCGGTGAACATGAAAGAGTGCATGCAGAGGATTCCGGCCGAGCCGCCGGGGCGGAGAAGTTCCAGCGATCGGAGAATGAAACAGGCGTAGTAATCCCGCCAGGCGGCCGGGAAACGCTTCTTCATGCGCGCAACCGTGCTCGATTCCAGATTGCGGGCCGATAAATAGGGCGGATTCGTCACGACCACGTCGAATTGATCCTGCGACTTCATTTCGAATAAGGCGTCGGCGACCCGAATATTGTCCTGGCGAATCTCCGCGCCGATTTTTATCTCCAGACTTTTGCGGCCCAGATCGACGGCCGTGGAATCGATGTCGTAACCGACGAGATTGTTCTTCACGATCGACTGGTCGATTTCGCGTAAATCGGTATACCCCTCTTCCCGATACATTTCGCGAAGCATTTCCAGCGCGACGAGCCCGAAATTCATGGTCCCGCAGGCGGGGTCGCAAATTCGCAGGTCGCGGGCGGGACGCGCGGGGAGGGGGGAATCTTCTCGTGGGACCAGCCATTTCCAATTTAAACGCGATTGCGGATGCATTCGTCGCCAGAGGCGGCCGAGCGTGTTGTGGAGCAGGAATTCGACGACCCAGCGCGGGGTGAAGAGCTGGGTGACGGCGGGAATCTCACCGGGGGCGAATTTTCGGCCCGTGCGCGCGGTGGCGCGATAGGCCGCTTCCAGAGCCGGGGAATTAATCGCTTGATAGATGCGGCCCAGGGCGTCGTCTTCGGCAAGTAAATCTTGGAGCCCTTGGAACAAAACCGGGCTGACGGCGGCAAAGGGCAAGCCGCGGAGTCGGCGCATTTCCTCGCTGGCGGCTTGGAGCAGGAGCGCCGGGCCGCCGGCGGTTTTCAGGAGCACGGGCATTCGCCGGTGTAATTCGCGGCGGGTGGTCGGCTGGCTAGTTGTGATCGAGTTCATAGAGACTCCAACCGAGGCCGACGCCGCGGTTTGGATAGCTGCCCACACAACGATACCAGAAAGGGCCGCGACGGATTTCCGGGGCGTTGGGAAGAGGTTGGATGACCCACCACTGGGCTGGCGCCATTCTCGGCCACGCCGACGTTTTTCCCGATCGCCGGCTGTAATAATCGACCAGCAGCTTGTTCACAAAATCGTCGGACCCGCAATCGACGATGCCGGGGCCGGCGGCGGAATGAGAGGCCATAAATTGAATTGCTTCCGGATAGCGCGGTTCATCTCCGCAAAAAACCGTTGCGCCTCGCCAGACGCCCGACAAGCCGAAGGCCAGAGCCGCGACCATGACCAGCGGCCGCAATTGCCCGAGGCGGCTGATGTCTTCTAAAACGCGCGCCAGCGGAACCATCAAGAATGGCGCGGCGAGCAGGATATATCTCGGAGCGAAATTGGCCCCGATCCGATGTTGAATGCCCCACGCGGCGCAAAGAATGACGCCGACGAAGAGCGGCCAGTCAGGATCGCCGCGGCGGACGATGGAAATCAAGCCCAGCGCGATCAGCGCCAGCACTCCGATTCCCGCGGAATTTTCCCAGCCTTGGGGGATGTTGAACGTGTCGCGCGCGGTCGCGGCGAAGAGATCGTATAAGGTCAGATGCGGGCCCCCGATGTAATAGAGATAGCGCAGGTCGGTGCGGTAGAGCCAGAGCATGGCGATGACGATCGGGCCGTGGAGGATCATGAATTGCATGCGCCAGATCGGCCACGATTTTCTGGGCAGCTCCCACGCCGACCAGAGGAATAGGCCGACGTAGGCGTACAGAAATGTGAGATGCGATAAAAACCCCAGGAGACACAAGAGCGTGAAGGCGGCGGCCATTGGGGCGTTTGGCCGGCGCAGATATTTGCCGCAGCAGAGCCAGGCGGCCGCGGCGAAGGCCATCGCGGATTCGTATCCCCGGGCTTCGCAGGAGAGTTGGAGGATTTGGTAACTGGTAAGCGTAAAAAACGCGGCCAGCGCGGCGACTTTTTCGCCGTGCCTGGGTTTGGCCGCGAAATAGAGCAGCGGGGGTAAAGCCAACCCGGCGATAAAACTCGGGACGCGATATTGCCAGTATGGCGCGAATTCGCCCAGGTGCCAAAGCCAGAGCATGGTCAGGTGATGTTTGTTGTCATCGTGCTGGGTGAAGAAGACGTCGGAGATGTGGTGAAGCTGCTCGGCGTGGATTAGCCCGAAGATCTCGTCGAACCAGAGGGGATCGAAACAGCCCCAGGCGCGGATGAGGATTGCGGCCAGGCCGATCAAAAGAAATGGGATCAGCCACCAGCGACGGGGCTCCATTGGGTGGCTTATACCGCAAGCGGGGCGGTAAAAATAGTACAGCTTTCCACAACGGCCGGCGTTGCGGTTCTGATCCCTTCTCCCCGGTAATCCGGGGAGAAGGTTAGGATGAGGGGCCGAACGAAGATTGACGACGTTCGGTCCCTACCCTGTGAGTACGCACCAAGAGGAGATGAAGCGATTCACTTCCTTAAAAGCCGCCTCAACACCGTCTGCAAAATCCCCCCATTACGGTAGTATTCGATCTCCACCGGGGTATCGATTCGGCAGGAAGTCACGCTGATTTTCTCAGCGACTTGCCGCGGGAAGCCGCAATGGGTTTGAGTTTGGCTTGATTGAGAAACCGCCCGGAAAACCGGAGAATCTCAACGCCGAGAATTTGCCCCTCGGAGTCGAAATCGACGACGACTCCCGGTTGAACTTCCTCCGACCCTCGCACCTTACCCCGTGCGAGACTTAAATATGCCGCGTCCACGTCTCGATCGTATTCGAATTTGAGCTTGCTTCGTTTCATCGGCTCATCACGAACTCTTCAGCATCTTCCTCAACACCGTCTGCAAAATCCCCCCATTACGGTAGTATTCGATCTCCACCGGGGTATCGATTCGGCAAGTGGTGACAAAGGTTTTATCGCCGGCTTTAACCGTCACATCTTGCTTGGGTTGGATTTTATCGTCGATGAGAATGTCGAACGTCTCCTGGCCGGTTAATCCCAGGGATTGCCGGGATTGGCCGTCTTTGAAGACCAGCGGGAGCACGCCCATGCCGACCAGATTGCTCCGGTGGATGCGCTCGAAGCTGCTGGCGATGACGGCTTTGACGCCGAGCAGGAAGACGCCCTTGGCGGCCCAATCGCGGCTGGAGCCCATGCCGTAGTCCTTGCCCGCCAGGACAAGCAGGGGCACGCCGCCCGCCTGATATTTTTGGCTGGCGTCGAAAATGCTCATGGTTTCACCGGTCGGGAGATAGATCGTGACGCCCCCTTCGGTGCCGGGAGCCAGCAGATTTTTCAATCGGACATTGGCGAAGGTTCCGCGGGTCATGACTCGGTCGTTGCCTCGCCGGGAGCCGTACTGGTTGAAATCAATGGGCAGAACCCCCTGCTCGATTAAATATTTGCCGGCGGGCCCGTCTTTTTTGATGGCGCCGGCGGGGGAAATGTGATCGGTGGTCACGCTGTCCCCGACCATCACCAAAACCCGCGCGCTCCGGATCGCGGAGATTTTTCCCGGTTCAGGGGAGAGATTCACGAAAAATGGAGGTTCCTGGATGTACGTGCTGTGGGGATCGAAATTGAAAAGTTCGCCGCCTTTGACGGGGATTTTGTTCCATTCGTCGTTACCGGTTTCGACGTGGGCGTATTGCGATCGGAACATGTCCGGCGAGAGACATTGCTCGACGACACGATTGACCTCGGCACTGCTCGGCCAGACATCGCGGAGAAAAATTTCCTTCCCGCCGGCGCCGCGGCCGAGAGGTTCCTCGGCTAGATCAATGTCCATCGTGCCGGCCAGGGCATAGGCGACGACCAGGGGCGGGCTGGCGAGGTAATTGGCTTTGACCAGGGGATTGATGCGCCCCTCGAAATTGCGGTTTCCGGACAGGACGGCGGAGACGACCAGGTCGCGGCTCTCAACGGCGGCGGCGACGGAATCGGGCAGCGGGCCGCTGTTGCCGATGCAAGTAGTACAGCCATACCCGACGGTGTTGAAGCCCAATTTATTCAGGAACGGAGTCAGGCCGGATTTGTCGAGATAATCCGTCACCACGCGGCTGCCGGGGGCGAGGGACGTTTTCACGTACGGCGGGACGTGCAACCCTTTTTCGACGGCTTTTTTGGCAACCAGGCCGGCGGCGACCATCACGGAGGGGTTGCTGGTATTGGTGCAACTGGTGATCGCCGCGATGACGATGTCGCCGTGGGTTAGGTTGAGCCACTGGTCGTCGCCGGGGCCGGAGGTGCGGTCCAACCTTGGGGGGATGGATGTATCGATTTGTTTTTTGAAAACTTCGCCCAGCGCAGTCCGGAAATTTTTGCTGACCTCGGGCAATTCCAGACGATCCTGCGGACGCCGCGGGCCGGCGACGCTCGGACGGACTTTCGACAAATCCAATTCCAGGGTTTGGGAGAAGACCGGCTCGGAATTTTTTTCGCGCCAGAGACCCTGCTCTTTGCAGTATCGCTCGACGAGGTCGATTTGCTTTTCATCCCGGCCGGTGAGGCGAAGGTATTTCAGCGTCTGGTCGTCAACCGGGAAGAACCCCATGGTGGCGCCGTATTCGGGCGCCATGTTGGCGATGGTGGCGCGGTCCGCGACCGACATGGTGGCCAACCCTTCGCCGTAGAATTCGACGAATTTGTCGACGACGTTTTGGGCGCGGAGGATTTGCGTGACGACGAGGACGAGATCGGTGGCGGTTGCGCCTTCGGGTAGTTGGCCGTGGAGGCGGAAACCGACGACTCGCGGAGTGAGCATGTAGATCGGTTGGCCGAGCATGCACGCCTCGGCTTCGATGCCCCCGACGCCCCAGCCGAGAACCCCCAGGCCGTTGATCATCGTCGTGTGGCTGTCGGTTCCCACAAGGCTGTCGGGGAAGGCCACCCCATCTCGCGTTTGCACGACGCAGGCGAGATATTCGAGATTCACCTGATGGACGATGCCGGTCGCCGGGGGAACGACGCGGAAATTCGCGAACGCTTTTTGCCCCCATTTGAGAAATTCATAGCGCTCGCGATTGCGCTCGAATTCTTTTTTGGCGTTGTTGAGCAAAGCGAATTGATTGGCGAAATCGTCCACCTGCACGCTGTGGTCGATGACCAGATCGACCGGGACCAGCGGGTTGATGCGCTGGGGGTTTCCGCCGGCGCGCTTCATCGCGGAGCGCATGGACGCCAGGTCGACCACGCAAGGGACCCCGGTGAAATCCTGGAGGATCACGCGGGCCGGTTTGAAGGGGAATTCGACGGCTTCGCCGGCCGGGGTCCAGCCCGCAAGCCGCGCAACATCTTGCTGAGTGACTTCAAAATCGTCGCAATTGCGCAAGCAGCTTTCGAGGAGCACTTTGATGGAGACCGGAAGCCGGTCGATGTTGCCCATCTTCAGCTCCGACAGGCGATTGAGGCGGAAAATCGTTAAATCCCCGCCGGGGCCGCGGAGCTTGGATTCGGCGCCGAAGGGGTTGGTTTTGCTTTTAGAGGCCATAAATTTCAGTCCTGCTTGGGTTGGTGGACTGAAGGATGATATGCGCCGGGGGGTTGCACTCAAGGACTAAGTTTTTGGCACGATGGCGCGTAGTAGGAAGGCACGGAGGGTTGAGAGTGGGAATGTCGATTAGTCCGGGTAAAAATCGACTTCGATGTGAGCATCGCCGACGAAATGAAATTGGTAGGCCACTTGCGCCTGAACGCCGGGCTTGGGCGGGGTCTGGGGATTGATGATCGCCTTCAGGACGTCATATTCCCAGGGAAACGAATGCCACTGGTCGAAGGGTTGTTGGGCGATTTCGCCGTCGACGAGAGGAGTGTTTCCGATTTCGCGCACGGCGTCGGCCTGCTGGGCAATGGTGGTTCCCCAGCCGGGCGTGAGCGTGCCGCCGTTGTGGGCGATGATGAAAATCATGCAAGAGAGCACCGTGACCAGCGCGGCCGCCTGAACCGCGAGCAAAAGACTTTGCCACCGAATCGGCAGGGCATTGACCGCCAGGTAGGCAAGTACGGCAAACGCGATCCACGTGGAATTGAAATAATGGGGGCCTTCGTAAACCCGCTGGGTTCCGTCGAGCAGACATTGGAAAATAAGAGCCCCAATGGCAATGAAGGCGAGGTGATCCGCGACGGAGGACTCCTGGCGGCGGATGACCCGCCGCGCGCGGCGAAACGCAAGAAAAATACCGATCCAGACGGCGATATAGGCCAGAACCGAAACATATTCCGCTGTGTAGATCACGTTGGAAAGAGAATCGGGGGCGGCGTTTTGCCAATTGTCCCCCAGGAGATTCCCCAAACCGGCGGCGCTGAGATGATGACCGCCAAGAAGCGGGTAGAAATATCCCGCAACCGGCGAGCGCCCGGCTTCGACGGCGCTTTGGTAATACATGCGCATCCATTTCCAGTAAGGCCACGCCAGGAACTGCAGCGCCGCGAAGACCGCCAGCGCCGCCAGTAATCCCAGCGGTCTTCGCAGAATCTGCCTGCCTCGAAAGAGCAGCGCGTGCGCCAGCAGCGGAACCAGCAGGGCAAGGCACATGAGATGGGTGAGCACAAGCAATCCCGCCGCCAGCGCCGCGACGCAAAGGGGCCAAATTTTCGCGGTTTTTAGGAAAGACGCGTAGGCCGCCAGCAGAAGGACAGAGAACGGTATGCAAAAACTGTTGTCCCACAACTGGCGGCTATAGAACCAGAGCCAGGGGGAAAGCATCGTCACCACGGCAAGCCAGGGATTCACCTCCATGGTGCTCGTCAGCCAATCGAGCGAAACGGCTATGATCACGCCGAAGAGCAGGGCGTGAATTTGCACCATCAAAACCGGATCGTGCGTGAGCAAAAGGAAACATTGATAGATCCAGACGGGCACGGGCCCGTAGCGGGCGCCGCGGGTGCCGTAAAGGCCCATGACGCCCAGCGTGGCGGAGGTGAATGGGACGTGAATCCCGACATCGGCGAACGAGCCGCTGTTGCAGAGCAGTGCCAGGTGGAACAATTTCGGTTCGTCGTTGATCCACGGCGTGTCGCCGGGGCGCACAAATATCGTCAGCAAAACAATCGCCAACAATGCCAACCTCGGCATCCAGCGAAAAATGCGATGGCCTGTCGTTTCCGGCTCCGGCATCAAACGGTCCTGTCCCGCCGCCATCATACCCGCAGATCGATCTTTTTACTTTTGCCCTGCCGCGCCTTACCTTCAGGTTATGAATGTGAAACTCCTGGACCTGACCGCGCAATACCCGGCGCTGCGCGCGGAAATCCGCCGGGCCGTGGACGACGTGTTCGATAACCAGGCCCTGATTCTCGGGCCTCACGTCGAGAAATTTGAGAAGAGCCTGGCCGCGTATTGCGGCACCAAACACGCCATCGGCGTCTCCAGCGGAACCGACGCCCTCCTCTGCTCCCTCATGGCGATCGGGATCAAACCGGACGATGAAGTGATCTTGCCGACGTTCACCTTCTTCGCGACGGCAGGTTGCGTGGCGCGGCTGGGAGCGAAGCCGGCGTTTGTGGATATCGAGCCGGACACCTTCAATATCGATCCGAAAAAAATCGAGGCGAAAATTACGCCCAGGACTCGGGCGATCATGCCGGTCGATTTGTTCGGGCAATTGCATAACCGGGAAGCGATTAACGCCATCGCCGAGAAACATGGGCTGAAGGTGATCGAAGACGCCGCCCAGGCGATCGGGGCGCGCCGGCACGGCGTGCGGGCCTGCGCGGGAGTCTTCGCCGGGTGTCTCAGTTTTTATCCGACGAAAAATCTAGGCGCCTTTGGCGACGCCGGCGCCATCTGCACCAGCGACGATTCCTTCGCCGAAGTCTGCCGGCTCATGCGCGTCCACGGCTCCGGGCACCAATACCATCACCGATTCATCGGCGGAATGTTCCGCATCGCAGCGGTGCAGGCCGCGGTCTTGAGCGTCAAACTTCCGCACCTGGAAACCTGGCACGCCGCCCGTCGGAAAAATGCGGCGATGTACGACCAGCTTTTGGCAGGAAGCAAAATCGTCACGCCCCACATCGATGAGGGGAATTGGAGCATTTACAATCAGTACGTGATCCGCGTCCCCAACCGCGATCGCGTGAAACAATATCTACAGGAAAAAGGCGTCGGCTCGGCCATCTATTACCCAATCCCGCTGCACCTTCAGGAATGTTTTTCGTATTTGAACTACCAACCCGGCGATTTCCCCGAAAGCGAACGGGCCTGCCGCGAGGTTTTGGCGCTGCCGATTTATCCGGAATTGCCGGAGGAGCATTTGCGTTATGCGGCGGAGCAACTGCTCGCCGCGGCGGGTTGACAGACTTGCAGCAACTCATCGACGACATCGCGAGCGCGATACGCGCGGTTGACCGCAGCGGCGTGCCGTTCAAGCAGTTTAAGTGTGGGGTCGGGCCTTACGGCGAACCCCAGCTTACAAAGCTAATCGTGCAACATCTCGCGGTTGAGCACGGAGACCGATATCCGGGGATCAAAACTTGCCGAATTCCAGATGTTCTCGTTCCGGACCGTTGGGCACTCGAATTCAAGATTGTTCGACCCTTCGGCGACAACGGCGTCGAAGCCGAGCATTGGTCGCAGAATATGCTTCATCCATATCCCGGGAATGTCAGCGCGATTGGAGACGCGTTTAAGCTAATGAATCATCCGGGTCCGGAACATCGCGGGATTATTGTGATCGCGTATGAGCATCAGCCTCCGCGCATTGAGGTAGATGCTTTAGTATCCGCTTTTGAAATTCTTTGTCGCCAGCTACTCGATTTGCCCCTTGGCGATCGGCACAAGCACATCGTCGACAACTGTGTGCATCCGGTCCACCAACGGGCAACCGTTTATGGCTGGTGCCTCACACCAAAAGCGTGACGGGCAGAATGGCGGGGACGGGAACCGTTGATTAAGTCGGGATACCGAATTTTCACGCAGCTTCAACGCTCAATTTCAGCCCAATTGCCCGCGTAACCGCCAAGAGAGTTGAGAGCCGAGGATTTCCGCGAGCCCAGAGAGAGCGGTACGCACTCTCCCGCTGGATGCCGGCCTGGTGCTTCTTAATGGGTTCGGCTTTTTTACGCAGCTTGCGACGGAGCAATCGTCTCCACCGAGACGATTCCGCGCAGACTGATAACATGCACATCATCCGCCATCGCATGACGCGGCTTGGCCGCAAAGACGTAAAGGGAAAGCCGCGCGATAAAGCAAAGCCCCGGATTAAGAACGTCAACGTGCCGTCCATCGGCCAGATGAACCCGCAACGGAACGAACGGGTCGCGTTCAAGCTCCTTGGCCAAAGTTTCAGGGTTCATGCCCACATTTTACAACGCATCGTACATCTCGGCAATTTGAATCGATAACCAGATTTCCGCATACTTGAGGCGCTTTGCCCATAAAACCACATTTTTTGAACCGCAGAGGCCGCCGAGAACTCAGAGAAAAGCGAAGGAGGTTTGGCCACAGATGGAAATCAGATAGACACAGATGAATTAAATTTACCAGCAACTGGCAACTAACAATTTCTCCCAATCTGTGTGAATCTGCCTTTTCATCTGTGGCAAAAAAATTGGCTTTCTTCTTCGCGTTCTTCGCGTCCTCGCGGTTCAATCCAGGCGGATTTACCACCCATTCCGATGCACAAACCGCTCCAGCGGCAGCCGCGTCTTTTTCAGTTCCTTATCCGCCGAATATCCAATCGCGATCACCACCGGAATCATCTGCGACCGCGGAATCCCCAGCACCCGCGCCACCCGGCGTTCGTCGAACCCTTCCATCGGAAGCGTAGCCAAACCGGCCGCCGCGGCCGCGAGCATCAGGGTCATGGCGCAGAGCATCGTTTGCTTGGTCAGCCAATATCGTTTGTAAACAGCGGGGATGCTGGGGACGGGGATGAAGGGGCCAAGGATGGGACCGGCCGCGGCCTTCCAAAGCCAGCCGATGCCCGCCGGGCCGGTGCTGAAGACCAGCGGAATGACTTTGCGCAGCAATTTTTCGTAGGTTTCGTCGATGGTGCCCGCCTGTTTTTCGGCTTCCAGCATGTCGTGGAAATTCTGGTCCGCCGCGCGGCGATCGCCCGTGATGACCACCACGGCACCGGCCTCGGCGACCTGCCGCTGCTTCAAACACGCCGGAACGAGCCTGGATTTGACCCCCGGATCAGTCACTAAAACGAAATGCGTCGGCTGAAGGTTGTAGCCGCTCGGCGACCAGCGGGCGATCTCGATGATTCGCTCCAAAAGCTCGGGGGAGACGGGAGTGGGGGCGAAGTTACGGGTGGCTCGGCGCGATTTGGCGAGGGTTTCAAATTCGTCCAGAGTGATCATGAACTTGCCTTCAAATCTTCTTATCCGCCGGCGTGATAGCGGTTCCGCCCCCGCGGGTGGCGATGAGGATCGCGATCGACTAGGTCGGAGCTAAATCCGCGAAGGGAGCGAACTTGATGATGAACGACGGCAGAAAAGCGATGTGCCAGCCGACTAAGAGCGTCAACGCGACGCAGACGACCACATCGAGCACGTCGCTGACAGGCGAAAAAAATCCCTCGGCAAAGGCCGGAAAGACCGCGATCTGCAAAACGTCCGCCCCGACGGCGACCCCTCGGGCGATCCAGATTCGTTGGCGCGATATAACACGCGGGGTGTCGGGAATCATTGCTGACAGTGTACAGGATTTGCCCCGCAAATCCGCCCTCCCTCTCTTTCCCAATATGCAGGAAGAGGGCCGGAACCCGCATGTCCAATGAAATCGCTTGCTGGATTGTTTCTGTTTAAGACCGCTATTTTCCGGTCGTCAGCACCACGCGGAATCTGGCTTTGCCGCTGATCATCCGGTCGTAGGCTTCGGGCGCGCGTTCCAGGGGAAAAACTTCGTTCATGGACCGCACGCCGGTGGCGGCGCTGAACGACATGGTGTCCTGCGAATCGATCGATGTGCCGGAGGGCCAGCCGCAGATGGATCGCCTGGCCGTGATTAATTGCATGGGCGGGATTTCCAGCGGTTCCGCGGGAGCGCCCAGGATGATAAGTTTTCCATTGACGCCCAGACCGCCGACTACGGCCGTCATCGCGCTGGCGTCGGTCGCGGTGGCGATGATCACTTTGGCGCCGCCGAGTTTTTGAAGCTCCTCGCTGACATTTTGCTCCGAACTGTCGATGTAGTGCGTCGCGCCCAATTGTTTGGCCAGCGGACCCTTGTCTTTTCCTCGCGCGATGGCGACGGTGTTGAAGCCCATCTTGGCCGCGAACTGAACGCCCAGGTGGCCAAGTCCGCCGATGCCCAGGACTCCGACGAGGTCTCCGGCTCGCGCCCCGCTGTTGCGCAGGGCGTTAAAGGTGGTAACGCCGGCGCACATGAGCGGGCCGGTTTCCACGGGATTGAGTTCTTCGGGAATGAGGGCCAAAGCCACGGCGGGGGCGACCATGTACTCGGCATACCCGCCGTCGTAGGTAATGCCGGGAATTTGGGGCGCGCTTTGACAAGTGACGAAATCCCCGCGGCGGCAGGAATCGCAATGGCCGCAGTGGCCGCCGTACCATCCCACGCCGACGCGCTGCCCGACTTTCCAACCGAGCGTTCCCGCACCGACCGCATCGATGACGCCGGCGATCTCGTGGCCGGGAACTCTCGGGTACTGCACGAAGGGGAAAATCCCTTCCTTGGTGATGACGTCCGAATGACAGATGCCGCAGGCTTGGATTTTGATTCGCACCGAGCCGGGCATCGGCTCGGGGATATCCCGCTCAACCAGTTCCCAATCCCCCTTGGCCCGGGGAACCTGGACCACGCGCATCTTTGCCATGACTGCTCCGGAATTCAGGGTCGGTCCGGCGAAGTTGAAATCCCAACCGATCCTACCGATATCCGCCCGAGATATAAAGTGTTTCTCCAGTAATCCAGGATGAATCAGAGGAAGCGAGGAAGACGGCCGCGGGGGCGATATCCTGAGGTTGGCCGATGCGGCGGAGAGGGGCTTGTTCTTCGAAGGTTTTGCGCATTTCGCTTTCGGTGATCCCCTGGGACGTCGTTCCTTCGGTGGCGACGAGGCCGGGATTAATTGCGTTGACCCGGATGCGGCGCGGGCCCAATTCCTTGGCGAGCGATCGGGTCACCGTATCGACGGCCGCTTTGGTCGCGCTGTAAACCGAGCCGTTGGGCGGCGCCAGCGTGGATACAATGGAACTGATGTTGATGATGCTCCCGCCGGAGGAGGGAAAATGCCTGGCCGCTTCCTGCGACGTGAGGATCAGCCCCAGCACGTTGAGATCGAACTGTCTGTGGAAATGCTCTTCGGTGATGGCATCCAGCGGCATGAATTCATAGATGCCGGCGTTGTTGACCAGAATGTCCACCTTATCAAAGGCCTTTTTAGTTTCGGCAAATAGCCGCTGAATGTCGGCCTTTTTCGCCACATTAGCCTGCACCGCCTTGGCCTTCCCGCCCTTGGCGACAATATCGGCGACCACGCGGTCCGCCCCTTCGCGGCTGGAGGAATAATTTACGACCACCGCCGCCCCCTCGGCCGCCAGATGCTGCGCGATCGACGCGCCGATCCCCTTGGACGCTCCCGTAACCACGGCCACTTTACCTTCGAGTTTCCGAGACATTCTGTTGCTCCCTTTGAAAGAATTTTGTACCGGTCGGTAAATGTATTCATGAAGCGTTGGCCGGTCAACCAAAATAATGTATTGTTAACCCATGCACAGAGGACGCCCCCGGCAATTTGACGCCGAAAAGGCCCTCGATCGGGCGCTGCAGGTTTTTTGGCGTAAGGGTTATGAGGGGACGTCGCTGCCGGACCTGACTCGCGCGATGCGGATTAGCCGTCCCAGCCTGTATGCCACGTTTGGCAACAAATCGTCCCTCTTCCGCAAAGCGGTCGACCGCTATGCCCAAGGCCCGGGGAGCTACTTGCTCCAGGCCCTGGCCGCTCCAACGGCCCGGGCGGTCGTCGAAAAACTGCTGACCAGCGCGCACAATTCGCTCACCAATCCGCGTTATCCGCCGGGATGTCTAATGGTTCAAGGCGCTCTCACCTGCGGCCAATCCGCCCATTCCATCCGCCGGGATTTAGTCTCGCGCCGCCTGGGCATCGAAACCGCCCTGCGCCGCCGATTGAAGCGCGCCAAGTCCGAAGGAGATTTACCCCCGAGTGCCGATCCCGCCGCTCTGGCCCGCTATGTCGTCACGGTCCTGAACGGCATGTCCGTCCAGGCCGCCAGCGGAGCTAGCCGCAACGATTTACGACGGGTCGTCAAAATCGCGTTAAGAGCCTGGCCGAACTGAAGAAAAACGCAGAACACCCCGATGCGGCCCGCCAATCGTCGATGTCCTCACGCGCAAGGGATTCCCGCTGGCAACTAGCAACTGGCAACTGGCAACTAGCAACTAGCAACTACTTAATATCATTCCACAACTTCTGCTGGACGGTTTGAAATCTCGAAAAACTCTCATCCAGATCGGCCATTAACTTTTTCACCTGCTCCGGATCCGCGTTCGGATCATTCGTCGCGTCGCGCAAAGCCTCGGCGGCGTCGTCCACCGAATTGGCCCCCTCGGCAAATTGCCGCACCGAATCGTAGATATTCAAGTTGGCCATTTCATCCGGTTTGGGCTGATAGAGCAGTCGCCACGGGCTATGGCGGATTTCCATGCTGGCGTATTTCAGATTGTCGCTGGTCGCCTTCAGCGAGTCGATGATGCCGGCGAATTTGCTCTTGTTGCCCGCGATGACCGATCGCAGCGACGACGTCGTATCCTGCACATCCTGCATGGCCGTGGCCGCCCGAGTGACCGAAAGATCAGTCTTCTGCAAAATCGAGCGCAGCTGGTCCAGCAGTTCCGGCAAGCGGCTGTGAACGTTACTGGTGATCGCGCGGATGTTGGCAACCGACTGATGGAAATCTTCGGTGCTGGGTCCGACGAGGTCGTGGATGCTGTCCAGCATGCGAACGGCCGAGTCCGTCGTCTGGTCGTATCGCCCGATAATTTCCGGCAATCGAACGTGCAGCTCCTGCACGGTGGCCTCCGCGGAGTATCCGGTTTGCGTAAAGGCGTCGGCGGTCTGGCCGAGCTTATCCAGATCGGTATTGAGCTTAGTCGAGGCGGCTTTGACATCCGTCACAATTTGACTCAGGTCCGGGCCCATCTGCCCTAGATGATGGAACAGGCTCGAGAGCGAATCGGGATGGCCGGTCAGATACTCGCCTGAAGCCAGCGGGGCGCCCGTCCCCAGATCGTCGATATTCACCGCCGCGGCCCCGGTGATCGATTTTTGAATCGAAACCTCCGCATCCTGCGCCATGGGATACCGCGCCGGCACATCGATATAAACGATCAGCGAAGGCTTCTGGTCAGGCGTTTGCGGCATGTGGATGGAGATGTCGCGCACGCTGCCGACTTTCATTCCGCCGATGCGCACATCGTCGCCCGTGCGAAGCCCCCCCACATCGTCCTGAAGGGTGAACGAGACGCCGTACGTGGTGAACCGTTGCGTGAAGCTCCCCGCCCCGCTGATGGCGATGATGACGAAAACGATCATGGCCAGGCTCGCGACCATGAAAATTCCCGCCCTCAGTGCGTTGCGCTGTTTTTCCATATCCGATCCTCAGTCGCGAATTCTCTCCTTCATGAGATCTTCCTCATATCCGCCGTGCCGGCGGCGGTCCGTGAGCGGGCCTTCGGCAAGGCCGAAGACAAACTGATGCACCAGCGGATCGGCGTGCACGCGCATCTCCTCCGCCGTTCCGCTGGCGATGAATTTGCCCCGATCCAGCAGCACCATGCGATCGGCGATCCGGAACGCGGAATCCATCTCGTGGGTCACCACCACGCTGGTGACGCCCAGCTTTTTGTTCAGGTCGATGATCAGTTGATCGATTTCCGCGCTGGTGACCGGGTCCAGCCCCGCGGACGGCTCATCGTAAAAAAGGACTTTCGGATCCAGAGAGATCGCGCGGGCGAGCCCGGCGCGTTTTTTCATTCCGCCCGAGAGCATCGCCGGCATCTTATCCGCGTGTTGCCGCAGCCCGACCAGTTCCAGCTTGATCTTGACCATGATTTCGATGGTCGCCTCGGGAAGATCGGTATGTTCCCTCAGCGGCAAGGCAACATTGTCCGCCACCGACATGGAATTGAACAGCGCTCCGCTCTGGAACAGGACGCCCACGGATTTGCGATAGTTGTCCAGTTCGTCCGCCGTCATGGCGCGGAGGCTTTCCCCGAAGGCGACGATATCCCCGCCGTCGCACATGGCGTTGCCGATCATCAGCCGCAGCAGGGTCGATTTCCCCGAGCCCGAGCCGCCGAGGATGACCAGGGTTTCGCCGCGGAAAACGTCGAGGCGGATGGCGTCGAGAATGGTGCGGCCGTCATAAATCTTCGTCGCGCCCAAAACCTGAATGACGGGATCGGCCATGATTCAAAATCCGATGAAATAAAAGACCGAGGTGAAGATCAAATCCACGGAGATCAGGGCGACGATGGTAAGGACCACCGTTTTCGTGGTCGCGACGCCAACCCCCTGGGCTCCCCCGGTGACGCTCAATCCCAATTTGCACGCCAGCCCGCTGATAAGCATTCCGAAGACGCCCGCCTTGATCAATCCCGTCAGGAAATCCTTGAGTTTCAGCGCGTCGAAGGTGTGATGCAGATACATGCTGGAGCTGATGCCCAGGAAGCAATTGGAGGTCGCCAATCCGCCGATGCAGCCGGCGAAATCGCCCACGATGGCGATGCAGATCATCATGATCGTCGTCGCCAGAACCCGCGGAGCGACCAGAAAGCGGATCGGATCGATGGCGCTGGCTTCCAGGGCTTCAATCTCTTCGGAGACCACCATGGTCCCCAGTTCCGCCGCGATACTGGCGCCGGCGAATCCGGTCAGGACGACCGCCGAAACCAGTGGCCCCAGTTCGCGCCCCACGGTAACGGCGATGATGTCCGCGACCATGTTCAGCGCGCCATACCCCTTGAGAATCGGCGCAATTTGCAGCGACAAAATCGCGCCGATGCAGAAGAGCACCAGGCAGACGATGGGGATGCTTTTCACGCCCACGCGGTCCATCTGCTCCCAAAGGTTGGCCCATCCCAGGCGGCGGCCCTGTTTGTCGAAGAGAGATCGCGGCATGCCGGCGATCGCGTCGCCGATGAGGTAGGTCATGTCACCCAGAAAGCGGAAGAATCCAGCCACCGTGGAATAGACCAGCACGATGGGGCGAAGAACGGTATTCATGGACGTGAGGTGAGTTTACTTTTCCAGCGCTTCGTCGTCGGTGATGGCCAGGACGAAGATCGAATCCAGCCGCGCGATTTCCAGCAAACCTCGAACCCGCGGCTGCAGAGAGCTCAGCATCAGCCGCCCACCCGAACGCCGCAATCTCTGCAGGACTTCCACGAGCACCGCGACGGCGCTGGAATCCATATACGGCACCGCGGCAAGATTGAGAACCAATTTCTTCGGCAGCGATTTGCCCAGGATCCCCAGCAGGGCGGCGCGGAGTTCCGGACTGTTGTGCAGATCGACTTCGCCCCGGACGGCGGCGAGGATGGCTTCGCCGCGCGTCTGCGGCGAGGAGACCAGATCGAGGTTCCCTTGCGTTTCGGACATTTTCCGTCGCCTATCTGACGCGTTTTATCATCGTCAGCAGCATTCCATCGGACAGACGGGAAAACCGCACCTCGTCCATGAGTTTTTTCATACAGAGCAGGCCAAGCCCGCCGGGCGTCACGTCGGCGGTCTTTTTTTGCGGCACAGCCGCCGGGTCAAACGGCTTCGCCCAGTCGCGAATCGTGATTCGCACCGCGCCGTTTTCCAGGTCGGCCGTCACCACAATGGGACGATCCGTCGCCCCGCCGTATCCATGCCTGATCACATTCGCCAGCGCTTCGTTGATCACCAGGCCCAATTCGTCCGACCCCTCTTTGGGCATGCCGGCTGCCTGGGCGAAATCCTCAATGCGCTGCCGTACTTCACGGAGATTAGCCGGGTCGCTGTCGATCTTCAACTCGACGCTTGCCGGCGACGGCTTTCCGGTTCCGTGATGATTGACCGATTGGATCATGGATTAGCCGTTTTCGGCTGGTCCGCCAGCCATTGCCGCCACCGTGTTACCGCCGCCTCGCGGTCCGGGGTGCAATCATAATAACGATAATCAAACGTCTCTCCCGTCATATCCTGCAAGGCGGTGATCGCGGCGAACCGGATCGCCGGATCGTTATCGTTCAGGTCATAGACCAGACGGGGAATCGCCGAGCGATCCCGGGCGGCGGCGGCGTCTTTGATCGCCGGCACCGCGCTGGCGGCATTATCGCTGTAAATCGATTTTGGGTCGGGTGAAAAACAACCGCCCACTCCAAAAACCATGGCCGCCATCAGTAACGCGACCTTTCCTTGCGCCACCGCAATACGGGCCGCGGAAATCCTTCTCATTATCGACGCGCGGCCGGCATTTTCTGCCAAATTGCCGCAAACGGGAAGGGAAATCGAAGGTTGAATGGACATATCTCTATGCTAATAATCGGCTACCGACAGTATACCCGCCAGACATCCCTAAATATCGCCTCAATATTGCGGGCAAAACGAGCCCCGTCCATTAATACAGACCCGGCCATCCGCCCCCGTAGAGTACGCCGCAGCTCCGAAAGACGGGCTAAATTGCCCGCAAGATCTAAGGTAAGGGAGATAAATTCCTCCGGAGTCTTCCCGACGAGTTCGCCGGCCAATCCGAGATTCGTGCTTTGGCTGATCGCCGCTCGTGCGTTGGCGGCTCGACCCTCCATGCTCATGACTGGGACGCCCATCCACAGGGCGTCCAGGCTGGTGGTGTGCCCATTCACCGGAAACGTGTCCAGGCAAAGGTCGATCCGGAGATACGTCCGCAAGTAGCGCTCGCGCGGCTGGTACTCGACAAATTCCACTCGCCGAGGCTCCACGTCCAAACCGCTCAATACGCGCTGACGATGTTCCCCCGCTTGCGAAAGTAAAATCAATCTGGAATTCGGCGTCGCCTTTAAAACCCGCGACCAGAGAGAAAGCGTCTGATCGGTCACTTTGCAGAAATTATTCAGTGAGCCGAAGGTCAGATACCCGTTCTGAAGAGCCGGCAGCGCGTTCACTTCCGGCTGATCGGTCAGCGGATCGTAACACCAGAATGTTTCCGGCAGGCGAATCGACTTCTCTGAATACCATTCGTCGTGCTCACCCGGCGGATCGAGATAAGGATCGGTAAGCCGGTAATCCATGGCGCTTAGACCCGTCGTTCCGGGGTACGCCAGCCATGCCAACTGAACCGGCGCGGGTTTCGCGGCGAAAAGCAGCGGCCGCCCTCCCGCCATGTGCATCGTCAGATCGATCAAAATATCGATTCCGTCCGCGCGGATTTGATGAGCGACTTGTACGTCGCTCTGGCCCACCGTATTTTGCCAGACATCGCAGTATCCTTTGATGCGCTGGGTCAGTTCATCCGGTTTGGCGACACTCGCGTACGCGCAAATCTCGAATTGCCGATGATCGTGATGCGAAAGAAGCGGGATCGTAAAAAACGACTCGCAATGTCTTCGGAAATCGGGGGAGACGTACCCGATTTTCAATCGCCGCTCCGGATCGCGGATGTTGGTGTGCGGCTGGATGGCTCGCGCGTTTTGGCGATCCCATTGCCGGTGCTCGCGCAGGATTTGCTCGGGCGTATAGCGCGGATGATAGTGCATCGAAAGAAATCGATTGCTGCGAGCCAGCGCATGGTTGGGATGAAGGGCAAGCTCTCGATCAAAGTAGGCCATGGCCTGATCGTAATCCCCCAGCTCCGACCAGACTTGCCCCAGATCGTTGTGCGCGTCCAGATATTCGGGCTGGATCGCCAGGACCTGCCGGTAGGCGGCGATCGCTTCGTATGGGCGGCGGACTTCGCGCAGAACAGCGCCCAGATTGTAAGCGGCATCCGCGAAATTAGGCTGAACCGCCAGCGCCGAACGATAATAAGCGATCGCTTCTTCCGGCCGCCCCGCTTCGTGCAGCGCCGCCGCTAAATTATAGAGCGTCACGGGATTTCCCGGTTGCAGTTCAACGCAGCGCCGATAAGCCGCGACCGCTTCCTCCTTGCGCCCCTGGTCGATCAAAATGTTCCCCAGGTAGAAATGCGATTCGGCCGAAGACCCATCGGCGGCGATCGCCTGGCCGAAGAGGGCCGCGGCCTCGGTCAACCGACCCGCCTGGTATGCCTGCCGGGCTCGCTCGACGATTTCCTCGCTCATCGCGCCCACCGCCGCCAGATATCCCGGTAAACCCCTTCGATATTGCGGGCAAACCGGGCCCCGTCCATCAGCGCCGACCCGCTCATCCGCGCCCGCAGAGTTTTCCGCAGCTCCGACAGCCGAGCCAAATTTCCGGCAAGGCTCACAGTCAGGGAGACAAATTCCTCCGGCCCGCGCCCGACCAATTCACCGGCCAAACCGAGATTTGAATTCTGGCTGATCCCCGCCCGCGCGACCGCCGCCTGCCCTTCCATGCTCATCACCGGAACTCCCATCCACAGCGCATCCAGGCTCGTGGTGTGCCCGTTGTACGGAAACGTGTCCAGGCAAAGATCGATACGGTGATACGTCTGCAAATACCGATCACGCGGCTGGAACTCGACGAATTCCACACGCCCGAGTTCCACGTCCAATCGACTCAGCACCCTCCGACGATGTTCGCCCTGCGGCGACAGCAAGATTAACCTCGACCCAGGCAACGCTTTTAGAACCTTCGACCAGACCGAGAGCGTCGGGTCCGTCACTTTGCAGAAATTGTTCAGACACCCGAAAGTGACGTATCCGTTTTTCATCGCCGCCAGCTCGTTCACTTCCGGCCGATCGCTCAGCGGATCGTAACACCAGAACGTTTCCGGCAGCCGAATCGATTTCTCGGAATACCAATCGTCATGCTCGCCCGGCGGATCGAGATAGGGGTCGGTCAATCGGTAATCCATCGCGCTCAGACCCGTCGTTCCGGGGTATGCCAACCACGCCACTTGAATCGGAGCAGGTTTCCTCGCAAACAGCAGCGGCCGCCCCCCTCCCATGTGCATCGTCAGATCCACCAAAATATCGATTCCGTCTTCCCGGATTTGTCGGGAGACTTGTTCATCGCTCAGACCGACGGTGCTTCGCCAGACGTCGCAGTATCCGCCAATCCGCTGGGTCAATTCATCCGGTTTAGCGACATTGGCATACGCGTAAATCTCGAATTGCGTGTGATCGTGATGCCCGAGCAGGGGAATCGTAAAAAACGACTGGCAATGCCTCGCGAAATCGGGCGACACGTACCCGATTTTCAATCGCCGCTCCGGATCGCGGTTATTCGCATGGTCAGCCGCCGCGCGGGGCAGCCCGGCATCCCAGAGTTTCGCTTCCTTCACAATTTCGGCGGGATCGAGATCGGGTTGATACGACATCGCAAAGAGACGATTGCTTTGTGCGGTGATATTGGCGGGATTGAGCCGCCGCGCGCGATCGTACGCCGCCAGCGATTCCTCCAGTCGCCCGGCGGATTCCAGCGCGTTGCCCAGATTCAAATGGGCGTCCGCGAGATTCGGCCGCAGCCGAATCGCCTCCCGGCACGCCACGATCGCCTCGTCAACCCGCCGCGCCAGGTTCAGCGCCGTCCCCAAATTGGCGTGGGCCTCCGCCAGGTCCGGCTGCAAGGCTAATGCCTTTTGATACGCCGCAATCGCCTGATTTTGATCCCCCTTGCCTTGATAGGCCAAACCCAGATTGACGTACGCCTTGGGGTACGCCGGCCGCAGTTCCAAGGCTTTCCGCGCCGCCGCAATCGCCTGATCGAACTCTCCACACGATCGCAAGGCATTGCTGAAATTGCTAAGGCACTCGGGAAAATTAGGCCGAAGCGACAGCGCTTGCTGGTAAGCCGCGATCGACTGCGGATATTGCCCCAGCGCCTGCAGGACGTTCCCCAGATTGCTGTGCGCTTCGGGCCACTGCGGTTTGATCGCCAAAGCGCGGCGGAACATCTCCGCCGCCCGCTCCGACCGATCCGATTGTCCATATAAAATCCCCAGCAGATGAATGGCGTCCGCGTTATTCGGTTCCCGCTCGATCACGTGCTGATAGAGCAGCTCCGCCTCCGGCAAATTCCCGGCTTGGTGGTCCTGCCGGGCCATCTCAAAAAGGTCTTGGCTCATCGCGGCGTTTCCCGTCTGCGCAGGATCATAGGCCCCCGCCGCAATCCGACAAACCCCGCCCGCATCGCGCTACCTCGCAGTCGCCCGGGCGGGGAATCCGGCCGGATTATCCCCAATTTCCGCCGCCAGAGCGATGGCGCCCCCCCATCGGCGCCCCCAGTCGATTCCCGGCGGCATGGGTTATACAATATCCGGTTTCCACTCCCGGCGAAAAACCCCGGTACCGGAGTAGCTCTGTGAAATTCATCCGAATCAAAGGCGCTCGCGAACACAACCTGAAGAACCTGAACGTCGACGTCCCGCGCGATCAGCTCGTGGTCATCACAGGACTAAGCGGCAGCGGGAAATCCACGCTGGCGTTTGACACAATTTATGCCGAGGGCCAGCGGAAATATATCGAGTCGCTCTCCGCCTATGCCCGGCAGTTTCTCGATCAATTGCAAAAACCCGATATCGACGAAATCGAGGGGCTCCCGCCCACCATCGCCATCGAGCAGCGCTCGGCCTCCAGCAATCCGCGCAGCATCGTGGCGACCACGACGGAGATTTACGATTATCTGCGCGTCCTACTGGCCCGGGCCGGCACGCCCTATTGCTGGGAATGCGGCCGCGCCATTGCCAGCCAATCCCCTTCGCAAATCGTCGACGCGGTCATGAAAAATCCCGGCGGCACCAAGATCATGCTCCTGGCCCCGATGATTAAGGGCCAAAAGGGGGAACACAAGGAAATTTTCGCCGCGTTGCACAAGCAGGGATTCGTCCGCGCTCGCGTCGACGGCCAAGTTCTGGAACTGTCCGGCGGCGCCCCCCCGCCGCTGCAGAAGACCAAAGTCCACAGCATCGAAGCGGTCGTGGATCGGCTCGTGCTCAAGCCGGAAATTCGCTCCCGGCTCGCCGATTCCGTGGAGACCGCCCTGAAACTTTCCCAGGGGTTGCTGATCGTCAGCGTACAGGGCAAGGATAATAAATGGACCGATCAGACCTTCAGCGAAAAATTCGCCTGCCCGGATCATCCGCACGTTTCGCTGCCGGAATTGGAGCCGCGGATATTCAGTTTCAACAGTCCGCACGGGGCCTGCCCCGCTTGTCATGGGCTCGGCACCACCTGCGAATTCGATCCGGAGCTGATCGTCCCCGACGAATCGCTCTCCCTGGAAAATGGCGCGATCGAGGCCTGGCGCAAAAATGGCAAGCGAATGAACATCTGGTACAGCCGAATTCTCCGGCAATTCGCCCGTGATTTCGGGATCGCCCCGTCGACGCCTTATAAGGATATTCCCAAAAATATTCGCCAGATTCTCATGGACGGCACCGACGCCCGCGGCGACGCCGGAAGCGGCACCTGGTTCGAAGGCGTCATCCCCAATCTCCAGCGCCGATTCGAAAACACCGAGAGCGAATTCGTCAAAACCCGCCTGCATCAGTACACCTCCGAACAACCCTGCGCCACCTGCGGCGGAGCGCGATTGAAAAAAGAGGCGCTGGCCGTTCGCATCCATGCCGACCCCGACGCATCCAGCGCGCTCCCCGGCGGCGGAATCGAATTAAGCGGCTACAGCATCCGCGACATCACCGCCATGTCCGTGGAGACCGCACGCGTATTTTTCCAGAATCTCCGCCTGGGTCCCGAACAAACCGCCATCGCCGAACCGATCGTGCGCGAGATTTCCGCGCGGCTCGGATTCATGGCCGATGTAGGGCTCGCTTATCTCACGCTCGACCGCAAAACCGCGAGCCTCTCCGGCGGCGAAGCCCAGCGCATCCGCCTCGCCACCCAAGTCGGCAGCGGACTCGTCGGCGTCTGCTACGTGCTCGATGAGCCCACCATCGGCCTCCATTCCCGCGACAACGCCCGCCTCATCCGCACCCTCAAAAAGCTCAAGGAGATCGGCAACACCGTCATCATGGTCGAGCACGATGAGGAGTGCATTCGCGCCGCCGACTATCTGATCGACATCGGCCCCGGCGCCGGCGCGCACGGCGGCAACGTCGTCTGCGCCGGCGCCATGCCCGCGGTTTTGCGAAACACCGACAGCACCACGGTCAAATATCTGATCGGCGAATACGCCATCGTCGCCCCACCCGTGCGGCGGCCGATGGACCCGGAACGAAACAGCCTGGAATTGAAGGGATGCCGCCAGAACAACCTCAAAAATATCGATGTGCGCATTCCCCTGGGCGGACTCGTCTGCGTCACCGGCGTCAGCGGATCAGGCAAATCAACACTGATCAACCAGACGCTTCTGCCGGCGCTGAGGCGGAAGTTGTATGCCTCAAAGGTAAAAGCCGCGGCGTTCAAATCGCTCAACGGCGTCAGCCGCATTGATAAGGTGATCGAGATCGATCAAAGCCCCATCGGCCGCACGCCGCGATCCAACCCCGCGACCTATACCGGCGTCTTCGACGACATCCGCAAAGTTTTCGCCAAAACCAAAGAAGCCAAAATCCGCGGCTACGAGGCCGGTCGATTCAGTTTCAACGTCAAGGGCGGCCGCTGCGAGGCTTGCCAGGGCCAGGGAACCAAGTGCATCGAAATGCACTTTTTGCCCGATGTCTACGTCGATTGCGAAACCTGCCATGGCTCGCGATACAACGCCGAAACGTTGGAGATCCATTATCGCGGCAAGACGATTTCCGATGTCCTGAACATGACCGTCGAGGAAGCGCTGGCTTTCTTTGAGAATTTTCCGCACATCGCCCAGTTGCTCAAAGCGCTGAACGATGTGGGATTGAGTTACATCAAGCTGGGCCAGCCAAGCACCCAGCTTTCCGGCGGCGAAGCGCAGAGAGTGAAATTGGCGACCGAACTCGGCAAGAGCGCCACCGGGCACACCTTATACGTTTTGGATGAGCCGACCACCGGACTTCATTTCGCGGATATCCACAATCTTTTGAATGTGCTAAACCGATTGGCGGATTTGGGAAACACGGTGCTGGTGATCGAGCACAATTTGGACGTGATCAAATGCGCGGATTGGATCATCGATCTCGGCCCCGAAGGCGGCGAGGGAGGCGGCCGGGTGGTGGTGGCGGGCACACCGGAACGCGTGGCCAATTCGCCACAGAGTCATACCGCGGAATATCTCAAAGCAAGATTATCCCCGCCGCCCTCCGTGGCTGCGGAACAGAAAATCGCCTGATGCGGAAGTTCAAGCCGCCAGCGGTCTTCGATGCATCGCCAGAAAAGTCGCCGTGCAGACGATCAATAATGGCGCGAAGAACACAAAGCCGGGCATTCCACACAGGAACGTCAGAGGCAAATAACGTAAATTCCTCACACCCGATAACTTACTACATCAATTTGCGAAAATCGAGCGGGTTTGCGGTTTATTCCGGTTATGCGGGCAAAAAATTGTTAAGATGGGAAAATTGAGACGGCTAGGAAATGAAAATTGACTATGAGGTCCCTGTCATTATTAAGAGACGCGCCAATTTAGCGGCGGTTTGAAACGAGTTAGCATCGCATATCGGATGATGTCGGCCGGACGAAGGTTCGTAAATTCGTCCGGCAGGAAGGAGCCTGACGGTGCGCGAAAATTGCACGGTACGCTTGTACGCCGACGTGGTCTACGCCTATAGCCGCGGCGTCCTGCGCGGCATCGCCGACTATGCCAAAATTCACGGGGGTTGGGATTTCAATTTCATTTCAACCATCGAGCCCGGCTTCACCTCCTCTTTTGTCCGCGATGAAGTTCGCGGCGTCATCATTCAACTTCGCCGCCGCGAACTCGGAGAAGAATTAATCGCCTCCGGCGTCGCCTCGGTCAACGTCTCCAACACACTCTCCCCCCCCGCCGCCATGCCCGCGGTTTTTCCCGACGACGCCGCCACCGGAAAAATGGCCGCTTCCTATTTCCTGGAACGCGGTTTCCGCAATTTCGCGTTTTTCGGCCCGCACGGACTCCGCTATGCCCAGATGCGAGCCGAGGGATTTGCCGCCGCCCTTCAAGCCGCCGGGTTCACCTGTGCCGTGGCACATCGAAAAACCGACGACGTCGGCGATTACGCCGCCCACCCCGCCGCTGGCAGCAGTTCCGGTTTGCTCGAAGCCCTTTCCACGCTGCCGCGCCCGCTGGCCGTCTTCTGCTGCAACGATTCCTGCGCCAAGGAAACGGTGCGCCTCGCGACCATCCTCGGATTGCAGGTGCCCGATCAAGTAGCCGTCCTCGGCGTCGATAACGATGAAATCAACTGCGAACTCTCCGGCGTGCAATTATCCAGCATCCGCCTCAATACCGAACAGATCGGCTACGAAGCGGCCGCGCTCCTGGCGAACATGATCGCCGGCGTCGCCGCGCCCGCCGAGCCCATCCTCGTCCCCCCCGCCGAGGTCATCACACGCCGATCCAGCGATGTCCTGGCCCTGGCGGATGCCGAAGTCGCCGCCGCCGTCCGATTCATTCGAGATCGCGGCGGCCGCGAAATCAATGTGGAGGATTTGCTTTCGCGCACCGAACTTTCGCGCCGATCCCTGGAAATGCGCTTTCGCAAGGCGCTGGGCCGCTCCCCCTATCAGGAGATTCGCCGCGTCCAACTGGAGCGGGCCAAACTCCTGCTCTCCCGCACCGATCGGCCCGTGCGCGAGATCGCCGATGCCTGCGGATTCAAGGAAGCCCGCCAACTCAGCATGGCGTTTCACGATCAACTTGGCCTAACCCCCCGCCAATACCGCCGCCGATCCCGCCGCGGCGCAGCGGAAACCCAAGCCCAGGAAATCGAACAAACCTCCCCCGCCGCCGGTTCCGAACACTAATCCGCATTCTTATCTGTGTCCATCGGTCCCCATCTGTGGCTAATCCTCTTCTCTTCGTTCTCAGTAAACTCCGTGGCGAAAATTCTTCTGCCGGCCGCAGCTACTTTTCGAATAAATCAGACTCAGTATCCACCGGCAAATCCTTCGGCGGATTCCATCGGATTTTCAAATGATCGTACGCGGTTTTCGTCGCGCGCCGCCCTTGACGCGTCCGCAAAACGAAATTGTTTTGAAGCAGGTAAGGTTCCACCACATCGACCAGAGTGTCCACTTCTTCGCCAAGGCTCGCCGCCAGCGCTTCCACGCCCGCCGGCCCGCCGTCATACACGTTGATTAACGTCTTCAAATAATTTCGATCCTGCTCATCCAATCCCCGATCGTCGATTCCCTCCAGGTCCAGTGCCAATTTCGTCACACCCAGCGTCAATCGCGACTCCGCCTCGACCGCGGCATAATCGCGCACGCGGCGAAGCAATCGATTGGCGATCCTCGGCGTGCCGCGACTTCGCCCCGACAGTTCCGCCAGCGCCGCGTCCTCCGCCTCCAGTTTCAACAACTTGGAATTGTGCCGCAAAATCTCGTGCAGCGACTGAGGCGTGTAAAACTCAATGTGATTCGCGATCCCAAATCGGCTGCGCATCGGCCCGCTGAGCAGGCCGATGCGCGTGGTCGCGCCGATCAGAGTGAAGGGCGCCAGCGGCATCGTGATCGTCCGGGCGTGCATCCCCGAATCCAAAGTGATGTCCACCTTGAAATCCTCCATCGCCGGATAGAGATATTCCTCGACGATGGCCGGCAGGCGATGAATTTCATCAATGAACAGGACGTCGCCCGCGTTCAGCTTGGTCAGGATGCCCACAAGGTCCGCCCCCTTCGTGAGGGCCGGGCCGTTGGTCACATGCACCTCCGCATTCATCTCATGCGCGATCACATGCGCCAGCGTGGTCTTGCCCAGTCCCGGCGGGCCGTGAAGCAGGACGTGCTCGATCGGCTCGCCCCGCCCCTTGGCGGCGTCCACCGCGATCTTCAGCCGCCGGATCAGCGCGTCCTGCCCAATGTACTGCGAGAAATTCTCCGGGCGAAGGGAATAGTTGAAGCTCTTCTCCTCTTCGCCGATGGCCTTGGCGGAAACGATGCGCTCGCGCGGCATGCGGATGTTTTAACACGCGCCGCCGACATCACAAAGGCGGCGGAGGGGGCGGCGGAACCGATGGCATCGGCGGCCTCTGCGGTAACGGCGGCAACGGGGGCAGCGGCGGCAACGCCGCGCCCGACGGAATCGGCATCGTCGCCGGCAGGCCCATCCATGCCGCCAGCGGCGCGCCGGCGCGGCACGAGGGACAAAACGCCACTCGATGGGCCGTCCCGCAATTGGGGCAGATGCAGCTTCGCTCAAACGTGTCGAACGGCCTGCGGCAATTGGAACAATTCCAAAACGGCCCCACCGGCGGCGGCGCGCCGCACGTCGGGCAAGCCACGCCCGCTCGCCGCGGCAACGATTCGTTGCGACGAAGAATCCGCGCCGATTGGAACCCGCGCCAGGCCTGATAACCCGCAAATAGCGCCAGCAGACCGAACCATAGGTTTTGATACACAAAAGCCAACACGCCCAGCCCAACGGCCCCCGCCATGCCGATCACCGCCGAGACCAGCAAACTGCGCCCGCGTCCGATCACGAACCAGAGCAGCGCTCGCAGGATTTGTCCCCCATCAAGGGGATAAATCGGCAGCATGTTGAAAATCAGCAGGCCGAGGTTGATGTAGGCGATCGAGTACAAAAACCGGTGCAGATCGGAATCCATCTGATAAAAGAAGAACGAGTAGGTGACCGGAATCAGCAGTACATTCACCAGCGGACCCGCCGCGATGCACCAGAGCAGCGCCCCCGGCCGAGGCGGCGGAGCCACGAAGGCGACGCCCCCCAGCGGCCAAAGCATGATCGTGTCGGCTTTCCCCCCCACCGAGCGGCACGCCAGCGCATGTCCGAATTCGTGCGTCAGCACGATGGCGAAGAGCGCCACATATTCGGCAATATTCCACGCAATCGAGCTGTACTGCCCCTTGCGCAGCTGAATTTCATACGCGGCCACCAGGAACCAGGAAAAATGCAGGTAAACCGTGATCCCAAGGAGGGTAAACAGACGGATTCCGCCGGAAATGGGGCGCGAGGCCATGGGATCATCATCCGTTCAATCGTGGTTGGCCGCAACGGCCTCTTGGAGTCAGTGCCCGGAGGGCTTTTCACACCAGTTCCGCCACATCTGACGATAGGCCGCCTCCATATCGCGGGCAAATCCCGCGGCGTCCATCTGCGGCGAAGCCAGCATGCGCGCTCGCATGCTTCGGCGCAGCGTGTCCAATCGATTCCAATCTCCGGCGAGGCCGAGGGCAATCCGCACGTATTCCTGCGGCGTACTGGCCACCAGTTCCGGCAGGCCGAGATTGGACAGGATGCTGCGCCCGCCCCGGCTGACAGCGGTTGGGCCGCTAAGAGTCACCACAGGAACTCCCATCCAGAGTAAATCCAAAGTCGTCGTAAACCCGGGATACGGGAATGGATCCAGCCCGATATCCACCTGGCGGCACAATCGCAGATAGTCCTCTCCAGGCAGCCATCCGACCAGGGCGATGCGATTCTCGGCTACGCCGCAATCCAACAGAGTTTTCCGCGCCCTCTGAGCCGTTTCACCCGGCGGCGTCCGCAGAATCAGCCGCGAATGGGGCATTTGCGTCAGTAAATCTCCCCAGCACCGCAAAACCGCGGGGGTCACTTTGCAAAAATTATTCAAGCTTCCAAACGTGATTTCCCGCCGCCGGTCGGTTGGTAATTCTCCGATCGGCACGTCCCCTCCGCGCCATTCCCAGCAAAGAAACGTTCGCGGCAGGCGGATCGTCTTCTCGCTGTAACACGATTCGTCCTCGCCCGGCGGATCGATAAAGGGATCGCTGATCCGATAGTCGATTGCGTCCAATCCGGTAGAGCCGCAGTAGCCGAGATAAGTCGCCTGCACCGGCGCGGGTTTGCGGGCGAAGACCAGGAGGCGATTGCCGGTCGTGTGCACAGCGAGGTCAATGAGAATATCGATTCTGTTTTGCCGGATCAGTTCGGCCGCCTGGTCGTCGGGCATTTTCGCGATCGAATGCCAATGATCGGCGCTGGCGCGAATCGTTTCGGTGACCGCATCTTCGGCCGTGGAATTGGAGAAGCAGAAAACCTCGAATTGCCGCCGATCGTGATTCCGCAGCAGCGGCCCGATGGCGAATCCCACCGGATGCCGGCGAAAATCGGGCGACACAAAGCCAATCCGCAAGGGGCGGTCGGGATCGCGGTCGTTGGAATGCGGTCGAATGAATGGACTCAGCGGCTCCGCATGTTGCCGATTCCACCGGCGAAGTTCGCTGCCGATGGATCGCTCGTCGAAACCGGGGTGATAATAGAGGGTCGCAACCAGATTGCTGTGCGCCGTCGGGTAATCGGCCTTTATCGCGATGGCCACCCGATGGGCGGCGATCGCCTCATCCAATTGCCCGGTATCTTTCAAAGCGCTGCCGAGATTGTTTTGCGCCTGGGGGAAATTGGGATTAAGCAAAACCGCGTGGCGAAAGGCGGCGATGGATTGATCGAGTTCTCCCTTGTCGTGCAGGGCGATGCCGAGGTTGTAGTGGGCTTCGGCGTATCGAGGCCGCAGGGCGATGGCTTGGCCGTAGGCGGCGATCGCTTCGTCGAGTCGGCCAATTCCCTTCAGGGCGACGCCGAGATTGCCGTGGGCCTGGGCGTCATCGGGCTTCAGTGCGATGGCTTGGCGATAGGCGTTAATCGCCTCCTCAAGCCGGCCCATGTCTCTCAGGGCGATGCCAAGGTCGTAATGGGCTTCGGACGAGTTGGGATTGATCGCGATGATCTGGCGATAGAGTTGCTCCGCCTCCTGCAATCGCCCGGCGCGGTGGTGCTCGGCGGCCAAGGCGAAGGATTGCTGGATCGTGAGTTGGGGCATGCCGGTTAGGCTCGGACCGTCCTTAGCCGCAGCATTTCGCGGAGGACGGCGTCGGCGGTCTTTAAGGTGGGATCGGTCTGGCGGGCGCGCTCAAGCAAGCGCTCGGCCTCGGGGCGGGGAATTCCCAGGGCCATCACCGCCTCGATCGCATCCTGCTCCGTCGGAGAACGATCGGCGCGAAGCGGGGGTGAGCCGGCGGTCTGCTCGAGGGCGAATTCCGCCAATTTACCGGCGAGTTCCGCGATGATTTGCTCGGCGGTGCGCTTGCCGATTTCGGGCAGTTCCTGAAGAAACCGGGCATTTTTGGCTTCGATGGCGGCGGCGATTTGGCCGACCGGCTGAACCAGCGACCGCAGGGCGCGTTTGGGGCCGATGCCTTTGACGGTGACGAAGAGCTGGAAGAATTTTTTGTCGTGGAGTCGTAGGAAGCCGATGAGGCGCGGGGCCAGGCCGCCGCGGGTGGCGTCGCCTTCGAGGTCGAAAATCGTTTGCAGGGTGACGGTTTCGCCGAGGCTGGCGTGGAGCTCGGTGAGATCGAAAGCGGGGACGAGGATTTCGTAGAGGACCGGGCCGCTGGCCAGATGGACGCGGTCGGGCTCGACCCGCCGGAGTTCGCCGGTGATGGCACAGATCATGCGCGGGGTAGTTTACCGGAAATTTGCCGGCCGCAGCAAAGGGCGACGGCCAAAGCGTCGGCGACGTCGGGCGGCTGCGGCAACTGGGGGAGATTGAATTCCCGCTGGATGGCCTTTTGCATTTGGAGTTTACCGGCGTGGCCATAGCCGATGAGGGATTTTTTGATTCGATTGGCGGAGATTTGTTCGACAATGACGTCTTTGCGTTGGGCGGCCAGGAGGATGACGCCGCGGGCGTGGGCCATGAGAATGGCGGTGCGCGGGTGCTTGTAATTGGCATACAACTGCTCGACGGCACAAATATCGGGCTTGGCGTCGTCGAATAGATTGGCTAATTCCTGGTCGAGTTCGGCTAATCGCTGGGCGAGGGTGGTTTGGGAGCGGAGACGAATGACGCCGCCGTCGAGGAGGGTGGGCTTGCGGGAGAATTCGATGAGGCCGTAGCCGGTGATTAAAAGGCCGGGGTCGATGCCGAGGATTCGCATGGGTTGCTCTGCTGGGATTGTATCGGATCGGGAAAGGCTTGCCCGGCCACGGACGGAAGAATTTTTGCCACGGATATAAATCAGATAGACACAGATAAAACAATTGCAATTTATCTGTGTGAATCGGTTTCAAACTGTGGCTGAAAATCTTTTTCCTGGGCTGGGTTTTCTTTTTTTTGTTGGCCGACAATTTTTTGGGACTCGAAAATTTTTTTTTCTGAAACTAAGGGGCTACCCTCCGGCGCGCAGGAACGAAAAGGGATGGAGGGGAGTTTTGCACTCAATCGCAATCGGGGGCGGGGGTTAGAGGGGTTAATTTGATATTTAACATATATTGCCTAGATCGCCAGATTGGCGATCTGGAACGGTGGAGCCCCGGCGCGCCGGGACGCGGCCCCGGCGCGCCGGGACGAGGCCCTGAATAATCGGGAGTCAGCAGTGGAAGAGCGTCGTGGGTTTGTTGAGGGGTGAACAAATACTACAAGGTGGGGGATTGGCATTCTGGAGACGGAGAGACTGAGAGACGAAGTGACGAAGTGTAACGCTGGCCTATTTGCGCGAAACATTGACTCCCGACTCCGTTTGAATCGCTGCGACGGCGGCTGGCGTCACCGAACACGTTTAGGAATTGGATGAGCTCCTGACATCGCTTTCTAATTAAACTGCGTGACCGTTCTGAATCGCCCGATCATTGCACTGTGCCAAAAACTCTGCCTGTGCCGTCTCGTCGTTCCAATCCACAACCCTAGAACAGCTTTTAAGCATGGATATTGCATACTTCGTAATTTTCTCGTGTTCGTCGCTCTCGGCAACGCGGATGATTGATATCGTGTCTGCTTCCGATGAGCGATGCTTAATGTCTGAAAACATGAACGAAGCCCAACCTGCGTGATCTTTCGTCGCCTGGTATTTTGTGGTCGTGAAATCAACTGCTTCGATGACTGCGAAGTTATCCGCAAATTCCTGAACGAAGGTAGGCCGATGCACGGCGACTTTAGTTCCCGGAATTTGTCGCTCCGTCCGAATTGGATGAGGAACATACAATGGGGCAACTTCATTGCCTTCAACCAAAATGCTGCGGGTAATCAGTTCTCTGCTGATTGATTCTCGCAGCGGCGCGGTGACATCTTCTTCCTGAACGAAGCCGCCCAAAGCTTTAGCAAAATTTCCATCTCCCACGAGTGACTTGAATAGGATTTCGGTCACGTCATCAATCGAATCCTGCCCAATATCCCAGACCTCGCCGCCCTCAATAACTGGAAAAAAATCCTTGCCGGCTCTGACAAAAGTTTGAAATGCTTCAGGATCGGACATTGTGCCCCGCCAATAATCCACCCATTGCTCATAGACGGTAGGGTAAGGAAAGGTATTGATCTTGCGCTTGTCTAGTCGCCCCGGCTCAATCTCGCCCAAAAATTTCCCCTGCACCTCATTGCCAATTTGAACGAATACGCCAACGTTGCGAGGTTCACGCTTCATAAGGTCGGGAACATATTGGGCAATCAGATAGCTTGCGAATCGCGACACGAAGCTCACCTTCTTTCACGGCCAATATTGGACATTCGGGAACTCGCCTCGGCTATTATGCACCAAAGGCATTAATTTATTTTGGCGGTTCATCAGGAAGTCGACGCAAAACTGCACATCCGCGTTCGGTAATCCTACTTGCGCGGCATATTCAACGGCCCCACGAATGCAAAATTCCGGAATCTGCCTGACGCGCTCAGACCACTCAAAAAAATGGTCCGTGGACTGAATAATTGAGCCAAGACAATGTTTTGTGGGTTGGTTTATTCCAAGTGAATTGGTCACATTTGCCAAGCGTTGCTGACCCTGCACACCCCTCATAAAGGCGTGACTGTGGTCAAAAAGCATCATTTCGTTGGTGCGATTATCAAACGCCAAATTGCCATTATGCCGATCGCTGTTCGCGACCCATATGTCAAAAATAATCGTTCCCGCAGCTTCCCAAGGTTTCTGAGAGAGGATCGCTGGGCAATTTGCTGGCGGTAGATTTTGCCCGGACAAATTGAAATTTAATGATGTATGGTGCGGCTTGCCCTTTGGGTCAGTAACAATGAATCCCGGCGGAATAGGTAACCGCAAGACACGCGCCAGCTCTCCGCAGATTACCTCATTTGCCACTGCGAATGGTTCGCTCGGAATAGCCGCCTTGGCGATTCCAGATACCGTGATGTAAAAGGAACCCATCGCCCCGGCCCCGACAGGGTTTCCCCACGATGCCACATTATAGCTTGTTACCGGCAAGCGTCCGCCCTCGGTTTGGCTGGCCACAATCCTACCCAACAGGACTTCGCCTGCCAAATCGGCCTAGGGGCAGCCCCGATGGAGAAATATCCAGGGGTCTTGTTCATCATTTCGTATCCACCGGGATAGAATCCCGCCATGAAAAAATGCGATACGCTTAATTGTCCGGGAGACGGAAGCGAACGCACGATCATAGTCATGGGCATGGACGTCCGGCTCGAGCTCCATTTTTGTCTGCGGTGTGCCGTAAGCAAACTGGGGCCAGCCGTAGCAGTCCAGGGGCACCCCCAAGAGGAACGGCCACTATCTGAAAAGAAGCATGGGAAGCCAAATTAGGACACGACCGAGTGCTGAATGGGGAATTAGTTGCCAGTTGTTAATTGCTGGCCGCAACTTTGGGGGTGATGTCGGGCGGCGGGCGTTTCGGCGGATTAATGCGGGTCGGCGTTCGGACGGCGTCCTGCGGACGCCCGCTAAATGGGTGTGGGAGGGAGGGGCGAGCGGGAAATGCTGAATGATGAGTGCTGAATGGGGAATTGGTTGCTAGTTGTTAGTTGCTGGTTGCTGGCGGGGAGATAAATCGGAGGGCGCGCAATTCAGCGGGTTCGGCTGGATTGGCGGGGGGACGGCGTCCTGCGGACGCCCGCTAAATGGGTTTGCGGGCGGCGGCGGGGACTTGGGGGAATTCATCGGTGGGCGTCGGCGTTGTTTTGTTGTTGTTCGGCATTTTGGTTTTGGTCGTGCCAGTTGTGTAATTGAGCCTGCAATTCGGCTTGCCTCAGGGCGGCGGCGCGGTCGGCGGCCTGGGAGTCGAGGGCCTGGAGATTGGCCATGGCGGCGGCGTGGTTGGCGGTGGCGGTGGCGTAATCCAATTTGGCCTGCTGGTAGGCGCGGTTGTCGGCGAGGAGATTCTGGAATTGCTGGTCGAGCTGATTCAAGTTGGCCTTGGCAACGGTCAATTTTGATTTGGCGTCCTGAAAGTCGCTGTTGGCGGCTAACGCGGCGGTCTCCAGATCGGTGACGGCGGTCATGGCGGCCAGGGAGTTTTGGGCGACGACGGCGAGTTGGTCGCCGTCGGCGCCCTGCTGGTGAGCGTCCTCGACGGCTTGCTGCGCGGTCTTCCTGGCATCGACGGCGGCGGTGTAGTCGGACGAACTTTGGAGGCCACTGATCACCGCGGTTCGCGCGGAATCGTAGGCGGCCTTGGCGCTGTCCAAATCGCTTTGGGCCTGCGTGTACTGGGGCGTTGCCTGGAATTGGTTTTGCAGGGTTGCGGCAATTTCGTTGACGCGGTCGGACGCCGCTTGAAACTGGGCGAAGGTGCTGGCCTCGACGGATGCGGCCACGACGACACTATGGGTCGCGTAGACGAGGTTGGACGGAGAAATCGGGGAAACGGCCGGGGTCATCGGCTGCTGGAGTTCGTCCATGGCGATGCCATACTTCGATTTCATCTGATCGATTTCGGCGGCGTCCGCGTTGCAAGCGGCGGTGAGCTGCTGAATCTGGGCTTGCTGCTGCTGAAGCTGGGCGCGGTCCTGAGTGATGCTCTGGTCGCGCGCGGCAATTTGCGCCGAAAATTGGCTTGAATTGCCGGTTATTTGATTTTGAAGTGAATTGACAGCGGCGTGGGCCTGGCTGGCGTCGGATTGAGCGGCCGCCAACTGGACCTTGAGCTGATCGGTTTGAGCGACGGCGGCTTGCTCGTCGGAAAGTTTGCGGGCCTGATCGTCGATCGTCTGCGACTGCTGGGATTCGGTCTGCTGCAAATTTAGATTTTTCTGCAACAGCATGCCCGCGATGACAGCCAATACCAGGATCGTCCCTCCAAGCCATGCGCCCATTCTTTGCTCCCGCCGAAGTGAGGCAGGAATTATATCAGGTTGGGGAGCATTGCAAATGGGGTGTTTGGGTGGCGGTAATACAAATGCGGCGGAAACTTCAAATGTTGCCGGTTGGGGGCGATGTCGGGCGGCGGGCGTTTCGGCGGATTGGGCCGGTTCGGCGGGGGGACGGCGTCCTTCGGACGCCCGCTAAATAAGTGCAGGAGGCGCGGCGCTTTGGGCTACTCTTTTCGCCAGCCGGTGCCTTCGGGGCGGTCTTCCAGGGTGATGCCCGCGTTTTTTAGGCCGTTGCGGACGGCGTCGGCCAGGGGGAAATTTTTGGTTTGTCTGGCCTGGTTGCGGATTTCGATCAAGAGCTGCATGAGCTGCTCGACGAGGGCGGGTTCCTGGGATGCGGGACGGGGGAGGCCGGGGCGGAATAGGCCGAGGAGGCGGCCGAGGCTGCGCAAGGTTTGAGAGGCGGCGGAGGCGGCTTCCAAAACGTCGGGCTGGCGATTGGCTTCGGCTCGGTTTTGTTCCAGAAAACTGTTGACGGAGCCGGCGAGGTCGTGCATGACGGCGATGGCGCCGGCGGTGTTGAAGTCGTCGTCCATCATTTCGAGGAATCGCATTTTTTCGCCGAGGACCTGGCGGGCGAAGGGGCCGACTTCGGATTCGAGGAGCTTGGCGGCGGCGTGATCCATGTCGGGGGCGTCTTCGGGGAGCGGCTTGCCGGTGAGGCGCTCGATGCGCTCGATGAGCCGGGAGAAGACGAGGAGGGCTTTGCGGGAGTTGGAGAGGACTTCATCGGTGAATTCGATGGGGCGGCGGTAGTGGGTGCTGAGGAGCATGTAGCGGAGAAGCTCGGAGCCGTGGATGTCGAGGAGTTCGCGTGCGGAGACGACGTTGCCGAGACTGCGGCTCATTTTTTCCTGGGCCCACTCGCCGGCGGCCATCTTGGTGCGGATGCGGGTGAGGCCGTTGTGCATCCAGAATTTGGCGAGGGGTTTAGCGTTGGCGGATTCGGATTGGGCGAGTTCGTTTTCGTGATGGGGGAACATGAGGTCCATGCCGCCGCCGTGGATGTCCATGGTATCGCCGAGGTATTTTCGGCTCATGGCGGAGCATTCGATGTGCCAGCCGGGGCGTCCCTTGCCCCAGGGGGAATCCCAGGCGGGTTCGCCGGGTTTGGCGCCTTTCCAGAGGGCGAAATCGGCGGAGCTTTTTTTTCCGGCGCCTTCGAGCTGGCGGGTGCCGGCTTCCTGATCCTCGACTTTTCGGTTGGAGAGTTTTCCATAATCGGGGTCTTTGGCGACTTCGAACCATACGGTTCCGCCGGCGAGGTAGGCGAAGCCGGTGTCGATGAGGCGCTGGGTCATCTCGATGATTTCGGCCATGTGGTCGGAGGCTTTGGGGAAGCGGTCGATGGAATCGATGCCGAATCGGCCGAGGCAATCGAGATATTCGGCGGTGTACTTGTCGGCCAGTTCCTGGACGGTGACTTTTTGGGCGGCGGCGGCGTCGATGAGCTTGTCGTCGACGTCGGTAATGTTGACGACCCAGGTGACGTCGTAGCCTTTGTATTTGAGGTAACGCTTGAAGGTATCGAAGACGATGGGGCCGACCATGTGGCCGATGTGGGGGGAGGTGTAGACGGTGGGTCCGCAGAGGTACATCCCGACTTTGCCGGGGTGGACCGTGGCAAACAATTCCTTCTGGCGGCTGAGCGTGTTGTAGACTCGAAGGCTCATGCGAACCTGCCGCGAATCGCCCGCTCGATTGGAATCTTCTTCCGCTGGATAAGCATCGGTATTATTGCGTTTTGTCATGAGCGAGCAATACGACGGCGTGCGCGGCGATGGCTTCGGCACGGCCGACGGCGTCGCAACCTTCGTTGGTTCCGGCTTTCAAGTTCGCCGAGCCGCCGAGGAGGGCCTCGAGGGCCTGGACCATCTTAGGCTTGAATGGGCGTAATTTGGGACGTTCGGCGAGGACGGTTACATCGACGTTAACGACGCGATAGCCGGCGGCGCGGACGAGGCGCATGGCTTCGCGGATAAAGATCTTGCTGTCGGCGTTTTTCCAGCGTGGATCGGAGTCGGGGAATTTTTCGCCGATGTCGCCGGCGGCGATGGCGCCGAGGAGGGCGTCGACGATGGCGTGGAGGACGACGTCGCCGTCGCTGTGGGCGATGGGGGAGAGCTGGTCGGAAACTTCGATGCCGGCGAGGATGAGTTTTCCGCCGGTTTGGAGGCGGTGGAGATCGTAGCCGTGGCCGATGCGGAAGGAATTGTCGGTTTCTTGCTGGTTTTTCACAATCCGTATTCCCGTATCTTTCTATAGAGGGTTCGTTCGCCGATGCCGAGCATTTTGGCGGCTTGTTCGCGGTTGCCATCGACCATTTTGAGGGTGTTGCGGATGAGTTCTTTCTCGGCCTGTTCGAGGCTGATGCCGACGAGGTGATTGATGCCGGGGACGGTTTCGGGGGAGCCGGGGGCGGCGGGGGAGCCTGGGGCGGCGATTCCGGGGGGGCGAATTTCGGCGGGGAGGGATTCGGGGCCGAGGATGTTGTCGGAGGAGAGGACGACCATGTTTTCCAGGGCGGTGCGAAGCTGGCGGACGTTGCCGGGCCAGCTGTAGGCGAGGAGCATCTGCTGGGCGGCGGGGGAGACGCCTTCCAATTCCTTGTGATATTTTTCGGAGAATTCTTTGAGGAAATAATGGATGAGGAGGGGGATGTCCTCGCGGCGTTCGCGGAGGGGGGGCAAATAAAGGGTGACGCCTTTGATGCGGAAAAAAAGGTCTTCGCGGAATTGCTTGTCGGCGACCATTTCATCGAGGCGGCGATTGGTGGCGCTGATGAGGCGGACGTCGACCTTGATCGGCTCGTTGGAGCCGAGGCGGACGACTTCGCCGTTTTCCAGGACGCGGAGGAGTTTGGCTTGCATGGCGGAGGGCATGTCGCCGATCTCATCCATGAAGAGGGTGCCGCCGTCGGCGTGCTCGAAACGGCCTTCGCGTTCGCCCTGGGCGCCGGTGTAGGCGCCTTTGATGTGGCCGAAGAGTTCGTCTTCGAGGATGCTTTCGCTGAGGCCGGCGCAATTCAGGGCGACGAGTCTGGCGCGGCGGCGACGGCTGTTGTTGTGAATGGCGCGGGCGATGAGTTCCTTGCCGGTGCCGCTTTCGCCCATGATGAGGACGGCAATGTCGCTGGCGGCTACCTGGCGGGCGGTGGAGATCACCTTTTGCATGGCGGCGCTTTTGCCGACGATGCCTTCGAAGCCCGATTGCTCGGATAATTGCTCGCGGAGGACCTGGTTTTGCTTTTGCAGGGAAACGCGCTCGGCGGCGCGATTCACCTGGGCGCGGAAGTGATTTAAGTCGAGCGGCTTTTCGATGAAGCCGTAGGCGCCGTCGTTCATGGCCTGGACGGCGATGGGAATGTCGCCGTGGGCGGAAACCAGGATCACCTGGGGCGGGGGCTGGAGTTCGCGGGCGAGGCGGAGGACCTCGAGGCCGTCTTTGCGGCCGTCCATGACCAGATCGGTGACGATGATGTCGTAATTTTTTTTGGCGAGCCTGGCCTGGGCCTCGGCGAGGTTAAAGGCGATGTCGCATTTATGGCCCTGGCGAGTGAGGGCTTCGCTCATGACCTGGGCGTGATCCTGCTCGTCATCGACCACCAGGATTTGGGCCTTATAGGGGGACGGCTCGGACATAGAGGGGGAAATTTACCAGCTTTGGGGGGTTGGATCGAGATGAAGGGGGGAGGGCTTGGGATCGATGGCCAAGACCGATGAGGGGCGTCGGATCGAGCGGCGTCACGCGGAAACGTAGAGGGCAAGACCCAGCGGGATGAAGTGGCGGAAATCGGCTTGGTTCTCGGTCGCTAATCGAGCGCCGCGGCGGAAGGCTATCGCTGCGATCATGCAGTCGGTCAGGCTGCCGCGCCGTCGGCCGGTGCGATTGAACCAATCGGCGGCGATACGCGAATCCTCCGGCAGATACGGCTCGGGATTCTGAAAGAGATTTGAGGCCATCTGAATCTGCTCGGGGGAGACGGGGCCGCAAAGAAACTCGGTCCATACGATCGCGCTTAGCGCGACCGGTTCGGCGGTGGCGATCCACTGGCGTAACTGAAGATCCTGCGGAGTTCCGGGAACGAGCGATAAAATCAGGAAATTTGTGTCGAGGTGAATCATCCGGCCGTCATGCGGGATGGACGAGCGGTGTTGGCTCTCTCGTCCTGAACTTGATGTGCCCATGCCCGGGCAGCGGCTGGATCAAGCCGCAGGCTCTGCTGAAGATCGTCCAGCAATGAGAGGGGCGGGCGAGCGTGGACGGACTCCAAGAGCACGATCACCTCGGCCCTGGCGCCGCTGTGGAGCTGCGGCGAGCGGACCTCGAGCCGTCCGTCCTGTTCTACCGTAATGGTTTGTCGGATCGCCGCGACCATGATGCTCTAGTTTATCATATCGGCAGGGGGAATCGGCAATATTTCAGGTTACTGCTTAATGCACGGGGATTTTTACGAAGAAATCGGAGCCTTTGTTGGGTTCGGAGCGGACGCCGATTTGGCCGCCGTGTTCTTCTACGATTCTGCGGGCCATGGCTAGTCCGAGTCCGGTGCCGCCTTTTTTTGTGGAGTAGTAGGCCTGGAAGATTTTTTCGGCCTGCTCG
>JBEKPV010000007.1:0-42629 GCA_049520395.1 Tepidisphaeraceae bacterium
GACGACGACGCATTCCATGACGCATGGAATGCGTCGTCGTCATCGTCGGATTTCTAATCCTCGCCGGAGCCGTCAATACCAGCATGGTCGGCTCCAACGGCGTCCTCAATCGCCTCGCCGAAGACGGCGTCCTCACGCCCTGGTTCCAACATCCTCATAAACGCTTCGGCACCACCCATCGCTTCATCAATCTCATCGCCGTCTGCCAGGTGGTCGTGATCCTCGCCAGCCTCGGCGACGTCAACACCCTGGGCGAAGCCTACGCCTTCGGCGTCGTCTGGTCGTTCGTCTTTATGACCCTTTCCATGGCGGTCCTGCGCTTCCGCGATCGCGCCCCGCGCCAATACCGCGTCCCCCTGAATCTCCCCATCAAAACCAAAGCCGGCCCCGTCGATCTCCCCATCGGCATCATCGCCATCTTTCTCATCCTCTTCAGCACCGCCCTTGTGAATCTGCTGACCAAAAAGACCGCCACCATCTGGGGCATCAGTTTCACCGCCGGGTTTCTGATCGCCTTCATCATCGTCGAAAAAATCTCCCATCGCCGCCACGGAGGCAAGCACGAACACCTCGAGCAATTCAATCAGCGCAGCAGCGACACCGTCTCCATCGAATCGCTCGGCCTCACGCATCCCAATCCCATCCTCGTTGCCGCCCGCGGCCCGCGAAGCTTGCCGATGCTTCAGCACATCCTGCACGAAATCAACACCAATCAGCGCGACGTTGTCGTCGTCACCTGCAAAGTTCTCCCCCCGCGCACGCTCGGCATCACCGAACAGGAAACGACGATCGACGACATGGACCGCGAATTGCTGACCCGAATCGTGAACGTAGCCGAGCACGTCGGCAAACAGGTTTTCCCCGTCGTTCTCCCGACCAACAATCCGCTCTATGCGATCGCCACCACGGCCCGCGATCTGGGCGCCGAAGAGATCGTGCTTGGCGTCAGCCAGCAAATGCACGCCGAGACGCAATTGGAGCAATTCGCCCTAGCCTGGGGCAGCGCCACCGCCGACCCCGCGTTTCGCCACATCGCCGACGCCCTGACCATCCGAATCATCGGGCCGCAAGTAGAAATGAAATATCAGATGGGATGACGGCGCCCATCGAATGCCAACCGCCGGGGTGCCAGTACGTTCTTTATCTACTTTCTACCCTCAACTCTCTCCCCTCTATTGCGGCTTAGCCGCAATGGGAGCACCTGGATTCGAACCAGGGACCAAGGGTTTATGAGACCCCTGCTCTAACCGCTGAGCTATGCTCCCGTCGTGCACACGATCGTCCGGAAAAGCAGCGTTTTCATCGGTATTACCGAACGATTCGCACGATCCTAAAGCATGCGTCTCGATTCCGCCAGACTCGCACCGCGCCGCGCCGAATTCCGCCCATTGGTGACAAACTGGGTGAAAGGGAATCGGCGCGCCCTTCCGAAGTTGCGGCGATTTCGTCACTTGCGTTTTTGCCAAAGGGTTTACCATGCCCCCCAGCGACGATCGCGACACGCAGCAAAATCAACAACTCGCGCCGATAGACAAAAAACGCATGTCACCCGGCTTGTCACGGATTCCGCGAAAACATCCCGAACAGGCCGGATCCATCAAGGCGTGGTCGTCGAAATTCTCTGACGTGATCCGAGTAGGCATTCTGGCAATCGTCAACGCGTCGAAGGTCGGTGGTTCGTAGCGTGGGAGGGATTCGATTCAATTAAAGGGGCTCGCGTGGCAGAGTTTCGATACGCTAAGGCCGGATAACCTTAAGATGAGTTGGGAGAGAGTGACGAGGGTGGGGACCTCGATCAATTCCGCAATCGCTTTGGCATTGCCTGCCGATGGGCAGGTCTTATACTCGGGTGGGTGATGGATTACTCGATTCGCGTGGAAATGGAAGCATTTGCGGAATGGACTCACGGGCGCGAGAGTTTCAATTCCTGATCAATGCAATCCAATTACGCGACATCAGCGTTGGACCGCAGTAGAATTTCAACTGATATACTAGGATTCTGATGCAAGTTGCGTCCCCATGTGCAACTTTGGGCTAAATGTCTGAGTAATGGTCAGAAATTGGATTTTGACTCCAAGATAAAACTCCACATATTTCCGCAAATGCAGATGCACGGGAGCTTTACGTGCGATTTGCGGCAACTGCTGACACGGTGGTTGGAGTTCTAATCCGTTGGTACGTCGGACTGCATCCGCCTTTAGTTCGTTCACCGTTGATCTACGTAGGAAGGTAAAACTGCAATGGGGGAAACGCTTGATCGTTTGTAGGCGTGACGCGGGACAGTCCACTCCGTTTCGCTGCGTGCTGACTCGCCTCTGGCGCAATATTAAAATGTTGGGAGGTCAACTTAAGTTCGGTATATTTAGCACAGGATCAAATTTCGGACAGGTTGTCCATGGAACCTCCAATCGACTTTCTTCTAATTACACCTCTCGCAGACGAGAGGGACGCAGTAATTCGCAAGATCAACAATCTGGTCAAACTTCCCCCGATCCAGCAAGATACTCGGACGTATTATGGCGCGGATTTCCAAACCATGCCTTCAGGAGGCTCTGGCTCGACCTATCGAATTGTCCTTTTGCCGCTGCTGAATATGGGGAGAGTTGAGGCAGCCACCGCAACAACGGACGCGCTCCACCTCTGGCAGCCGCGCTATGTGCTACTAATCGGCATTGCTGGTGGTTTCGCCAAGTCCGGTGTCTCACTAGGAGACGTTCTTGTCGCCGATAAATTGGTCGATTACGAGTTGCAAAAACTCCTACCGTCAGCGCCGCATGTTCGCTGGTCGGTGCACAATGCTGACGCTCGACTATTTTCATCGGCGAAGAATCTAACTGCGGTGGAGTGGGTCCCGCTAGTTGAGCAGGCACGCCCATCCGATGGACGACCGAGTGTTCACTTTGGGCCAGTCTTTTCAGGGGACAAGATTGATGCATCCGGGACAACGATGAAATTCCTCGATGTTTGGCCAAAGGCGATAGGCGTCGAGATGGAGGCAGGAGGTATTGGTACGGCAGCCTTCGAGGCAGCGAAAGTCCCGGGAGTATTAATGATTCGTGGCGTTTCCGATTTGGCCGATCCCAACAAGGAGACTGCGCAGCAGGCGGGCTGGCGTGCGTACGCGTGCGATGCCGCAGCTTCCTTTGCGTGCGGTCTTCTCCGGTCGGAACCGGTGCCGATTCAGCAGTCGTCACAAGGTGAGTCACATATCGGTAAGGCATCCGAGACGGCTGAACACTTGCGCGAGACTGTGGCGGCAGCCCTAAAACGCTTGCGCTTTCTAGAACTGCGAAAGGCCTCAATGGGATGGGATGCCTCGACATCGCTGCTTATGGAAATTGACGAGCTCAAAAAAGAGATCGAGGCAATGAAAAAGCAAGCATAGACCTGCGGTGACTGATGGCAATATTGGATGACGCCAAGTTTCGAGCCGAATATACTGCTGCGCGCATTCAGCGACTTACAACGCTAATGTTGATTCGGGGGAAGCAAGGCGAAAATACACCTGCAAACATATTGGGGGAGATTCGTAATATTGAAGTTGAGCTTGATGACCTAGCGAAGCAGTATGGGCCAATACGATCACCGGAGTTGCATACTGAGGGGTCTAAACCAAAGAAACAAGAGATTGAGGAACTTCGAGCCGAATTTAACGATTTGCGCAACAAGCATTTTCAAGAACTTGACAAGAATCGCGGTGTTGAAAATGCGGGCGAATCGTCGGCAATGCCAGGCGATGTGCGGCCAGAAGACAACGACCGGACTATGCGGTCAAGCGTCCCGCAACCCGCCCATCCAGGCGACTCGTCGCCAACGCCGGGCTTGGAGTCGTCGGGCAAAATCGATCGCGATAAGCCGGTTAAGAATCCATTATTCACGCAGCCTCCGGAGGTACCCAATCTGCCGCGTGCGGGTAGAGCGACGCGCGCCCTGCAACCATTGGTGTCGCATTCATCAAAGCCTTTCCCCGAGTCGCAGCCACAAAAGGAGGTTTCGACCGAGAGCCCGACCCGCATGTTCGCGTATCTCGTCTTGGACGGTGGTGGGGTCAAGGCGCCGGCGTTGGCCGGGGCGTTGCAGGCTGCTGCCGACGCGGGCATCGAATGGATTGCTTTTGGCGGAACATCCGCAGGAGCTCTAATTGCAGTATTGGGGGCCGCGGGTTATCTGCCAGAAGAGATTCACAACATAGTTACGCAAGAATTGCCCTTCACTCAACTGTTGGACGACCAGACGGGTGAGCGGCTTCAGGAATTTGAAGGCTTATGGCGAGAGGTGTCCGCGATCGCCGCAGGCGGTGGTATTTGTCCGCCATTGCTTAAAGCTCGTCGCCTCGCCAATAATGCCAAGCAACTATACAATAAGCTAAATCAGTCACTGGGGATATATTCTGGGGACGAAGTCCGCGAATTTCTCTTCGCGAAGATCGTTGCAAAGATTCCGGCGTTGGCTACGCAAAGGGACATAAGCTTTGCTGATCTGGCAAGACACGGCTGCAAACCACTTAAGGTTGTTGCATCTGACTTGACGACCAGTCAAGCGATTGTCTTTCCCGACGAATCCGGCATGAATTACTCGGTGTTGGATGCGGCTCGCGCATCGATGTCATATCCGATTGTTTTTCAACCGGTGCAGTATGGATCGCGTCGACTTGTCGATGGTGGGCTTTGTGCAAATCTGCCAGTATTCTTGTTCGAAACGGAGCGCTGCGCAAACCGCGCGGCGGTCATCGCGATCGACTTGATCGGGAACGATACTGGCCCGCAGCCGATGGCTGGTTATGATTTGTTCCACCTCGTACAGGATATGGTTTCCACAGCTATTGATGGAAGTGACACTCTCATGAGGAACCAAATCCAGGGCCTGCATCGGGTACCGGTTCCGCTGAGTCCACCGGTAAATACGCTCGATTTTAGCATCAGCGCCGACCGACGCGAGACGATGTTTCAGAATGGGTATGTCGCGTTTGCGAAGTACGCGAATAAGTGTCTTAAAATACCGTTAAGCGCCCAATCTCAGATCGAGCAGCTTCAGGCGAGATTTCGGCTCAGCCCGCGTACGCTTGATCCCGTGCTGCGTAGCGTAGGCGCGGGAATAGAGCAAGTTTCCGGTGCAAGGGAAATAAGGTCGCATATTATGCTTCCGACCATGCGTGGCACACGTATCGTTACTTATCAGTTTGGCATGGATTTGGACTCAGATAGTGACTTAGAACTGGAAATTGGTGCCGGATTTAGCGGTATTGCGTATACTAGCGCCAGCCCGGCATTAGGCGATCTAGTCGAGGCAGGCAAAAATCCCAAAGTCTTAGGCTTGACGTTGGAGCAGCAAGCCAAGATTCCCCGGAACCGCACGGCAATGCTGAGCGTACCAATATTTGCAGCGGCCTCACAGGAGAAAAAGCAGGATGAGCCATATGTTATCGGAACTCTTTCTGTTGACACCACAACGGCTTTCTGGGATACTTTGTGGCTTGAGAATTTGCCCGATGGAAGCACAGCGGCAAATCCTAAGGTTCTTGGATTTTTGGCCGACTGGGCAGATGTTTTGAGCCGATTGTTGTTGTAGGGTTGTAATATGGAATTCAGCACAAAATTTCGTCCTAAAGGTCATGTGTTCAATGCGAAGCAGGTGGCTGGGGGTATTTTCGTTGTGACCAATGCTTATGAAGGCAAGCCCACCTTCTTCGCACCGAAAGACGCAGCCGGTTTTTCGTTATCATTTCAATCCTCGGCAACGCATCCGACGTCGGAAACCGCCACTGACGAAGTGGTGACGCCCCAAAAGGATGAGGCGGTCTAGGTTAAGAAAAGGGGACATTAAGAAAAGGGGACATTCAACTTTTCGGCGGCATTCGCATAATTGCGGATCAGTAAATTAGCGCCCCCCCGAATTAGAGCAGCAGTAAGTAGACCCGTAGACCGACGTTGGCGAGTCCGCGCTATCGAAGTCCCACGCCCGGCAGACCCCTTTTGCCCCACTTTCTACTCTCTACTTACTACTCTCAACTTTCTACTGAAGCCCCGCTTCAGTCCGGGAAGGATGCGCAAATCAGGCAAAGTATGTTTAACACTAAAAAACCGCCGTAATCATGCCGGCCAACTGCGCTTGCAGCAAAAACCGCATCCATCCCTTTTCGTTTGTGCGCGCCCGAGGGGTGCCCTTTGATTTCAGAAAAAAAAATTTTCAAACCAAAAAAGACCCGGCCCACAAATAAAATACAGCCCCAAAAATGAAACCTTTCGCCTCGGGGCTAGATATTGAGATTTCGCGAGGCAAAATCATTTACCATCGCCGGGAAACAATTGGAGATGCCGTTTGGGATTTATTGAGCAGATTGAATCCTCGGACGGCTTCGTGGCGGCAGCGCATTTTCCGTGCAGTGGACACCCGCGCGCACAGCAGCAGCCCAATCGACTTTTGCGGCCGAAGAGGGCGCCGATGCCTTGCCGGGCGACATAAAAAGCGCACGCCAGGATAATCATCGCCACGAGCACGTTTTGCAGCCCAAATCCCATGTGAACCTCAACCGACCCATCGGCTGACTTGAAAAATGAACAAACACACGACGTACGCCAATGCATTCATGTAAATCAGCATAAAGATCGGCCAGCCCCACCCGCCGGTTTCCCGGCGAACCACCGCCAGCGTGCTCATGCATTGCATCGCCAGCACAAACCAGACCAGCAAACTGACCGCCACCGGCCCATTCCATACCCGGCGTCCGTCGGGATAACGGTCCGCGAGCATCGCCTTGGACAAATCGGCCCCATGGCCGTCTTCGACGTCGCCGGTGCTGTAGACGATTCCCATCGTTGAAACAAAAACTTCGCGGGCCGCGAAGGCGCTGACCAGGCCGACTCCCATCTTCCAGTCAAACCCCAGCGGCCGCAGTCCCGGCTCAATAAAATGGCCGAATTGGCCCGCAAGCGAGTGATTCATCCGCTCGGCCGCGACCACATTCGCCGGCGCGCCGGACGCTTCAAGGTGGCCTAGATATTTTTGCGATGCGCCGTAATAGGTCAGGGCCCAGAGCAGGACGCTCATGCAGAAGATCACGGTCCCCGCCTTGGTCAGAAATTCGGACGTATTCACCCAGACCTGCCGGGCGATCTCCGAGACCTGTGGCAGCTTATAAGTCGGCAGTTCCATGATAAACGCGTCGGTGGACCCCTTCAGCAGTGTTCGCCGAAAGCACCACGCGGTCCCGGCGGCGGCGAGAACGCCCGCCGCATACACGGCCAGCATGATTCCCGACTGAACTCCCGCTCCGCGCGCGGCGAAAAATGTCCCGATCAGAAGCGTATAGACGGGCAGGCGAGCGCTGCACCCCATGAACGGCGCGATGAGGATGGTCGCCAGACGATCTTTGCGGTTCTCGATGGTGCGCGTCGCCATGATCCCCGGAATCGCGCAGGCGAAACTGCTCAGTAGCGGAATGAACGATTTGCCGTGCAGGCCGACGCGCCGGAGTAATCGATCCATTAAAAATGCCGCCCGCGCCAGGTATCCGCTGTCCTCCAGGATCGCCAGGAAAATGAACAACAGCGCGATTTGCGGGACGAAGGCCACGACCGCCCCAACGCCGGCGATGACGCCGTCGGTCGCCAGATCGCGCATGGGGCCCCTGGGCAAATGCGCCGCGACCCGCCCGCCGGTCCATTGCACGCCGTCTTGAATCCACTGCATGATCGGCTGCGCCAGCCAAAAAATCGTGACGAAGAGCAGACTCATCACAACGGCGAAGATAAGCAGGCCCCAGATTTTGTGAATCAAAATCGCATCGACGCGCTCGGAGAGGCTCGGCGATGAGCCGGCGTTTTGCGCTTGTCCGTCGCCGCGAGATCGAGCGGTGACCTGCTCGATCCAATGGTAACGCGATTCGATGTCGGTCCGCATCGGGTCGCTGTCGGCTTGGTGCAAATGCCGCGAGTTGGCGAGCCAGTCGGGCACCACGGGTTTTTTGGCGTGAACGATGGCCTCTTTAAGTTCGGCGATGCCGCGGCGCTTGTGGCCGATAATTGAGACCACGGCGACGCCGAGTTCCTGCTGAAGCTTCTCCGCGGATAGATCCATGCCGCGCCGCCGCGCCACGTCGATCATGTTCAGCGCCAGCACCACGGGTTTGCCCAATTCAATGACCTGGCTCAGTAAATAGAGGTTTCGCTGCAGATTGCTCGCATCGACGACAATGACAATCACGTCCGGCGCCGGCGTTTCCGCCCGAAGACCGCGCAGGACCTCCATGGTCACGCGTTCGTCGGGCGATTGGCTCACCAGGCTATAGGCCCCCGGCAGATCAACGATCTCGACAAAACGTCCGTCGGGCAATCGGCAACGCCCGCTCTTTTTCTCCACGGTCACGCCTGGATAGTTCGCCACTTTCTGGCGCAAACCGGTCAGGGCGTTGAAAATCGTCGTCTTGCCGGAATTGGGATTGCCCGCCAGCGCGACGGTCAGGGGCGCCTTTGGCAGGACCCGAAGAGGAGGTTGTTGGCAGCAAGCCGGCATGATGTGGGGGCCCGCATCCTTCAGGCGGTCATGACTCGAATGTGTCGCGCCTGTTCGTCGCGAAGCGAAACGCAATATCCGCGGAGGCGAAATTCAATGGGGTCTCCCAAGGGCGCCCGCCGAAGCATTTCCACGCAGGTGCCGTTGCAAAATCCCATCTCCAGCAGTCGGCGGCGCACATTGGTCTCCCCGCCAACCCAAGCCACGGTGCCTTGTCCGCCGACGGCGAGTTGATTCAGCCAGAACGTGTCGCGCAAAAGACATTGGTTGCAATCTGCCATAACGGATGCTCCTGGAGTTGCCGGACCTCTCGATAAGAATCTAGAATTTTTGCAGGGAGGGGAAAATCCGGTATCGCCCGCGAAACTGCGTAGGGGAATTTGCTTACAAATAGCGTCCTGCTAGTCGGCGGCGAGGTGGTGGACGCTGCCGCAGCCGACCTGAACGGCGAAGGCGGTGTCGTCGCAGTTGACTTGGCCGGCTTGGCCGCCGGTGCAGCCTGCCTGAGCCTGTGCCAGGGGGACGGATCGACGCGGGGTGCGCGGGGCCGGCTTGGGTTCGGATTTAGGGGAGACGGCAATGTGAACCATCAGCGGCTTGACCAGGCGGGCGTAATCCGAAAATCTCATGGAGACGACATCGGTGTGGGTGCCGGCGGTAAAGACGAGAAAATCCTGGAGCGCCATGCCGATGTCGACGAAGGTTCGGATGCCGAAGAGATTTCCGAACGGGGGAACGGCGCCGGGCTGGCAGGAGGTGAAGAAATTGGCGAATTCGCTTTCCTTCGCCAGGCGAACGTTGGCGATGCCGGATTCGGCGCGGAGGGCATCCAGATTCAGTTTTTTGCTCGCGGGGATGACGGCAAGGGCGAGGTCGTTATTGATCCAAACGATCACCGTTTTAGCCATATAGCGGCCGGAGACGTGGGTGGAATGGGCGACCTCCTGGGCCGTGAAAGCGGGGGCGTGATTGTTCAGGGAATGGGGGACGCCTCTATCGGCGAGGAATTGGCAAACTCGTTGGAACGACATAATACCTCTTTTGTTAAGCTACACTAACATTATCGGCACGATCCGGCGCGCGGACCATCAGTGCGTTCACTGCTTTTGTGCTTAGGTGAACCCCCTACGCCGGGCTGAAAGCCCAACTCACGGGTTGGGCGAAGAGGCTCCATTCGGCAGCGGAGGCGTGAAGCCCGGCGCAACGGCCAGCTCCAATTTGTCGTAGCCCAGCAGACGATAAGCCATGACGGAGAAAATCCAACTGCAGGCGAAAATCGCGATGATCGTGACGCCGACGCGGACAAAATCCAGGGCATTAATTCGATTCCAAAAGGGCCCCTGGAGATTGAATTGAGTGCTCAGCAGTGACAGCACCTCGATGCCGCCGACGACCAGGGCGATCAATACGGAGACGGCGGTAGTCGTCATGTTGTAATAGAGCTTCCGTACGGGATGAACAAATGCCCAACCATAGGCGCCGAGCATGAGGATTCCGTCGGCGGTATCGACGATGCACATGCCGGCGGTAAACAGCAACGGGAAAAGCAGGATCGACCAGATGGGGACGCCCTGCGTGCCGGCGGCGGCGGCAATCCCCAGGAGGCCGACCTGGGTCGCGGTGTCGAATCCGAGTCCGAAGAGAAGACCCACAAAATACATTTTCCAACTGGCATCGACGAGGCGGATGATGGGCCGGACCATTCGCCCGATCAGGCCCATGGCGGAAAGCATGCCATCGAGGTCCTGATTGACGTAAGGCTCGCCGCGCTTGATTTGACGGAAGGTTTGCATCACGCCGCGGAGCACCAGGAGGTTGATGAGCGCGATGCCAAGCAGGAAGAGGGCGGAAACGGCCGTTCCCAAAACGTTGCCCAAGCGCTCGAGCCCGTCGAAGCGGGACTGGATGCGCGCGGCGGTGATGGCAATCGCCAGCGATAGCAAGATCACGATGGTGGAGTGCCCGACGGAAAAGAAGAAGCCGACCAGCATCGGACGCTTGCGCTCCTGCATGAGCTTTCGGGTGACGTTATCAATGGCGGATATGTGATCGGCGTCCAGCGCGTGGGCCAGTCCCAGCGAGAAAGCCTCGGCGCTAAACCCGAGCAGCAGCGGATAATGGTGAAAAGTGAGGAGCGCCGCGGCCCAGATGATGAGGTTGATCCCCGCCAGCAACAGAGCCACCGAAGTGAGCCTGCGATAAAAGTGTTTCCGGGCGGCAGAATGGAGGCGCCTATTTTTCATACGGCCAATTCCTTTTTTGCGCCGGTCGCCTCGCGGCGGTTCTGGAGCCAATTCAGCCAGGCTTCGAGGCCGAATCCGGTGATTGCCGAGAGTTCGATGACCGGCACATCGGGATTCAGCCGCGCGATGTCATCGCGGAAAATCCGGCGGTTGAATGGGACGTGGGAAATCAGGTCCATTTTGTTCAGCAACAGAATGGAGGATTCGCAGACGATGTAGGGATGTTTGGCTGCTTTGTCGTCGCCGCCGGCGGTGCAGAAGATTCCGACCTTCAGGTCCTGACCGAGATCGAACCCGACGGGGCAGATCAGGTTGCCCACATTTTCGATGAAGAGGAGATCCAGGGAGGGCAAGTCGATGCGATCCATCGCCTGGCGCACGTGATGGGCTTCGAGATGGCACCCTTTTCCGGTGTTGATCTGGACGACGTGGTCGGTGAAGCGCGCCATTCGGTCGGCGTCGCGCTGGGTGGTGAGATCGCCGACGATAACGCCGCAGCGCAATTGCGGGGTGAGGCGTTTGAGGGTGGCTTCGATCAGAGCGGTTTTGCCGCAACCGGGAGCGCCCATGATATCGAGGGTAAAGACGCCGGCGTTGCGCAGACGGTTTCGGTTCTGGGCGGCCAGTTCATCGTTCATCTTCAGGACGTTTTGGACAACTTGCACTTGCATGATGAACACCTCTTGGGTTCGGGGTCGTCGACTTCGATGGAGAGCAATTGCAGTTCGTCGCCGCCGAGCGGGCGGACGTGGGTTGAACCGCAGGGGCATTGCTGGGGCAAATCGGTCTGTTCCCACTGGAGGCCGCAGGCGGCGCATTGCATTTGCCAGGGGAGAATGCTCAGGTTCAGGGCGATATTGGCTTGGCCGAGGCCTTGCCAGGCGATTTGCATGCAGTCCGGGTCGATGGCGCGCATGGGTCCGGCGACGATGCGCACGGATCGCAACGTCGCGCCGCGCGGCACGCTGCGGCGGGCCAAATCCAAAATCGCTTCGGCAATCGATAACTCATGCATAAGGGGGCTCCGCGGCGCGAGCGGCCTTGCTCACCGTATTGATCACGTCGGCGATCAATCGCGGGATTGCGTTTTGAACGGGCTCTGAGAGGCCCAGTTGGAAACCGAAATCCTTGCCGCCGATCCTGTAGAGGATGGCGGGCGGGGCGGAACCGTAAAGTTCGCGGGCCATGGCCAGGAGTTGCTCCGGCGACTGATGATGGCCGATGGATTGAGCGGGTTCATGACTGAGGGGGAGGTTTTGCTGGCGGATCTCGCCGGGGGGAATTTGCGGATCGGCGTCGAAAAAGATGGCGAGCCTGCAGCGGGCGAGTCGCTCGGATAGCTCCGGAAGAAGTTGATGGACGATCAGCACGTCGGCGACAGAGCGGGAGAGCTGATCGCGCAAGGCTTCGGCAATGGCGGGGCCGACGCCGTCGTCGCCGCGCAGGGCGTTGCCGTAGCCTATGACCAGGACGGGGGCGTCAATTTCGCTGGATGGCATGGACGACCTCTCCCGTTGGATTCACCAGTTCAATTTTGAGCGGCATTTGTCCCAGGGCGTGGGTGGCGCAGGAAAGGCACGGATCGTAGCAGCGGATGACGGCCTCGACGCGATTGAGCGCGCCTTCGGAAATTCGGTCCGCCTCGACGAAATGCTGAGCGGCCTGGAGGATTCCGCGGTTCATGGCCAGGTTGTTGTGACCGGTGGCGATGATGAGGTTGGCCCAGACCATGAGGCCGTTGTCGTCGATGCGGTAATGGTGAATCAGGGTTCCGCGCGGCGCTTCGGCGACGCCGACGCCCTCGTTTCGGTTGGGCCGGGCGCGGGCTCGCACTTTGGTATCGAGGATGTTGGGGTCCCGCAGGATTCGCTCCATCATTTCGATGCCGAAGATGATTTCGATGAGGCGGGCGTGATGGTAATGGAAACTGCTGAGGACGGTTCCGCGCTGGATTTCGCGGAATTCGGCCCATTCCTGGTCGGCGATGGGAGTTCCGCAATGGTCGATTAAATTCAGGCGCGCCAGGGGTCCGACGCGATAAATTCCCTGCGGGTATCCGAGGGATTTGTAATAGGGGAACTTCATGAAGCTGAAGGGCTCGACGGCTTCGGAGATCAATTCCAGGTAGCGTTCGGGGGGGAATTGATCGACGAGAATCTCGCCTTTGGAATCGACGACGCGCAGATTGCCGTCGTAGTGTTCCAGTCCGCCGGTTTCGGTGACGAGGCCCATGAAAAGGGTGGGGAAGTTGGCGAAGGTGCGGGCCTCGGCGGTGAAATGTGCGGCGATGCGCTTGTACCACTGAAGTGTGCGTTGTCCGATCTCGAGGGCTTCGGGAAGCATGGCGAGCATTTTGTCGCGATCCTCGGCGGAAAGCGGGCGATTGACTCCGCCGGGGACGGCCCAGGCGGGGTGGATTTTTTTCCCGCCGAGAATCTGGATTATGGTCTGTCCGATCTGGCGGAGGCGGATGCCGTCGCGGGCCAATTGGGGCTCTTGCTTGAAGACGCCGAAGAGATTCCGCTGGACGGGATCGGCATCGAACCCCATCAAAAGATCGGGGCTGCTGAGATGGAAAAAACTGAGGGCATGGGATTGAACGGTCTGGGCAAGATTCATCAGGCGGCGGAGATCGGCGGCGGTTTGGGGAATTTTGACGGCGAGCAGGGCGTCGCAGGCCTTGGCGGAGGCGGTGAGATGGCTCACGGGGCAGATGCCGCAGGTGCGCGCCATCAGGGAGGGCATCTCCGTCATGGGGCGGCCTTCACAAAGCTTTTCAAAACCGCGGAACTGGGTGACGTGGAACATCGCATCGACGACGTTGCCGCTGTCGTTCAATTTCAGCGTGATCTTGGCGTGGCCCTCGATTCGAGTGACCGGATCAATCATGATTTCGCGTGGCATCGCATTCACCTTTCTAGAGGCCGAATCGGGTTACGGAGCCGGGGTTTGGGGTGCGGCCGGCGAGCAATTCGGCGACGACGTAATGGATCGCGTCGGCGGGGGGAGGACAGCCGGGGAGGAAAACGTCCACCTTGACCACTTCATGCACCGGACGGACGCGATCCAGCAGGATGGGCAGCTTGGTTGCGGGGTTCTGCTGCTGGAGCTGGGCGTTTTCGCGATAGGCGCGATCGAAAACCGCCGCGACGCCGAAGGGATTGCGCATGGCGGGCACGTTGCCGGTTACGGCGCAATCGCCCAGGGCGATGAGAATTTTCGTGTGCTTGCGGATTTTGCGGATTTTCTCGATTTCCTCATTGGTGCTGACGGAACCTTCGACGAGGGTGACGTCGACGGAATCGGGGAAATTCTTGATGTCGACCAGGGGGCTGTAGACGAGGTCGATCAGGGGAGCCAGATCGAGGAGGCGCTGGTCCATGTCGAGGAAGGACATGTGGCAGCCGGAGCAGCCGTCGAGCCAGACGGTGGCGATTTTGACTTTGGCCGCGGATTTGGCGGGAGCGGTCATGTTCGGTTACCTCGCATTTGGGTTAGGTAGGGGAGGAAATCGTCGTCCTTTTCCATTTCGGCGACGCCGGTTCCTTTGCGTGTGAGGGCGCCGGTGGGACAGATACGGACGCATTTGCCGCAGCCGGTGCAGCTTTGGGAATCGGCCCAGGGTTGATCGAGATCGATGATGACGCGCGATTCCACGCCGCGGCCGGCGACATCCCAGGTATGGGCGCCTTCGATCTCGTCGCAGACGCGCACGCATCGCGTGCACAGGACGCAGCGGTTGTGGTCGAGACGGAAAAGATCGTGCGAGGAATCGAACGGAAGCTTCGGATACCGATAGGGGATGTCGAGGTGGGTAATCTCCATTTCCTTGGCGAGATTTTGCAATTCGCAATGGCCGTTGGAGACGCAGACGGAGCAGACGTGATTGCGCTCGGAAAAGAGCATCTGCACGATCATGCGGCGATACGCCTGGAGGCGGGGGGAATTGGTGGTGACTTCCATCCCCTCGGCCACCTTGGTGACGCAGGCGGGGAGGAGCTTGTTCATCCCTTTAACTTCGACCAGGCAGAGGCGGCAAGCGCCCCAGCCGGAAAGACCCTCCAGGAAGCAAAGAGTCGGGATGTGGATTTTGTTTTCCTTGCAGACGTCGAGAATGGTCTCGTCCGCGCGGCTGCCGAGGTCTTTGCCGTCGATCTTCAGAGTAACTACGGTGGTTGAAGCAGTCATTGGACGGTCTCCTTTGCGCCGGCGGCGACGGTCTGGGCGGGGGAATCCTCCGGGACGAGCAGGTCGTCGTATTCTTTGCGGAAATAGCGCAGCGTGGTGAGCACGGGATTGGGTGCGCTTTGGCCGAGGCCGCAAAGACTGGTGCTCTTGACCATGTCGCATAATTCTTCGAGCAGTTTGACGTCGCGGGAGGTGGCCTTGCGGTCGATGATTTTTTTGAGCAGATCGTGCATCTGGACGGTTCCGACGCGGCAGGGGACGCATTTGCCGCAGGATTCGGTCATGCAGAATTCCATGAAGAATCGTGCGACGTCGACCATGCTGGAGGATTCATCCATGATGATCATTCCGCCGGAGCCCATGATGGAACCGACTTTTGAAAGGGAGTCGTAATCGACGGGCATGTCGAGGAACTGCTCGGGGATGCACCCGCCGGAGGGGCCGCCGGTTTGGACGGCTTTGAACGTTTTTCCGTCGGGGATTCCGCCGCCGATGTCGAAGACGATCTCGCGCAGCGTGACGCCCATGGGGATTTCAATCAGGCCGGTATTGTTCACCTTTCCGGCCAAGGCGAAGGTCTTGGTTCCCTTGCTCTTTTCGGTGCCGATGGCGGCGTACCAATCGCCGCCGTTGCGGAGGATGGGGGCGATGTTTGCGAACGTTTCGACGTTATTGATGAGGGTGGGCGCGCCCCAGAGGCCGGATTCGGCGGGGAAGGGGGGGCGCGGGCGCGGCTGGCCGCGCTGACCGGCAATGCTGGCGATGAGGGCGGTCTCCTCGCCGCAAACGAACGCGCCGGCGCCCAGACGGATTTCGATCTTGAAGCTGAAGGGGGTTCCGAAAATATTACTGCCGAGAAGTCCCTGGCGGTCGGCCTGTCGGATGGCAATTTTCAGGCGCTGGATCGCCAGGGGATATTCGGAACGGACGTAGATGTAGCCGTGGTCGGCGCCGATGGCGTAGGCGGCGATCGCCATTCCTTCCAATACGCGGTGCGGATCGCTCTCCAGGACGCTGCGGTCCATGAAGGCGCCGGGATCGCCTTCATCGGCGTTGCAGATGACATATTTGGTCGTCGAATTGGCCTTGGCGACCATGCTCCACTTCAGGCCGGTGGGATATCCCGCGCCGCCCCGGCCGCGAAGGCCGCTGCGGGAAACCTGCTCGATGACCTCGGACTGCGTTAGTGTTGTCACGGCTTTATGAAGCGCGAGGTAGCCGTCGGCGGCTATGTATTGCTCGATGCGTTCGGGGTCTATGGAGCCGCAATTCTCCAAAACGATCTTCTTTTGCCGGGTAAAGAAGGGAATGTCCGTGGGGCAATGGAGCCTTTGCACCGGCTCGTCGGCTTGAATGCCGCGCACGATGTCGGAGGCGTCTTCCGGGGCGACGTTTTTGTACATCACGTCTTTTTGGGGTAGCGCGACCAGAGGTCCGGCGGCGCACAGCCCCATGCAGCCGACGCCCTTGACGCGGCATTGGCTCTCCAGGCCGCTGGACTTAATTTGGGCTTCCAGCGCATCTTTGACTTCCTGGCTCCGCGATGAAAGACATCCGGCGGCGAGGCAGACGTGGAGATGATTCGGGCAACTCTTGCACGATTCTTTTTCGGTTTCCGCAATTTTTTCCAGTTCATCGAGTGTCATGGCTCACCTGCTTTGCAACACGACTGAGTAAATCATCGCCGGCGACTTTGCCGATCACGGCTCCATCGAGGACGGCGGCGGGCGCCAGCCCGCAGGAACCGAGGCAGCGGGCGGTCAAGACGGAGAGTTCTCCGTCCCGGGTGGTCTGGCCGGGCTGAACGCCGTATTTCTTTTCCAGCGATTCCAGCAATTGCGCGGCGCCCTTGATGTAGCAAGCGGTTCCGAGGCAGACGACGCAGGTGTGCTTGCCCTGCGGCTTGAGCGTGAAATGGTGGTAGAAGGTGGCGACGCCGTAGACTTTGCTCAGGGGAAGACTCAGCGAGCCGGCGACGAAACGCAGGGCGGGCTCGTCGAGGAATCCGAACGATTCCTGCGCCGTGTGCAGGGTCTCGATCAGGGAATTGCCGGCGTATCCGTAACGCCGCATGGTGGCATCGACAATGCGCCATCGCTTGTCCGCGGACGGCATCGGGTGTTGTTTGGGTAGTGCGCTCATATTGACTCGCTTATTGGTGTTTCAACAAATTCTGGGCAATTGTTCTCCATAGGGTTTTTGAAGGATTCGGCTGCCGCCGATGGTGGTGCGAAGTTCGCAAACTCCGTCGGCGTCGGTGCCGACGAATCCGATGATTTGGGCGTCACGGCCGTGTGGGTCGGCGCGGATCGTATTCAGGGCGTGCTCGGCTTCGTCGGGGCGCACCACGACAAATACTTTTCCCTCGTTGGCGACGTCGAGCGGATCGATGCCGAGCATGTCGGCGGCGTGCCAGGTTTCGGGACGGACGGGGATGTCTTTTTCGACGAGCGTGACGTGCAGTCGAGTGCGAACGGCCAAATCGGTGGCGACGCCGGCGAGACCGCCGCGGGTGGGATCGCGCAGGAATACGACACCGGGGACGTTGTCCAGGAGTCGGCGGATCATTTTGTTCAGCGGCGCGACGTCGCTCTTGACCGCGCTCTGTACCTGCGGCAATTCGCGGGCGAGCATGACCGCCATGCCGTGATCGGCGATGGTTCCGCTGACGATCAGGCAATCGCCGGGTCGAACGTCTCGGGGATGAAGTTCGTTTCTTTCGGCGGCGCCGACGCCGGCGGTGGTGATGTAGATTCCGTCGCCTTGGCCGCGGCCGACGACCTTGGTGTCACCGGTGACGACACAGACGCCTGCTTCGGCGGCGGTGGCGGCGATGGAATCGAGAATATCCTCCAGAAGAGAGCGATCGAGTCCCTCGGTGAGGATGAGGCTCAGGGCGATTCCCAGCGGTTTAGCGCCACAGACGGCCAGGTCGTTGACGGTTCCGCTGATGGAGAGTCGGCCGATATCACCGCCCGGGAATTTCAGGGGCTGGACGACGTAGCTGTCGATGGTGAAGGCCAACCGGTAGGCGCCGGGAAGAATTGCGGAATCGGTCAACTCGTTGAGCACGCGGTTGCCGAGGTGGGGGAGGATGGTGCTGACGAAGAGGTCGTCGGTGAGTTGTCCACCGCCGCCGTGCGCCAGTGTGATGCGCGATCCGGCGGATAAGCGGGCGGAAGTTTCTGGAGCGCCGATCGTGCGGGTCATGATTGCACCGGAGCCTTTCTTGCGATTTTGACGCGGTGATATTTGAACCAGGCCTGGCAGGTTCCTTCGGAACTGACCATGCAGGGACCCAGTGCGCGAACGGGGTTGCAGGCGGTTGCGAACAATTTGCAATCGGCGGGGGTGGCGCGGCCGGTGATGACATCGCCGCAGCGGCAGCCGGCGGGTTCCTTTCCCGCGGGAGCCGCCAGACGGAAGCGAGCGCGGGCGTCGTATCGGGCATAGGCGAGGCGAAATGCCAGGCCGCTTGCTTTCAGAGTGCCCAGGCCGCGCCATTGCCAATCGGCGGGCATGAAGACTTCTTCAATGACGGACTGCGCCGAGCGATTGCCTTCTTCGGTGACGGCTTGGGAGTAAAGATTTTCCAAGGCCGGCGTACCGTCGACAACCAGTTCCGTAAGCCGGGCGAGGGCGGCGGCGATCTGCGGGCCTTCAAAGCCGGCGATGACGCAGGGAAGGTGATATTGTTCGACGATCGGTTCGAAGACCGCGGCCCCGATGATGACGGCAACGTGGCCGGGGCAGAGGAAGCCGTCGACGCGCACGTCGCCGCTTTCCAGCAAAGCGCGCATGGCGGGAATGATGAGCTTGTGGCTGGCGAGCGCGGAGAAATTGCGCAACCCCAACCGGTTGGCCTGGATGACGGCCGCCGCCGACGCCGGCGTGGTGGTTTCGAATCCCACGGCGGCGAAGACCACTTCCCGATCGGGGTTTTCTTGCGCGAGCTTGACGGCGTCCAGGGAAGAATAGACGACGCGAACGTCGGCCCCATCGGCTCGACATTGTTCCAGGCTTCCCTGGGAGCCGATGACGCGGAGCATGTCGCCGTAGGTGCAGAGCATGACGCCGGGTCGCCGCGCCAATTCGATGAGTTGATCGATATCGCCCTGCGAGGTCACGCAGACGGGGCAGCCCGGGCCGCTCAATAGTGTGACGTTGTGGGGCATGAGGCTGTGCAGGCCGCTGCGGAATGCGCTCATGGTGTGGGTGCCGCAAACTTCCATGAATTTCGCGGGGCGGCTTAGCCGACGGGCGGCGGCCTTCAGGCGGCGCAGCGACGGCTCGGTCTGATCTTTTGCGTCAAAGACGGCGGTGGAATTCATGGCTGGCCTCCGACGATTCGCAGGTCCTTGACGACGGCCCAGGCTTCCTGAGCTTCGCGCTCATCCAAGGTCTGAATGGCAAACCCGGCGTGGAGGAGAACCCAATCGCCTTGTTTGCAACCGGGGACGAGCACGGTGCTGATTTCCACGCGATTGCCGTGCAAATCCGCCGTCGCATTGGAGCCGCGACAGGCCACGAGGCGAGCTGGAACTGCTAGACACATGGCATTAGTCTCCGAAAAGTCCTTGTTTTGCGCGGGCCGAGACGACGGCGGCCTGGCCGTAGGCGATTGATCCGTCATTGGGAGGCAAGGCGCGGTGGCGCAGGACCCGGGCGCCAAGATTCTCCAATTGCCGGGTGAGCAAATCGGCCAGCAATTGGTTACAGAAGACGCCTCCGCTGAGCGCGACGGTTCGCAGATCCGTTTTTTGCATGGCGCGGGCGATCGCGGCGGTCCAGGCGGCGGCCAGGGTTTGATGGAAGAGCATCGCCAGCGGGCCCGCGGAATCATCGGGTCGGCCGTGGGCTATTCTTTTCACCAGTGGCGCCAGATCGATTTCGATCAGGCCGCCGGTTTCCGTTAATCGAAAACCATCCTTCAGCATTGCAACTGAATCGGGCCATTGAGCGGCGGCGGCTTCCACCGCCATGGGCGCTTCGGCGTCGAAGCGATTTTCCCGGCACAAACCCAACAGGGCGGCGACCGCGTCGAAGAGGCGACCGGCGGAACTGCTCTGCACGCAGGAAGCGCCGGTGAGCAGCATCTGGCGTACGAATTGCAATTGGTCCGGCTCGGCTAATCGACGACAGATGGGGAGCTGGAGAAAATCGGGGCCGAAGGCCGTGTAAAGAAGCGCCATCGCACTGCGCCACGGCTGCCTGGCGGAGGCGTCGCCGCCGGGAAGGGGCATGGGGCGAAGGCGTCCCACACGGCGGTAATCGGTGAGCGATGCCACGAGTAATTCGCCGCCCCAGATGGTTCCATCGGCGCCATAGCCTGTGCCGTCGCAAACCACCGCCAGCGCGGGGAGCGTTACGCCATGTTCGGCAAGGACGGCGGCGGCGTGCGCGTGATGATGCTGCACCGCGACCAGCGGCACTCCCCGCTGAGCGGCAAATTGCCGGGCGTATTGGGTGCTGAAATAGGTTGGATGCAGATCGCACGCGATCCACCGGGGCGTGACTGAAAACAATTCGCAGAGATCAGCTATTGCGCGCTGGAATGCCTCAAACGTGCGTGGACGCGAGAGATTCCCCAGGTGCTGGCTGAGCACGACCTGGCCATCGCGGCAGGTGGCGACGGTGGATTTCAGTTCGGCGCCGACCGCCAGCCCCGGGGCCGCATCGCTGGTGAAGGGTAACGCGATCGGCTCGGGCACGTAGCCGCGGGCGCGACGCACGAAAATGGGCTCGGTGGGGGTGTCGATGATGACCGAATCGTCGACGGCGCGCTGGATAGGGCGGTCGTGGAGAAGGATCGCGTCGCATAAACCGCCGAGGCGGTTAAGGGCGTCGGCGGTGTCGAACGCGAGGGATTCATCCACGTCATTGCCGCTGGTCATCACAAGCGTGTCGATGCCGGATGATTGGAGCTCGTCGAAAATGAGATGATGCAGCGGCGTGTAGGCCAGCATGACGCCAAGCCGGTGCTGATCGGGCGCGACGGCGCGGGCGATCAAGGTGTGATCGATGCGATCGGCCAGGACGATCGGGGCGGCTGGTGAGGCCAGCAAAGCCTCGCCGCCGGGGCTCAATCGGATCAAACGGCGGGCGGCATTCATGGAAGCGCACATCAGCGCAAACGGTTTGGCGGGACGGTGTTTCAATTCGCGGAGACGCGCTACGGTCGCCGAATTATCGGCGCGAGCGGCCAAATGAAATCCGCCGATTCCCTTGATGGCGACGATTTCTCCGCGCAGGATTCGCCGGACGGTTTCATTGATGGGGTCGCCGGCGATTGGGGTTCCCGCGGGATCGAGCAGATTTAATTTCGGCCCGCATTCGCAGCAGGCGGTGGGCTGGGCGTGGAAACGGCGATCGGCCGGGGATTCATATTCGCCGGCGCATGCGGGGCACATTTCAAAATCGGCCATGGTGGTATTGCAGCGGTCGTAGGGGATGGCGCGAATGATGCTGAATCGCGGGCCGCAATTGGTGCAATTGGTCAGGGCGTATCGATGGCGACGGCGATTTTCCGGATCGCGAATCTCAGCGAGGCACTGGGGGCAGATGGCCAAATCCGCGGCGACTTCCGCGGTGGCGGCCACCGACGGGGGCGTTGGGCGAATCTCGAAATGCTCCGCCTCATCATGGAGCGGGATCTGTTGCTCGGTGATTTGGCGGATGCGGGCGGCCGCGGGGGCCTGGGCACGAAGGGCAGTGAGAAATTCGTCGAGCCGGCGGCGGGTTCCCTGTCCCTCGGCGACGACTCCGGCGGCCTCATTCCATACCGCGCCGAGAATTTGAAATCGACGCGCCAGGCGGAAAACCAGCGGGCGGAAACCCACGCCCTGGACGCGGCCGGTGATTTTCCAGCGCAGGCGGACCACGGGTTCGGTTGGATTTTCGGACGGCGGCGAAGTTGTTTCCAACGAGGCAGTCATCGGCGGCGAATTCTAAGATTCATCGGCCGCCGCGCCAGCCGGAGAAAATCCGCCTTTGGGTCTAGGTAATTGCACCTAGGGGTAAATCATTTCTTGGCCCGATGGTTGAGGCGTGACGAATCTCCGAAATTAGTAGTGTTGTCGAAAGGATGATTGATATGGCGTCAGTGGCTCGTCAAACGATCGCACTCGAAGGTAACGAAGCGGTAGCGTCGGTGGCGCATCGCGTCAGCGAAGTGATCGCGATCTATCCGATCACGCCGTCGTCGGCGATGGGGGAGTTCGCCGATGAGTGGTCATCGCAGGGCCGGCGAAATATCTGGGGGATGGTGCCGCGCGTGGTGGAGATGCAGTCGGAAGGGGGGGCGGCCGGGGCGATCCATGGAGCGCTGCAGGCCGGGGCGCTGGCGACGACGTTTACCGCGTCGCAGGGACTGCTGCTGATGGTTCCCAATCTTTACAAAATTGCCGGGGAATTGACCTCATTTTGCATGCACGTGACCGCCAGGACCCTGGCGACGCACGCGCTGTCGATCTTCGGCGATCACTCGGATGTGATGGCCTGCCGGCAAACGGGTTTTGCCATGCTCTGCTCCAACGGAGTGCAGGAAGCGCACGATCTGGCGTGCATCGCGCACGCGGCGACGCTCGAGACGCGCGTTCCGTTCATGCATTTTTTCGACGGGTTCAGAACCTCTCACGAAATCCAGAAGATCGAACTGCTCGGCGATGACGACCTGCGCGCGATGATCGATCCGGCGGCGGCGGCGGCGCACCGGGAGCGCGGGCTCACCCCGGACCATCCGGTCCTGCGCGGCACGGCGCAAAACCCTGACACATTTTTCCAATCGCGCGAAGCGGCGAATCCGTTTTACCTGGCCTGCCCGGCCGCGGTGGAAAAGGTCATGGATCGGTTCGCGGAACTGACGGGCCGGCAATATCGGCTGTTTGAATATGTCGGGCATCCGCGCGCGGAGCGCGTGATCGTCATCATGGGCTCGGGCGCGGATACGGCTCACGAGGCGGTGGATCGCCTGGTGCGCGACGGGGAAAAGGTCGGAGTGCTCAAAGTCCGGCTGTATCGGCCTTTCTCCTGCGAGCGGATGCTGGAAGCGCTTCCCGCGAGCGTCCGAGCGATCGCGGTGATGGACCGGACGAAGGAGCCGGGGGGGATCGGCGAGCCGTTGTATCTGGATTGCCTGGCCGCGCTGCATGAGGGAGAGGCGGCCGGAATTTCGCGGTTTGCGCAGCGGCCGGTGGTCGTTGGGGGGCGATATGGGCTGGCTTCGCATGAGTTCACGCCGGCGATGGTCAAGAGCGTTTTTGATGAATTGAAGCAGCCGCGTCCGAGACCGCATTTTACGGTTGGGATCGTTGACGACGTCACGAAACTGTCGTTGAAAACGGCGGAAGATTTTGAGATCGAGCCCGAGGATGTGTTCCGCGCCGTATTTTTCGGGCTGGGGTCCGATGGGACGGTGGGGGCGAATAAGAACTCCATCAAGATCATCGGCGAAGAAACGGAGTTCAACACCCAGGGATATTTTGTTTACGATTCGAAAAAATCGGGCGCCATTACCATCAGTCACCTGCGATTCGGGCCGCGGCCGATCCGATCGGCGTATCTGATTCGCCAGGCCAATTTCGTGGCGTGCCACTCGTTCCATTTCCTGGAACGGTTTGACATCGTGGGATATGCCAGGGAGGGCGGAGTGCTGCTGCTGAACGCCCCTTGCGAGGCGGGGGCGGTCTGGGGGCAGTTGCCGCGCGAGGTGCAGGGGCAGATTGTTCAGAAGAAACTGAAAGTCTATGCGATCGACGCGCTGAAGGCCGCGCGCGAGGCGGGGATGGGCCGGCGGATCAATACCGTGATGCAGACGTGTTTCTTCGCCATCAGCGGCGTGTTGCCCGGCGAGCAGGCGATCGCACAAATCAAAAAGTCGATCGAAAAAACCTATGCGAAAAAGGGGGAGGAGATCGTGCGGAAGAATTTCGCGGCGGTGGATGGGACGCTGACGCATTTGCATGAAGTGCAAATTCCAAGTGAATTTGCGTCCGGCAAGCCTCTGCCGGCGATGATGCCGGCAGGGGCGCCGGATTTCGTTAAGAATGTGACGGCGATGATGCTCGCCAACCGGGGCGATTTGCTGCCGGTCAGCGCGATGCCGGTCGATGGAACCTGGCCGGTCGGAACGGCGCGCTGGGAAAAGCGCAACATCGCCGTGGAAATCCCGGTCTGGGAAAAGGATCTGTGCATTCAGTGCAACAAATGCGCCTTCGCCTGCCCGCACGCGGCGATCCGCGCCAAGGCCTATCCGGCGGCAAACCTTTCCGGCGCGCCGGCGGGATTTGCGTCGACCGATTACAACGCGGTCGATTTGCGCGGGATGAAATTCACGCTGCAAGTGGCGCCGGAAGATTGCACCGGGTGCGGCGTTTGCGTGGCGGTTTGTCCTGCGAAGGACAAAACGATGCCCAAGCGGAAGGCGATTAATCTCGCTCCGCTGGCGGCGTTGCGCCAGCGCGAGGCGGAGAATTTCAGGTTCTTCCTGGAGATCCCGGAAATCGACCGTGAGAAGGTGCGCGTGGACGTCAAAGGCTCGCAGCTCTTCCCGCCGCTATTTGAGTTCTCCGGGGCTTGCGCGGGTTGCGGCGAGACGCCTTACATCAAGTTGCTCACGCAATTGATGGGCGACCGCCTTCTGATCGCCAATGCGACAGGGTGCTCGTCGATTTATGGCGGCAATCTGCCGACGACGCCGTATTGCACGAACCGCGACGGGCGCGGACCGGCCTGGAGCAATTCGCTGTTCGAGGACAACGCGGAATTCGGGCTGGGGATGCGCCTGGCGGTGGATCATCTTAGCGGGCAGGCCCGGCAGCTTCTGCGCCAGCTCGAACCGGTACTGGACGAGGAATTTGTCGATGAGCTTCTAAACGCGGACCATTTGAGCGAGCAGGGCATCGCCACGCAGCGGAAACTGGTGGTGGAGTTGCGCCGGAAACTGGAGGCGCTGGACGGAACGCCGGACGCCAAACGCCTTTTGGCGCTGGCCGATTACCTGGTTTACAAGAGCGTTTGGATTGTCGGCGGTGACGGCTGGGCGTACGACATCGGCTACGGCGGCCTCGATCATGTGCTGGCTTCCGGCGCAAATGTGAAAGTTTTGGTGCTCGATACGGAAGTCTATTCCAACACGGGCGGTCAGCAATCCAAGTCCACTCCGATCGGCGCGGCGGCCAAGTTCGCCGCGGCGGGAAAGGCTTCGCCCAAAAAAGATTTGGGACTGCTGGCGATGGCGTATGGGAATGTCTACGTCGCCCAGGTGGCGTGCGGCGCCAAGGACGTGCATACCGTCAAAGCGTTTCAGGAAGCGGCATCGTATCCGGGACCGAGTTTGATCATCGCGTACAGCCATTGCATTGCGCATGGCTACGACCTGGCGCTGGGACCGGAACAGCAGAAGTTGGCGGTCGCCAGCGGGTATTGGCCGCTGTATCGATACGATCCCAGGCGGCGGGCGGGCGGCCAAAGCCCGCTGCAGTTGGATTCGAGCGCCCCGAACAACCTGTTGCCGCAGTTTATGGCCAACGAGACGCGGTTCCGGATGGTCGAGCAAAAGAATCCGGACCGCTACAAGACGTTGATGGAGGGCGCCAAGCGACAAGTTGCGGATCGGTATTCCCTGTACCACCAGTTGGCCGAATCCGCCGCGGCGCCGGCACAAACGGCGGCGCCCGCAACTCCGACCGCAAAGGTGCACCTATGAATCTCACGACATCATATATTGGGCTGGAACTGGCTAATCCGCTGATCGTTGGAGCGTCGCCGCTGGCGGATGACCTGGATATGGCGCGGCGTCTGGAAGACGCGGGGGCGGCGGCGATTGTCATGCGTTCCTTGTTTGAGGAGCAGATCGAGGGGGAGCGTTACGCCAGCGTGCAGCATATCGAGATGTACGCCGACGCCTTTGCAGAGGCGACCTCATTTTTCCCGGGCACTTCGGATTTCGCGCTGACGCCGGATTCGTATCTGGAACACATTCGCCGATTAAAAAAGGCGGTGGGCATTCCGGTGATTGCCTCGTTAAACGGGACCAGCCCGACGGGTTGGCTGCGATATTCGCAGTTGATCGAGCAAGCCGGCGCCGATGCGCTGGAACTGAACGTCTATCACGTGGCAACCGATCTCAACCAGGCGGGGACGGAGATCGAGCGAACGATTCTGGATGTGGTGCATCGGGTGCGCGAGGCGGTGAAATTGCCGCTGGCGGTAAAACTTTCGCCGTTCTTTACATCGCTGCCGCATTTTGCCGGCCGCTTGTGCGCCGGGGGCGTGGACGGGCTGGTGCTGTTCAACCGGTTTTATCAGCCGGATATTGATCTGGACATGCTGGACGTGGTGCCGCGGCTTCATTTGTCCGATTCGTCGGAGTTGCTGCTTCGCTTGCGCTGGCTGGCGATTCTATCGGGGCGCTGCTCGGCGTCACTGGCGGCCAGCGGCGGCGTGCACACGGCGATGGATGCCATCAAGGCGGTGATGACCGGCGCGCATGGGGTTCAGTTGGTTTCGACTCTGCTAAAGCATGGGCCGGGACATTTGAAAAATATGCTGGCGGATTTCCGCCAATGGATGCTCGAGAACGAATACGAATCGGTGCGGCAGATGCGCGGGTCGCTGAGCCTGGCGCGGTGTCCCGATCCCGGTTCGTTTGAGCGCGGGAATTATATGCGGGTGCTGAATAGCTGGCAGGAAGGCATCCGCCGCGTCCACGATGCAACTTGAAACCCTCACATGTTGGGAAGCACGAATATGTCATCTTCGACAAAAAACGATCGGGCGGCCTGGCTGTTGGGACCGGGGGCGAAATGCGCGGTGATACCGCAGCCGCGGACGAGGCCATGGAAATTGGTGCTGCTCGGGCCGCCGGGCGTGGGGAAGGGAACGCAGGCGGAACTGCTCTGCCGCGAATTGGGAGCGTGTCATCTCTCGACTGGCGACGTGTTTCGCGCCTCGGGCGCGAGCCGCTGCGCCGCCAGCCCCGCCATGACCGAGGCCATCCGGTATATGCTTCAGGGGCAATTGGTTCCGGATTCCACGGTATGGCAATTGGTGCGCGAGCGATCGGGCTGCCTGCACTGCGGCGGAGGATTTATTCTGGACGGGTTTCCGCGCTCGCTCGCGCAGGCGACGGCGCTCCAGCAGCTCCTTATCGACGAATCGATCAGCCTGGACGGAGTGATCTTTTACGTGATGCCGGTGGAAGACATCGTCGCGCGATTGAGCGGCCGGCGGACCTGCCAGCGCTGCAAGGCGGTGTACCACCTGACCGGGCGTCCGCCGGCGAAGCCGGGGATTTGCGACAATTGCGGCGGGAATCTCATCCAGCGAGAGGACGACAAGCCCAAGGCGGTCGAAGTGCGCATGCAAGCCTACCAGCAGGTGACGGCTTCGGTGACGCAGTTTTATCGGGAGATGTCCCTGCTGGTTCCGATCGACGCGCGGGGAGCGGCCAATGAGGTTCTGGCCCGTACGGTTACCGCGTTAAAGGCCCGCCGGAATTAAAGGCATCGGGGAATCTTCCTACGCCAAAAGTGGCATCGGCCCCGATTCAGCGCGCCAGGCGATTATTCGATACTGGGCGTATTGAGAAGACGCGCGGGCGCCTGAGGACAAACATGCTGGTTACCTACCGAAATGCCCACTGTCCGGATTGCGGAGGCTTTCACGACCTGTGCATGGAGGAATCGACCGGAGCGATGACCTACCGGATGCACCAGTTCGTTTGTCCTAAGACGGGTCGGCCGGTGCCGTGGCGGCCGGATGTTTTCGCGCACGTCGTCCAGAAATTTCCCGCGGGGGCGGTTTCTCTGGTTTCCATTCCCCAAGCAGAGGTGCACCAATGAGTCAGCCTACAACGATCAGGGTTACGCCCCACCCGGCGTCGGAACTTACACCCGTCAGGGCGCTGCGCCTGGCCTGGTTGTGTTGGCTGGGACTGCTGGTGGTGCCGTTCACGCTCGTCCTTTTTCTGATTTGGAATTGGTCGCCCGGGCCGACGACGGGAACGCAGGCAGGTTGGGAAAAATGGTTTATCGGATCCATGGTTTATGTTGCGCTCAGCGTGTCCGCGTCATTATTTTGGCGCGGGCACGTCTTTAAACCTTACTGGGCGGGCCGGCCGGTGGCGCCTGGCGATTATCTGTGGGGCATGGTGGCGGTCTGGACGGCCCTGGCGGTCGCAGGAATTGTCAGCCTGATCGGATGCTTTGTGACGGGATCGCTGGCTCCGAATCTGATTCCGGCGGCAATGTCGCTGTTTCTCTACCTGACGATGTGGCCCGGAGGGAAGGCAATGGTCGGAGGGGTCGGAAATGCGGACGACTCCGAAGTCTATACGGAGCCGAATTGAATCGGCGGCGGACGGAACGCTGCGCCCTGCGGCCTCATCCCCGTACCCGCGGCGTTCACGAAGGTCCGCCGCCGTTCATTTTTAGTTCGGCAACAACGGTGGATTCGTCCAGATTCCGGGTGAGTTTGAACCCCAGCTTTTCGGCCACGCGCTGCATCTCCCGATTCTCCGCCATGATCGTCGCGACGAGCCTTTCAATCTTTTCATTTCTGGCAATTTGCAGCAGAAGCGTGAGGAGTTGAGTTCCCAATCCCTTGTTCTGCCAGACGTCGGTAATGATGATGGCGAATTCGGCTTCCTTGCCGCCGGGAAGTTTACTGAGACGCCCGATGCCGAGGATGAATCGTTCGCCGCTTTCGGGACGGCGGCTTTCGGCGACCAGGGCGAGCTCGCGGTCATAATCGTTGAAGCAGACGCGAATCAGCCGCTCGTGGGCGATCCGCTGGCTCAGATGGATCGGATGGAAATAGCGGAAGATGACGCTGCGGTCGGAGAGTTCCCCATGAAAATGCACCATCAGCGGCTCGTCCTCGGGGCGAATCGGGCGGATGGTTACAGGCATCTTGTCATTCAAGGACCACTGACTGACGTATTGAGTCGGGTAGGGGCGGATCGCCGGATGGGGCAAGTCGGCTTCTTGTTTGTCGGCGGGCCATAAGACCGCGCGGGCGTCGGCCGCGATGATTCGGTCGGAGGTGACCATCAGGGGATTGATTTCGATTTCTTTGACCCAGGGTTGCTCAATCACCAATTGGCTGAAGCGGACCAGAACTTGGCAGAGCAGGTCGATGTCGACCGGCTTTCGACCGCGCACGCCTTTGAGTGCTTTAAAAATTCGGGTCTGTTCCATCATTCTCCGCGCGAGCGTTGCGTTCAGCGGCGGCAGGCCCAGGGCGCGATCCTTGAGAACTTCAACCAGTTGACCGCCCAACCCAAAGAGGAGGACGGGACCGAATTGGGAATCCGGGCTGCTGCCGATGATCAGTTCGTAGCCGTTGCGCACGTCGATCATCGGCTGCACCGAGACGCCCTGGAAATGCTCCGGGCCCGCCAGGCGGGTGACCGACTCGCGAATTTCCTCATAGGCCCTGGCGACCTCGGCGGCGTCGGCGAGATTGAGTTTGACTCCGCCGACGTCCGTCTTGTGGGTAATAGTGTGGGAAAAGAGCTTCAGGACAACGGGGAACCCAGCGGCCTCGGCGGCTTTTACCGCCTCCGCGGCGCTGCCGACCGTGACGGTTTCGACCACTGGGATTCCATAAGCCGCTAAAAGTTTCTTGGACTGAAATTCGTCCAGGAGCGTGCCGCCCGACGCCCTTGCGGTTTCGATGATGCTCCGGGCGGCGGCGCGATCGACCTCCTTCTGATTATCTTCTCCGACCGTCGGCGTTTCATACAAACCGCGGAGGTTGTACGAATATCGCCACATATAAGTGAACGCCCGCGCGGCGGCATCTGGAAAATCGAAGGCCGGTATTCCGGCGCGGCTGAGGATCGCGTGACCTTCGGCGACCTGGGCTCCGCCCATCCAGCTCGCCAGCAGCGGCTTGCCCTCCATTTTCGCCAGCGCCTTGACGGCTTCGGCGGTCTGCGTGGGATCGGTCATATCCTGCGGCGTGAGGACGACCAGCACGCCGTCGTTGGCAGAATCATTGGCGACCGCCTCGATCGCCTTGGCGACGCGCTGGGGCGCGGCGTCGCCGAGCACGTCGATGGGATTGTTGTGGCTCCATTGCGGCGGGAGAAACGAATCGAGGGTTTGCCGCAACTCCGGAGAAAGCGCCGCCAGTTCCCCGCCGCTGGCGAGCAAGGCGTCGGTCGCCAAAACGCCGGGGCCTCCGGCATTGGTGACGATCGCGAGTCGTCGCCCCGAAGGGCGCGGCTGCTTGGCCAGGACATCGGCCATGGAGAACAAATCGGAAATATGATCGACGCGCAGCACGCCGCACCGGCGGAACGCGGCATCGAGTACCTCGTCGCTGCCGGTGAGCGATCCCGTGTGCGAAGCCGCCGCCTTGGCAGCGGCGTCGGATCGACCGGCTTTAATGACGATGATCGGCTTGTTGAGGGAAACTTCGCGGGCGGCGGAGAGAAATGCCCGCGCGTCGCCGATGGATTCCATATAAATCAGGATGCTGCGCGTGCGGGGATCGTCGCCGAAATAGTCGATCAAGTCGCCCCAGTTCACATCCAGCATCGAACCGGTCGAAACGAAAGCGCTGAAACCGACCGCCTCGGAAAGACTCCAGTCGAGAATCGCGGTGCATAGCGCGCCGCTTTGGCTGATGAAGGCGACATTGCCCGGCTTGGCAATGCCCTTGGCGAAGGTCGCGTTCAGGCCGGTGAGTGGATTCATGACGCCCAGGCAGTTGGGGCCGATGAGGCGCATTCCGCCGCGGCGTGCCTGCTGCAGGACGCGATTTTCCAATTCCAGGCCCGCCTCGCCGAGTTCGCGGAATCCGGCGGAGATGACAATCGCGCCCTTCACGTGGGCATCGGCGCACTGACTGATCACCTGCGGCACGCTGGCGGCAGGGGTCACGACCACGGCAAGGTCCAGCGGCTCCGGAATCGCCGCGATGTTGGGATACGCCTTGATCCCCAAAACGCTGGCCCGTTTTGGATTGACGGGGAATACGGTGCCGCCGAAGGGGCTGGTCACTAAATTCCACAGTACGGTTCGTCCGACGCTCCCTTCGGTCTCGGTGGCGCCGATGACGGCGATATTTCGAGGGGCGAAGATCGCGTCCAAGGGTCGCGGCGATCCCTGGCCCGTTTCAGGAGGAAGCATTTCAGTGGTTGGTTTTACGTCTTGCATAATGGCTTCCATTAAATCATCCGCGACGGCTTTCGCATCAGCGAATTTACCTACGGTAAAAATGGGGGCAATGCTGATCGCTTTGCGGACGTTCCAGGCCGTATTCTATAGATGGGAAGGCAGGCGGCGAATTGTTACGGAGCCTGCCGTATTACGCAGAAAGGCGGAAGCGATGAGTGGGTAGACGAAAGCGAGGCAACCATGTCAATCGCCAATAACCAGTTTTCCGCGCCGCGCCTCGAGCCAGCCGGGAAAATTCTGCGTGCCGCGATTCATCTCTGGAACCAGCCAACTCAAACGAAGACAACGCGGCAATGGGCGAGAGTATTCGTAACCGTAAGTAGGCAGCCTGGCGCTGGTGGAATTCCCTTTTCGCACAAACTTGCGCAGCGTTTGAACCAGGCCGGTCAAAGTGACTGGTCCACGTGGGATCGCGAACTGGTGGACAAGGTCTCCGCGGAGACGGGCATAGCCAGGGAACTCATCGAAATGATTCCCAATCGGCGCCACAACTGGCTGGAGGACTTACTGCAAGGTTTTTCGGTGAACCAGAGTCCGCCGGACGTGATTGAATTTCGCGCTTATAAGCGAGTCGCGATGACGATTCTCGCGCTGGCGACGGCGGGGCATGCGATTATCGTCGGACAGGGCGGGACTTTTATTACCGAGGGAATGCCGGCGTCCATTCACCTGCGGTTGGTGGCGCCCCTGGAACACCGCATCAAATGCACGGCCGAATTCGAAAAGCTCTCACGTGAGCAAGCCGCAGCGCGAATTGTCGAGATCGATCAGCGCCGCACCGATTTCTATCGCAGGTACTGGCCGAACAAAGTGATTGCCCCCGAGCTATTCACCATGACGCTGAATTCCGGGGAATTGTCAGTGGACGAAATGGTTGAAAGCGTGCTTCCGGTGATCCGAATTCGCGAGGCCGGCGGCAAGTCCCTGGCAACCGAGGAGCGATGGAATTGAAGCGCGTCGACGTTACGCAGCGCCTCGCGGTTTTGCATTGAAATGCAAAGAATTGGAGGTTGGCCATGAAACTCCTCATTGCATACGACGGATCGGAATGTTCCGACGCCGCGATTGTGGATCTGCGCCGCGCCGGTTTGCCGACCGTGGCGGAAGCGTTGATCCTTTCCGTGCAAGAAGCCTGCTCGCCGGTTGCGGCAGGGCATTATAGTGGCGAGGCGAGCGAATCCGGGGCGTGTCTTTCGGAGGTTCTGGAGAGGGAAGCGGCCGATGCCGGTCAGTCACGGGAAGCCTGCGCGTTTGCGGCGCTGGCGGCCGATCGCTTGCGGGGGGATTTTCCCGGCTGGCGAATCAGCACCGAGGCCTGGGTGGATCAGGCGGCGTCGGCCATCATCAGGGAGAGCCACGCCTGGCGACCCGACCTCATCGTGGTCGGTTCTCACGGGCGCACGGGACTCAGTCGCCTGGTGCTTGGGAGCGTATCGGAGCATGTGACACACCAGGTGGATTGCTCGGTGCGGATCGGTCGTCACCACCTGCATTGCCAGCAACGAGCCATTCGTCTGCTGATCGGCGTGGACGGCTCGGAAAACGCCAGGGCGGCGGTAAAAGCGGTTGCCGCGAGAAATTGGCCGGCCGGCGCCGAGGCCCGTGTCGTGGGGGTACTGGATTCTCGAATCCAGATTGCGGCCGCGACCACGCTGGAGGGAACGATCCCCGTGGCCATCGAGGATGAAGCCCGAAGACGAATGTCCGGCGCCGTTCATGAAGCCGCGCAAGAGTTGAAAAAATCCGGCCTGCTTGTCACTCATCAAGTGCTGGCCGGGAGGCCCAGCGATGTGCTCATCGCGGAAGCCGATAAATGGGGGGCGGACTGCATCTTCCTCGGAGCCAGACGACTCAGCGGCCTCGAGCGAATCCTGCTCGGAAGCGTATCGTCGTGCGTGGCGGCCCATGCGCCCTGCTCGGTGGAAATCGTCCGGTCGAATTCGCGGTAGAGGCGGCTGGCGAGCCGTTTGTCCTGATCCCCGCCCAGTTCGCTAAATACCCCACTTTCCAGGTGCATCAGCGGATTCCCCTACGCGAAGAATAGGGCCGACTCTGATTCTCTGCTTCGCCTGGTTGTCCGATATTTTCGCAAGCCTTTACAACACCATTGTCATGAAAGGTCCCAAACCATGAAATTCTCAATCCCCAATAAGCGTCGGCCCCTGGCCTGGTTCCTTGCCGCCATCCTTACCCTCGCGATTGGATTTCCCTCGGCGTCGCTGGCCAGCGAAGCCAGCCTCAAGATCCCCGACCTGAACAGCGCGCGGTTTTTCCACAATTTGATCGGCGGGTGGGACCTGTTGGCGATCGGTATGGTGATCTGCTTCGCCGGATTGGCGTTTGGCTTGGTTATCTTCCGCCGCCTCAAAGCCCTGCCGGTTCACCCGGCAATGAGCAGGGTTTCCGAAACAATTTACGAAACCTGTAAGACCTATCTCAAGACGCAGCTCAAATTCATTTTGCTGCTTGAGGTCTTCATCGGGACGGTGCTGGTGATCTATTTCGGGTTTCTTACGACGGACGAATCGGGCCAGCGCATGACGGCGGTTAAGGTCCTGACCATCCTGCTGTTCAGCCTCGTGGGGATCGCCGGAAGTGTGTCGGTGGCGTGGTTCGGGATGCGGATCAACACGTTCGCCAATAGCCGCACCGCCCTGGCCTCGCTGAAGGGCAAGCCCTATCCGCTTTACGCCATTCCGCTTCAGGCGGGGATTAGCGTCGGCATGGTGCTCATCAGCGTTGAGCTGCTGATGATGCTGATTATTCTCCTGTTCGTCCCCGTGACTTATGCCGGACCCTGCTTCATCGGATTTGCCGTCGGCGAATCGCTCGGCGCGGCGGCTTTGCGCGTCGCCGGCGGAATTTTCACGAAAATCGCCGATATCGGCGCGGACCTCATGAAGATCGTCTTCAATGTCAAGGAAGACGATGCGCGCAACCCCGGCGTGATCGCCGACTGTACGGGCGACAATGCCGGCGACAGCGTCGGGCCAACGGCGGATGGCTTCGAAACCTATGGCGTCACCGGCGTGGCGCTGATTACCTTCATCCTGCTGGCCGTGCGCCCGCAACTTCAGGTCCAACTTCTGGTCTGGATATTCGCCATGCGGCTGGTCATGGTCATCACCAGCGGTGTGTCCTATTGGATCAATGAAACCATCGCGCGGAAGCTTTACTCAGACGTCAAGGAGATGGATTTTGAAAAGCCGCTTACCAGCCTGGTTTACATTACCAGTCTGGTTTCCGTGCTGACCACCTATCTCGGCTCATGGCTTCTGATCCACAATCTGGGCGACGGCCTGTGGTGGAGGCTTTCCACGGTCATTACTTGCGGCACGGTTGCCGGAGCCTTGATTCCGGAATTCACCAAAATTTTCACCAGCGTTCATAGTCGCCACGTGCGGGAGATCGTCGATGCCAGCCGTGAAGGCGGAGCGTCGCTGAATATCCTCAGTGGCCTGGTTACCGGCAATTTCTCCGCTTTCTGGATGGGCGGGATTGTCATCGGCGGTCTGATGGCCGTCGCCTATGGCGTGGCCAGTTTGGGTGGCGCCAATGGCATGGCCTTACTGCTGACCCCCGGCGCCAGCGCGGCCGTCGCGGTCTTCGCCTTTGGGCTGGTTGCCTTCGGATTCCTGGGCATGGGCCCTGTGACGATTGCCGTCGATAGCTACGGGCCGGTTACGGACAATGCTCAGAGCGTTTATGAATTGAGCATGATCGAGACCCTGCCGGGCATTCGCGCGCAACTGAAGCGCGATTACGACGTCGACGTTGATTTCGAGCACTCCAAGCTGCTGCTGGAGCAAAACGACGGCGCTGGAAATACGTTCAAGGCAACGGCCAAGCCGGTGCTCATCGGGACGGCCGTGGTCGGCGCCACCACATTGATCTTCTCGATCATCATGATGCTAACCAATGGCCTGACGGATCAAACCGCCATTTCCAAATTGTCGATCCTCCACGCTCCGTTCCTGCTGGGCCTGATTGCCGGCGGCGCGGAAATTTACTGGTTCACCGGGGCCAGCATGCAGGCGGTGGTCACCGGCGCCTATCGCGCCGTCGAATTCATCAAGCGGAATATGCGCCTGGAGGACGCCGAGGCCGCTTCGCTGAACGACAGCAAGAAAGTTGTGGAAATCTGCACCAAGTACGCTCAGCTGGGAATGCTGAACATCTTCTTCGTCGTCTTCTTCACCGCCCTGGCATACGCGTGCGTGGACCCGTTCTTCTTCATCGGATTCCTGATTTCAATGGCGACGTTCGGCCTGTTCCAGGCGATCTTCATGGCCAACGGCGGCGGCGCCTGGGATAACGCCAAGAAAATCGTGGAAGTCGAATTTCGTGAAAAAGGCACCCCGCTCCATGCCGCGACCGTGGTCGGCGACACCGTCGGCGATCCGTTCAAAGACACCTCCTCGGTGGCCTTGAATCCGATCATCAAGTTCACCACGCTATTCGGCCTGCTGGCCGTGGAATTGGCGGCCGGCTTAACGAAGAACCCCAATCTCCCGCCGCACCTGACGCTCTGGCTCGCCATCGCGTTCTACGCGATCGCGCTGTTCTTCGTCTACCGCTCGTTCTATGGAATGCGAATCCGCAGCGGAAATGCCAAGCCCGCCGCGGACGACCATAACAGCACGCGTCCGCACGACCGCCAGGAGTTCGCGGTGGCGGGACATGAGTAGATCGGTGTCGGGGCAGTTCAGCCTCGGTCGGTGAGGCGCGCTTCGATGGCGTACTTCAGGAGTTCGTTGCTGCTTTTCAGATTGAGTTTCTGCTTGATGTGTTCCTTGTGCGCCTCGACCGTCTTGGTGCTGAGAAACAGCTTTTCGGCGATGGCCCGCACGCTCTGGCCTTCGCCGATGAGGCGGAAGATTTCCAGTTCGCGGTCGGTCAGCCTCGCCAAAGGAGGTAGATCGGCCGAGGAACGGTTGCCGGAAAAGCTTTGCAGTAACTTGGCGGACATCGCGTTGCTGACGTGGATCTGTCCCTTAAGAACCGTACGGATGGCGTTCATGACGGCTTCCTGCGGCTCCTGCTTCATCACATAACCGCGGGCGCCGGCCTTGAGGGCGCGCTCCGCATAAAGCGACTCATCGTGCATGGAGACCACCAGGACCGGCAGATCCTTCCAGCGATCGCGGATTTGCTTGCACAGTTCCAGTCCGTCGCCGCCGCGGAGCGTCAGATCGACGATGACCATGTCCGCCTTGGCGCCGGCCAGCAGCCGCATTGCATCCGGCGGCGACTCCGCGTCGCCGCACATCTTCATGTCAGGCTGATCGTCGATCAACCGGCCCAATCCCTGGCGCATGACCGGATGGTCTTCCACCAGGAATATTCTGTACCGTTTGCTGTCAGGTTTGCTGGGCGTCTTTGCCATTCGTTTCGCCTTGAACAATAGCCTCGGCTTCGCGCAGAGCACAATCGACGCGCGTTCCGCCGGTTGGCAGTCTGAGGATCGAAAGGGTCGCACCGATCAACGCGGCGCGATAGCGCATGGTTTGCAGTCCCATTCCTTTCTTCTCCGGCAGCACCTCGGGGAACCCGATCCCGTCATCCCTGACCGACACCGTGATTGTATCGCGGGCGCGCGTCAGAACAATCCAAACGTGTTTGGCCTTTCCGTGCTTGATGGCGTTATTCACCGCCTCCTGCGTGATGCGATAGAGATGGGTTCCCACGGCCTCGTCGGAAAGCAGCACCGGCTTATCACACTTAAGCGTGCAGGCGATCCGGAACGTATGCTCGACCGTATAAGCCAATTCCTTCAACGCCGACATAAGTCCGGTGGCGGAGAGATCGACGGGATGCAGCCCGTGCGCCATGCCGCGCGCCTGTGCGATGGCCTCGGTGACGAGCCGGGCGATTTGGCGGGCGTCGCCGGATTCGGCGGCGGCCTTGGGGGCGAGGCGGTTCTCCAGGGATTTGCTCAGAAACCCGATTCCGGCAAGCTGCTGCCCGAGGCCGTCGTGCAAATCCTGGCCGATTCGGCGCTGCTCGCGATCGCTGATTTCCAGGATTTGCCGCTCCAATCGCTTGCGGTCGGTCAGGTCGCGAACGATCCCGGTGAAGAGGCGGTGCTGGCCGATGAAGACTTCACTAACAGCGAGATCCATGGGAAATGTGGAGCCATTCTTGCGTTTGCCGACGACTTCCCGCCCGATGCCGATGATCTTGGCCAATCCGGTGCGCAGATAGTTCAGCAGGTATTCATCGTGCTCGGAATGATACGGCTGCGGCATCAATAGCTTGATATTCCGATTGACAACCTCCGCCGCGGTGTATCCGAACAGTCGTTCGGCCGCGGGATTGAACGAGTCGATCAGCCCGCGCTGGTCGATGGTGATCACGCCGTCCACCATGGTATTCAAAATGGCCTCCGTCTTGGTGGCCGAATCCTGCAGCGCCGATTGCGCGTTTCGCAGCTGCGAAATATCCCGGCTGATGGTCGAGATTCCCACCAGTTGTCCCGAAGCGTCATGCACCGGCCCGGCCGTGAGAGCCACGGGAATGGGCGTCTTGTCCTTGCGGATGCGCACCGTTTCCAGCCGCGCAACGTCGCCGCGACGAACGGCCGAGAGAATGCGCGCCGTTTCGTCCATTCGATCCGTCGGCACCAGAAGCGTCGCGGTGCGGCCCCTCACCTCCTTCAGGGAATATCCGTAAATCCGCTCCGCGGCGCGGTTCCAGCTCACGATCACGCCGTCCAGCGTCGTATCCATGATGGCGTCCTGCGAATATTCGACGATGGACGCCAGCCGGTTCATCTCCGCCTGCGAGCGCTTGGCAGCGGTGATTTCCTGCGCCGCGGCAACAACGAACAGGCTCCCGTCAGTTTCCGTGCGCACGGGCTGGGCGTAATCCCGAATCCATTTGAGATGCCCGTCGGCGGTAATCAGCCGGTACTCGCGAACGTCCCCATGCCCGGCAAGCAACACCGCCGGGCGGTTCCTCAGCAAGGGCCGATCCTTGGGATAGACCAATTCGTCCCAGCCGCGCTTTTGCAGCGCGCTGGCCGAATATCCGCTGATCTGCGGGAACGGCCCGGCAACCCAATCCGACGTGATTTTCCCCCGTTTGCTCAGGTGAAATGCGTAAAGGAAGTCAACCGCCTCCGGAGGGGTCACGTTTTTTGCCTTGCGGCCCATCGCCGCAGTTGTAATCGCCTCTCGGCACGCAGATCAAGAATCGGTCGCAAAGCCCGTTCCGCACCCGGCTCCTCCCATCGGCAAATCCCCCTACGCCCAAAGCCGGGCAAAGTCCGATTTTGCCGCCGCTGATAACATCCGATCATCTGGGTGACCATGACGAAAGTGCGAAACCATCCGGTACGTTCAGCACCCGCCAGGAGCCGGGGTCCGACCCCGCTCTACGTGCTTTCCGATTCCACGGGAAACCTGGCTCGCCATATGGTGACCAGTTTCCTGACCCAGTTCCCCGCCGGGTCGTTTGAAGTCGTCACTCGTCCCTTCGTGGGTGAACCCGATCGCATCGTCGACTCCCTCGACGCCGTCGCCGCCCGGCCGGGAATCGTATTTCAGGCGGTCGAAGAAACCGCCGCCAGAATCGTGGACATGCTCCGCCTGCCCGAGCCGTCCAATCATTCCACGGCGCAGGAGTTGTCTTGAGCGCTTCCGCCGAAATTCTCGGGCCCGAGGAGTTATTCCTGAAGCTCTCCGGCGATGGGCCGAAGGAAATGATCTTCCAGAAGGAGTTGCCGGTCAGCCGGCTGTGAGTGGAGCGGTGGTATGGCGCCTCAATATCCAACTCGATTTGACCTCAACAGTCAGATCGCCCGCGCCAACCGCGCCACGCTCGACGCGGCCGGCGTCACCGCCATCAGCCTCGTCGGCCCCGCCGGTTCGGGCAAGACCACCTTGATCGAAACGCTGCTCACCCGCCTTAATCCAAAACTTCGCATGGCCGCCATCGTCGGCGATCTCGCCGCCGAGCGGCAAGTCGAGCGCATGACCCGCCATGGCTGCCGCGCCATTCCCCTCGTCACCGACAACCTCGCCGCCATCAATCTGCGCGAAGCCCTCGGCGGATTGAATCTCAACGAACTGGATCTTCTACTGATCGAATCGGAGGACAACGCCCATAGCCCCGTCGAATTCGATCTGGGCCATCATCTTCGCGCCAGCGTTTTCAGCGTAGCCGGCGGCGACGATAAGGCTACCGAATATCCCTTCCTCATCGCCCGATCCGACGTGGTGCTGCTGACCAAAATCGATTTGCTTCCTTCGGTGAAATTCGATTTCAAAGTGTTTAATCAGGATGTGATGCGCGTGAAGGCGAAGATGCCGATTATCCAGCTGTCACTTCAATCCAATCAGGGGATTGGCCAGTGGGTTCAATGGGTTGAAGCGCATTTGTCGCCCCGCGTCCAACAACAGCGCCTCGCCGGAACCGCCGACCCGTTCATCCGGATTCCCAACGAATAAACCAAAGGGATTTTCCTCTCCGATGCGATGGAGGTCACTCAGATTAGCTATCGATATGCTTGAGCACGTCATAGCCGAGACGATTCTGAAGCAATAGGTCCCACGCGTCGAGGCAAAGCCGTCGAGTCGAGTCGTCACCCTCGGATTGTTCATATAATCTCAGAAGAACTGGTGCCAGTTGACCGGCGTGCCACCAATAATCCTCCTGCGTACCATCTTGATCCCCGGTCGCAGTGACCATTCGATTTACTAGGCTCGCTATCGCCCTCGCGAAGGGGCGCAAAGGTATCGTTAATTCAAACAAGCCAAGGACAAAATTCTCAACATTCTTCCGAAATGCTTGACTCGCAACAAACCGGTCGACGAGCCAAACCGCATCATCGCGGCCGAACGCCTTAGGATAGCGGAACACGACCGCAGCATGTTTGCGCACTTCTTCGTCTGGATCTTCAAAGAAGGACGCCAATAAGGCCACCGCATCCTTTCCGGTCCTGAGGTTGCCAATTTCTCTAGAGAGCATTTCCGCGACGCCTTTTCGCTGGGCTTCACTTCCGGCTGCACACCGGTCCACGAGATCCCTCAACTTGCCCGAATGCGACCAAACGGCAGCTGCCCACTCCGCACCCTGGGATGCGATCTCGTCTACGGATGAATTGACCATCCGAGCTACCAAAGGCCGCAAGTGTTCGAGTTGCTCAAGCAGCATGTATGAAAGGAATCTATCGGTGTTATGATTTTTTAGTACGCGGTCGTCCGGATGGTCGCAAGCGCGCAGAAATACATCGAGGGCCTTGTTTCGGTCGCCGTTAAGCATCGGTAATGCAATTCCGGCAGCCGCGACCCGGACCGCGGGGTGGGGATCAACCAGCAACGAATCGACCGCTGGTCGAAAGAGTTCGAGTTTTTCGAGGTGGTTATACAGAATTCCTTCGATGGCGCCTGCAGCTTGCCCCCGAATACAATTGATTGCTACTTGCGTAAGATCGACTCGGGATTCTCGGTCCGCAGCATTTCCGCGCTGCGCGGCGGGGTCAGGATGGCTCTTTGCGAGGGCTATCAATCTCTGAAGGACCTTGTCGCTCCAATTTTCATCGGAGCGCTGGCGTAACATCGAAACGAAGGCGCTGGCGACCTCCCGGTCGGCGAGAAAGGACGAGAATCGGTCGGCAAATCGTTCAAGGATTTCCGCTCTTGCGGGAGCCCAATCCGAGTGTGCGGAGGCCGGATCGGGGGGCTTTGTTTCCGCAAAGGCGCGCAGGAGCGACCAAATGTAGCGGGCATCGATAGTCACCGGGAAGTCCAGCGACAATCGAGAAAATCGCTGCGGCTGCAGCCGGGCGACCGCCGCTAAATTGTTCGCAAATGTCCCAGGACCGGCCTCTGCAACGAAATCCCTACCCATTTTCTTCCATCGGCGCGCCGAAGGATCCCAGTTCTTTTCGACAATCTGTTTCCACTGTTTGTCCGAAACAAGTGCGATTCGATCTTGAGGGATAGGTGAAATTACGGTCCCCCCAATAAAATTTGGCTCCCACCTAAGATGATCAGCCGTCGCTCCAAATTTTCTAGCAAGGACCCCCAACCAATCGCGAGTGTTCGCGTTCAGTCGCCTACTCGGCAGTGCAGATAACAAGAGGTATTGGCCAAGGAAAAGTTTTCGGCGTTGAATGATCAGGTGCGTTTGACCGTTCCATTTCGTGTGGAAACGATCGTGAGATAGCTCGAAATCCTTTAGTTCATGAGCAGGCCGATGCAACAAAATCGCCGCTTCTAATTTGCTGAATGTCGAGGCTGAGCAGATCTTGCCGAAGCGGCGAAGAACTTTTCGCGTAGACCGGTATCGTTGGCCATCATTTCCACTTGGCCATTTTGAGGCACCGCAGGTAAATCGCCGATCGCCTTCTAAAAGCCACTGTATTGCCCTATCAGCCCAGGCGGCCGGTAATCCTGCAATAGAAGACGCGATTACACGGTTGACGGCCCGAGGTTTATTCAGCCCTAGCGTGCCTGCGGAATGCCACAGTCGGTCAGGTTCAGATTTAGCAAGTTTCACCCCGGCTGTCCTAAGGAGGCACATGAGTAAACGTATCATGCGCTTGAGTTGTCGTCGCCTTTCATACTTGCCAGCTTGGAATTCGACGTGCTTTGCCGCACGACGTAGGATTCGAAGTTTCGTCGCGGCACTGTCGAGACAATGCAGGAACAAATCCCACGCTCGGGCCGGATGTCCACTCACCGCTGAAATTAATGCCTCCAGCGGTTGCCTCGTCATAATCGAGGTTTCATGGAACCATTTTTCGGTCTTGGCCTCATCGAGATCTTCGTTTGCCAATAAACGCAAAAGGCAAACCTGCAAAAGTTCTAAAGAGCGCGTTGGGTGTTCTTTGGCCAATGCCGTCCAGTCAATGTATTCGGTGATGCGCGAGCCATTGTGGGCAAGTTCGAGATACGCCGCAAATAAGCCGTCGGAGATTTTCCACAGTTTCCCCCGCCAAATTGTTGCTTCCAGTCGTTTCTGGATGTCGGCAGCTGTACCGACGAGAAGGAGAGATTCGGCTTCTTTGCTCCGATGGTCGATTACGCTTTCCACCGTCACCAGCCCGAGCCGATTTTGCTGTTCATCAATACTGCTTAACCAGGAGTCAAGCGCACCCCTGCGCCGAAGTGCATCAAACCAGGAAGTTCGGCCGCTCAGCACATGCGCGAATACATGGTTGATCCATTCTTGTACCTTGAGCAGATTGAGGACAAGGTCTACTTCGGACTCTGTAGGTATTTCAGCGCTTCCGAGGATTTGCAACCCAAGGTGCTGCAGGTGAAAGCGAATACCTGAAGCGGTAAATAGATCGAGTAGGGACTCGATATAACGGGCCGGATCCTCATCCCGCAACATAGTGAGGAGTTGACGTAATTGGCCCCTGCGAAAGAGCGATTGGTCATTACGCCTGAGCCAATCTGATACCGTTCCCGCGCCAGCGTGTATCTCGCGCAACAATCGTTCAACGGTTAGATGGTCCAAGTAACTTTGGTGGGCAAAAATGAGCCGAGAT
>JBEKPV010000008.1:0-42456 GCA_049520395.1 Tepidisphaeraceae bacterium
GGATTATCTGTATGGACCTCTCGCCACTGCGCAGGAAACTATCCTCGATCGGCCAGGACCACGTGCTGCGATTTTACGAGTCGCTGGACAGCGGCGCGCGCAAGCGGCTCGTGGGTCAGTTGCAGGCGTTGGATCTGAATAATCTTTCGGATTTGTCGCGGAAATATGTGAAAGGCAAGTCGGCGGTTGCGCTGCCGAGGGATATTCAAGCGGTCAAAGCGTATCCTCACGTTCCGGAACCGGATCAGCGCGATCTTTATGCGCAAGCGACCCAGCGCGGCCAGGACATTTTGGCCGAGGGAAAAGTGGCGGCGATGCTGGTTGCCGGCGGGCAGGGGACGCGATTGGGGTATGAAGGGCCCAAGGGGGAGTATCCGATTACGCCGGTGAAGAATAAGCCGCTGTTTCAGGTTTTTGCCGAGCAGCTTCGGGCCCACAGTCTTCGCTGCGGGCGGCTGATTCCGTGGTACATCATGACCAGCGATATCAACGATATCCCCACGCGGGCGTTTTTTCAGAAGCATCAATTTTTCGGGTACGACGAACAATCGATCCTGTTTTTCCAGCAAGGAATGGCGCCGGCTTTTTCACTGGACGGGCGGCTGCTGCTGGCGGAAAAGGATTCGCTGGCGCTTTCGCCGGACGGGCATGGGGGAAGCCTCAGCGCCTTATCCCGAAGCGGCGCGCTGGAAGACATGCGCCGCCGCGGGGTGGAGCATCTTTCTTATTTTCAGGTGGACAATCCACTGGTCCACTGCATCGATCCGCTGTTTCTGGGTTTGCACGACCTGAGCGGCAGCGAGATGTCGAGCAAAACGATTCCCAAGGCCAGCGCGCAGGAGCGGGTGGGGAATTTCGTGCTCGGCGACGGCGTGCTGCAGGTGATCGAATACAGCGATTTGCCGGAGGAACTGGCGCACCGGTTGGGGGCGGATGGGAAGCCGTATTTGAACGCGGCTTCGATTGCGGTGCATGCGCTGCGGGTTAGTTTTGTGGAGCAGCTCAATGCCGGGGGGCGATTGAATCTGCCGTGGCATCGGGCGGAGAAGAAGGTGCCGTTTGTGGATGAGCAGGGGCGGTCGATTAAGCCGGAGAAGCCGAACGCGGTGAAGCTGGAGCAGTTCGTCTTTGACGCGATTCCGCTGGCGAAGAATCCGATTATTTATACGACCGATCGCGCGGAGGAATTTTCGCCGGTGAAGAATGCGGAGGGGGGAAGTTCGCCGGCGACGTGCCGGAAGGATCAGGTGCTGCGGGCGGCGAGGTGGCTCAAGCAGGCCGGCGTGGCGGTGGCGCTGAATTGCGGGGAGCCGGATACGCTGATCGAGATTTCGCCCATGTTTGCGCTAACGGCGGCGGAATTGAAGGGGCGGTCGATCCCGGTGCGGCAGATCAAGGGCGGGGAGAGCGTTTATCTTTGCTGAGAAGCCCCGCGCGTTCAGTCGGTCCACGACTTGCCTGTTTACGGCGGAATAGAGTACCAGCCATTGATCGGGTGGTTTCAAACGGATTCACTTGCCCAACGCCCTCGGCGTTGCGTGGGCTGGGGTAGATTGATAAAATTCGCGGGCGGTTCTTGTACCCGCACCGGCGGCTGGAAGCGGTCGGGCGAAGTTGGGAAAAGGAATTCCCGATGCTGCTGCATCAGCTCCTGCGCGAGTTTGATTCTGATCTGTCTTTGGCTGGGGTGCCCAATTATCAAATCAATGGGATTTGCGATGATTCCCGGCTGATTGAGCCGGGGGATCTCTTCGTCGCGCGATCGGGGCCGGCGACGGAGGGGACGAAATTTGTCGCGCAGGCGCGGGACCGGGGGGCGGCGGCGGTGGCGACGGACGAGAAACTGGAGGATTGCCCGCTGCCGCAGATTCTGGTCGCGGATGCAAGCCGGGCGGCTTCGCGGCTGGCGCACGCTTTTTACGGCAAGCCGTCGGAACACCTTCGCGTCATTGGAATTACCGGGACTAACGGAAAGACGACGACCGCCTATTTGCTGCGGCATTTGCTGGCGGCTAGCGGGCAAAAATGCGGTCTTGTCGGAACCGTGGAGATTGATGATGGGCGGGCGGTTGCCGAGGCGATGCTGACAACGCCGGGGGCGATTCAGATCGCCGGGCTTTTGGCGGCAATGCGAAAAAACGGGTGCGCGGCGTGCGCGATGGAAACTTCCAGCCATGCGCTGCATCAGGGGCGGGTGGCGGACGTGAAATTTGCCGGAGGGGCGTTTACGAATCTGACCGGGGATCATCTGGATTATCACGGGACGATGGAGAACTACGCCGACGCGAAGGCGAAGCTGTTTGAAATGCTCGAACCGTCGGCGGTCGCGGTGATCAACGGGGCGGACGCCTGGGCGGAGCGGATGGTGCGGAATTGCCGGGCGAAAGTCGTGCGGTTTGGATTCGATTCGAAGGCGGATTGGAATGCTTCGGATATTCGGATGAGCAGCCAGGGATCGGAATTTATTTTGCGCGGGCCCGGGGGAGAGGCGACTGTCGAGCTGGGTTTGATTGGAAAACACAATGTCGCCAACGCGCTGACGGCGGCGGCGCTGGCGGGAGAACTTTTCGGGATAACCGCCGCTGGAATCGCGGCGGGATTGAAGCAGGCCAAGGGGGCGCCGGGACGATTGCAAGCGGTGCGGGCGGGGCAGCCGTTTGCGGTATTGGTGGACTATGCGCACACGGATGACGCGCTGCAGAACGTGCTGGCGGCGTTGCGGCCGCTGACGCGGGGGCGGCTGCGGATTTTGTTTGGGTGCGGCGGGGATCGGGATCGGACCAAGCGGCCGCGCATGGCCAAGGCGGCGGCGCAACTGGCGGATGTCGTTTATGTTACCAGCGACAATCCGCGGACGGAGAATCCGTCGGCTATCTTGAAGGAGATCATCGCGGGGTTTCCCGCGGAGGGGGAAAAGCCGCTGTTCGTGGAAGTGGATCGCCGCAAGGCGATCGAGAAAATTTTGGCCGACGCGCAAAGCGGGGACGTGGTGCTGCTGGCGGGGAAAGGGCATGAGAATTATCAGATCGTGGGATACACGAAGCATCATTTCGACGACGTGGAAGAGGCCCGGCGGGTGCTGGAGCATCGGCAAACGGAATGAGACCGATCTCAATAGCGCAGTTACGACGTGCGTGCGGCGCGGAAGCCGGGGATTTTCCGCGCGAGGCCGGAGCGTTCGTGCACGGAGTCTGCACGGATACGCGCGACATGAAGCGCCAATCGCTCTTTGTGGCGCTATCCGGGGAGCGATTCGACGGGCACGAATTTCTGGCGCAAGCCGCGGCGGCTGGGGCGATCGCGGCGCTGGTGGAACGGATTCCCGCGGCCCCGCCGCGCGGGATGCATCTGCTGAGGGTCGAGAATACGCGGACGGCGATGGGACGGCTGGCGCGGCAAGTACGGCAGCAAATGCGCGGGCGAGTGATCGCCGTGGCGGGTAGCAATGGGAAGACGAGCACCAAGCTCCTGATCGGCGCGGTGCTGCGCGATCCGCTTTGGGGGACGGTTTCGCCCAAGAGTTTTAACAACGACATCGGCGTCCCGCTGGCGATTTTTCCCGCCGATCCGATGCAGGATTACCTGGTGCTGGAAATCGGAACCAATCATCCGGGGGAAGTGAAAAATCTGGCGGAGATCGCGCTGCCGGATATCGCGGTGATCACCAATTGCTCGGCGGAACACCTGGAGGGACTGGGCGATGAGAACGGCGTGCGGCGGGAAAACGTGAGCCTCATCGACGGGCTCGCCCCCGGCGGACTGCTGCTGATCAATGGGGATGATCCGCAGCTTGCCGAAGCGGTCCGCGATTATCGGGGGAGGCGGGTGACATTCGGATTCTCGGCCGGCAATGATTTGCGCGCGACGGAAATTGTTTGCGACGAATCGGGCGTGCGTTTCAAGGTCAATCAGTTCGACGAGCCGGCGTATGTGCCGATGCTGGGACGGCATTCGGCGGCCAATGCTCTGGCGGCAATCGCCGTGGGACGGGAGCTGGGACTGAGCGATCGCAAAATTTTGGAAAATCTGGCGCAGGCGCGGGGGCCGGAAATGCGGCTGGAACTGGCGGACTGCGGGGACGTGCGGTTGCTGAACGATGCCTATAACGCCAACCCCGCTTCGATGAAGGCGGCGATCGAGACGCTGGCTGGATTGCCGGCGACCGGGCGGCGGGTGGCGGTCGTCGGAGAAATGCGGGAATTGGGTGAGGCTTCGGAATCGCTGCATCGGGAGATTGGGCGGTTTATCGCGGTGGATTTTCCGCCGGATTTGCTGGTGTGTGTCGGGAAGATGGGGCAGGCGATCGCGGCGGAGGCTCGGCGCAACGGGCTGGCGGACGATCGCGTCGAGTATTTCGCGGATGCGGCGGCGGCGTGCGCGGTGGCGCGGCGACTGCGCCGGGGAGATTTGGTACTCCTGAAGGGGTCGCGTGCCGTTCGCCTGGAGACGGTTGCCCGCGCGATCGAGGCCGACGCCGCCGGGCGGGCATCATGATTTTTCTCCTGGTCCGCTACTACCATGCGTGGCTGGAGTCTCACCACGTCGGATTCCTTCGTGTCTTTAACGATGTCACCTTTCAATCGACGGCGGCGGTCATTCTGGGGTTTGCCCTGGTCGTGCTGCCGGGACCGGCGGTGATCCGCTGGCTGCGACGGCAGAAGATCGGCGATCTGGCGAATTTCGATCAGGAACAGATGAACGAATTGATGCGCAGCAAAGTCGGCACGCCGACGATGGGCGGTATCCTGATCATCTTCGCCATCGCGGCAACCACGCTGCTGCTGGCGGATTTGGGAAGTTTTTATGTGCGAATGGCGGTGATCTGCCTGGTCTGGCTGGGGGCGGTGGGAGCGGTGGACGATTGGCTGAAATTGACCGTCAGGAGGCGGGCGGCTTCTTTGCCGCCGGGGGCGCACGCCAGCCGGCAGGGGCTGACCTCGCTGGAGAAGATACTGTTTCAGATCGGACTGGGGGTGCTGCTTTCTTATTTCACCTATCACTACAGTCTCGATCCACACAGTCATACGCTTTATTTCCCCCTGTTTAAGAATCTCGCATTCCAGCTTTCGCCGGCGGGGTTCGTCATCCTGGAAACATTGGTGCTCACCGGGACGAGTAATGCGGTGAATCTGACGGATGGCCTGGATGGATTGGCGGCGGGTTGCGCGGGGATTGTCAGTTTTACGTTTTTGATTCTTTCGCTGATTCAGGGGTATCGCCTGGGGAATGAGCCGCTGGCGAGCTATCTGTATATGCCGCTGATACCGGGAAGCGGAGAGATGGCGGTGATCGCCGGGGCGATGGTGGGAGCGTGCCTGGGATTCCTTTGGTTCAATTGCAATCCGGCGTCAGTGATCATGGGGGATACGGGTTCCCTGGCACTGGGAGGATTACTGGGATACATCGCGGTGGTCATTCGGCAGGAATTGCTGCTGGTGCTTTGCGGGGGAATTTTCGTGGCGGAGGCGCTTTCCGTCATCCTTCAGGTTGGATGGTTCAAATATACCCGAAAGCGGTTTGGCCAGGGGCGGAGAATCTTCTTGATGTCGCCGCTGCATCATCATTTTCAGCAAAAGGGATGGCATGAGACGCAGGTGGTGATTCGATTTTGGCTGGTAGGCGTCATGCTGGCGATGCTGGCGCTGGCGACGATTAAGCTGCGGTGAAAGATTCTCAAGAGCATTAGCCGCCGGGTCCGATAACACCTTAATGGACCTCTCGATCTGCCGGCTGCGCACGCGCGATGTTTTGACGCTTTGCGTGCTGGCCTTGCTGCTCCTGGGGGTGATCATGGTTCAGTCGGCTTCGTCCACCGTGACGGGGCAGGCCGATTGGCAATGGACGAGCAAGGGGACCAAACACCTGATCTTCGCGGCGGCGGCGCTGGCGACGTTCTTCGCCGTCGGCGCAGTCGATTACGGCCTGCTGGGACGACGCGGAACTTCCATCAAACGCAACGCGATTTTTTGGATCGTGGTTTGCGGCGTCATTGCCAATGTGCTGGTGCTGGTGCCGCACGTGGGTGTGGCGGTGAATGGAGCGCGAAGGTGGCTGCCGCTGGGGCCGATTCAGATTCAGCCTTCGGAACTGGCCAAGTGGGCGGTCGTCATTTATCTCGCGTGGTGGCTTACGCATCGGCCGCTGGATATGGAGAAGTTCTTTGGCGGGTTTCTGCCGACGCTGATTCCCATCGCGGTGCTCTGTTTGCTGGTGATCATCCAGGATTTTGGGACGGCGATGCTCATCGCGACGGGGGCGATGGTGATGCTGCTTGCGGGGAAAGCGCGCTGGCGGCATCTGCTGCTGACGCTGCCGCCCGTGCTGGCGGCGGGGCTTTGGTTTTTGATGCATAAGGAATACCGGTGGCGGCGCGTGACGGCGTTCGCCAATCCCTACGCCGCGCCGCAAAAAGAGGGGTATCACATGATCCAAAGCCTCCTGAGCTTCTCCAGCGGCGGGATCACGGGGCGCGGTCTGGGCAACGGCATTCAAAAATTGGGATATCTCCCCGAGGACACGACGGATTTCATTTTCGCGGTGATCTGCGAGGAATTGGGGCTTTTCGGAGCCATGCTGACGATCGCACTGTACCTGGGTATTTTGTTTTGCGCCTGGCAGACACTGAAGGAGAAGAAAGACAACTTCGGCCGGCTGCTGGCGTTTGGAGTGGGGACAATGGTCTGCCTGCAAGCGCTGATCAACATCGCCGTGGCGACGGTCAGCGTGCCGACCAAGGGATTGTCGCTGCCGCTGGTGAGCGCGGGAGGAAGCGGGCTGGTGATCACCTGCGCAGCCCTGGGACTACTTCGCGGGGTATGCCGATTTGATCATGAAGCGGAAGCCGCCGCCCCACCGCCGCGGCCGGAGCCTCCGCTGCTGGAAACCAAACCAGTTGAAATCACCGCCATTGTGCCGGTCGCGGCCGGCCCGATGGACGCCGCTGGGGTTTGATCTTTCACACGCCGATTTTTTCTTCGGCTTCGGGGCGTCGAATATAAATTGGAACCAGTACGTGGGGATCGACCCACTGATTTTGCCGCGCCAGTTGCCAGCCGAGTCGGGCGACGACCTGGGCGCGGGGTCGCCAGAGCTCGGAATCGGCCAGGCGTATGCCGGGATCGTTTTGGGGGATGAATTTCTCGTGATAGGGGATTCCCTCGCCGAGCAGATAGACGGGGCGGGGAGTTTCCAAGAGCACATTCGCCAGCGAATCGAGTCGGGCCGGGCGGCGCTCGATCCAGCCGGAATTTTCCCTTTGGAAAGTCGCGGTGAAAATCTGGTCGCGTTTGGCATCCAGCACGATCACGACGTTGGAAGCATCGTCCGGGGCGTTTTCGACCAGGACGCGGACGCTGGGAACGGCGACGAGGGGGATGCCGGCGGCGAAAGCGAGGGTTTTGGCGAGCGTGATGCCGATGCGCAGGCCCGTGAAGGAGCCGGGGCCGGCGGAGACGTAGATTTCTTCGAGGTCGCGGCTGGTCCAGCCGAGGGATCGGCAGAGGGCGTCGATCGCGGGGACGATGCGGGCGGCGTTTTGCAGGCCGTGGGGGAAGGTTTCTTGGCATAGGGTTTGGCCGTCTTCGGATAAGGCGACGGAGCCGATGCGGCTGGAAGTCTCGATGGCCAGGCCGCGGATCATGGGGCATCCTGCGGTTCGCTCACCTCACGAGGCGGGACTTCGTCGACCAGGACATCTGCCAGCGTTTTGTGCTTGACGGCGCGCCAGCGGACATAAGCCCAAATCGCGATGAGTAGGATGAGGGCGGCGACCATGAGAATGAGCTTGAATTCGTGGGCTTTGTGCCACATGACGCCGAGGTTATTGCCGAACCACATACCCATGCAGATGAACATTCCGCCGCTGACGACGGCGGCCAGACCGTCGGCGATGATGAATTTGACGTAATTGAAACGAGTGGTGCCGGCGACCAGGACCATGGTGCCCCGTACGCCGGCAAAGAGCCTGCCGACGGCGACCATTAAAATTCCCCAGCGCGCAAAGAGGACTTCGGCGCGATCGATGCGGTGGGGTGTGACGTGTTTTCCGATGATGGGGAGGCGCGAGATATTGCGTCCGAAACGATACCCGATGCAATAAAGCACGGTGTCTCCCCCCATGATGCCGAGCCAGGCGACCGGGGCGACTATACCCAGGTGCATGTGGCGCTGGGATATGAGGACGCCGGCGGTGATGAGGGGGATATCTTCCGGCAAGGGCATCCCCAGGCCGCAGGAGAAGAGGAGGAGGAAAAGGACGGTGTACCCGCCGGACTCAAGCCAGGGGCGAACGTGCTGGAAATCCAGAAGGCCCAGGATTTGGGGAGTGAAAAGATTCATGGGCGGCTCCGCGGCTCTGGATCAGATGTAATACATCGCCTGCTGGACGCCAGCGGCACGGTTGACGTGTTCCATCAATTGCTCGAGGGTCAATTTATTGAGCACATCGTCGGTGGCCTGTGTGAGCCGATCGTTGAGAAGCCGGACAGCGACTTTCCCGGGGGAAAGCTCGCTGATGGAGATGGTGACGTTCTCCTTAAGGGTGAGTCTTCCTTCGAGCCTTCGGATGAGGTCGCCGACGCTGATTTCGCGTGGTGGGCGTGACAATCGGTATCCCCCGCCACTGCCGACTTTGCTCTCCAGGAATCCGCCGCGCCGCAGGGCCAGAAGGATGGATTCGAGAAATTTGTTGGGGAGATCCTCTTGCTGGGAGAGGTCGCGGGATTGGATGAATCCGGTTGGCCAAAGGCGGGCCAATTGCACGACCGCACGCAAGCCGTATTCAGTTCGCTTGGAAAGACGCAAATCGAGCTCTCCGGACTAAACCCGGAGAAATGGTATGTTTTGGCGCTGGCAGACGCAACTGCAGGGCTCCGGCGTGCTGCGCACGCCCGCTCACCATGTTTAGAAGCGCAATCGCACTGACTCACGATTTCTTGGATGCGAAGTCCTTCATGAACTGCGCCAGGGCCTGGGCTCCCGCGGGAGGCATGGCGTTGTAGAGGCTGGCGCGGATGCCGCCGACGGTGCGGTAGCCTTTGAGGCCGATCATGCCGTTCTTGGAGGCGGTTTTTATGAACTCTTCGGTTAATTCCTCGGTGGGGAGGCGATACGTCAAATTCATGTGCGAGCGCTGGTCTTTGTTGGAGACGGTGCCTTTGTAGAAGCCGTTGCTGGAGTCGATGGCGCCGTAGACCAGGGCGGCCTTGTCGGCGTTGCGCTGCTCCATGGCGGCCAGGCCGCCCTGGGCTTCGAGCCAGCGGAAGATTTCCAGGAGAATGTAGACGCCGAACGTTGGGGGGGTGTTCAGCATCGACTTGTTCTCGGCTTGATCCTTGAAGCTCCAAAGTTTGCTGGGAACTTTTTTCTGCTTGCCGTACATATCCTTGCGAATGATGGCCAGGACGACGCCGGCGGGGCCGAGATTTTTTTGCGCGCCGCCGTAAACCAGGGCGCAATCCTTGGCCGGGTGCGGGCGGGAGAGAAATTCGCTGCTGGCGTCGACGATGAGGTTCGGATGTTTGGGCCAGGAGGGAAGGCGATGGCCGTGCACCGTTTCGTTGGTGCAAACGTGGAAATAATCGGCGCCTTCGGTGAGCTTCCACTCGCCGGGGAGCGGGGAATGGTCGAAATTGCTCGCCTCGCTGGTGGCGACAATGTTGACCTTGCCGGCTTCCTTGCCAAACGACGCGGCTTTTTTGCTCCACTCGCCGCTGACCAGGTAATCGGCGCTGGTGTGATCAAAGTTCATCGGGATGATCGTGAAGAGCTGCGTGGCGCCGCCTTGAAGGAAAAGAATGTCGTGGGTGTCGCCCAGGCCGAGCAATTGTTTGCAGCGGGCAATGGCTTCGTCGTTGACGGCTTCGAATTCCTTGCCGCGGTGGCTGACCTCGGCAATTCCAAAACCTTTGCCTTGATAATTGAGCAAAGCCTCGGCGGATTTCTCCAGCACTTCGGTGGGCAACATCGCCGGTCCGGCACTGAAGTTGTAAATTCGATTTGACATGATTTTCAATTCCTCGTTTCGTATCGGGTTCAGGATTCCTGCCACTGCCGCTTTAAATAAGCTATGACGCGTGGCCCGGCGGCAGTGTAGTTGATCCAGCCGGGCGATTCGACACTGATGCCGCCGTCATAGCCGGCCTGCTTCAGAATTCGAAAGACGGGACGATAATCGCTTTTTCCACTTTCGCCAGGGGGGACGCGCCCCTGCCGGTCGGCGACGTGCACATGGCGAATCTGTTTGGCACAACCTTGCAAATCCGCAAGGTTGTCGTTGTTGACCCAAAAATGAAACGTGTCCAGAAGGCACTGGAAATTGGGATGCCCGATTTCGTGCACGTAACTCATGGCTTCGGAGAGTGTATGGATGATATTCGATTCATCCCGGCTCAGGGGCTCGGCGACCAGCGTGATCGAATGCTCGGCGGCCAGGGGGACGGCCATCGCAAGAAATTCCAGAATTTGTTTACGGGCGAGTTGGCGATCGAACCCTTCGGGCAGATTGCGCGCGGCGGCGCTGCCGAAGACCAGGATCTTGATCCCGACGGTTTGGGCGCGCCTCATGACCGTGATCGTGTAGCTTTTGACTTGGGCAAAGTCGACCGAGGGGCCGACGATTTTCAGCGTGCCGGGGAGAAGGCAGTTGGCGGCGGGGACTGGGAGCGCGCTATTGCCGGCGAGCTGCTTGCCCTTCCATTTGGAATCGGGAGTTTGGGCCTGAAGCAGGTTCTGGACGTTTTCTTCCAGGAAATCCGCCCCCGCCGATCGAACATCGGCCGCGCTCTCAACCGCCGCACAAATTCCCAGCCGCATTTCCTTTCCCTTTCGAGAGGCGGAATAGTAGGCCAAAGAGGCGTGAAAATAAACCAACGCATCAGTCCCGCGAAGCAATGCCGTCCGCGGTGACCAGCAGCAGTTGGTCGGTCAACTGATGCGGCATGCGCTCAAAATCGGATTTGATCTGCGGAAGCAATTTGGCGATTGCGGAGTCTTCGTTGCGGAAGCAAAGAAGAATGTCCCGATTGGGAATCGCCGCGGCGAAGGGCGTTCCCAGATGGCCGCGCAGTTTTTCGTGAAGATTGGGAAGCAGAAGCCGGCTGGCGTCGAAACCGTCCATCGTCTGAAACAGAATCAGATAAATATTCCCCTGCTCGTCCTGAGCCGCGTGGGCGTCGAGTTCCTCGCTTCGCCGCAAAAGATTTTCCAGCGCGGCGGCGTGCAGTTCGTCCTGGGAAACCCCCCACTGCGACAGCCGCTGCGGCGTCACGTAGGAGACCGAACGATCCTGATCCACGGCATAGGCGACGGCCAACCCCTGGGTCAGCGGCTGCGTGACGCCGAGCGCGGCGATATCGCCGGGGTCGGGGGCGATCATGGGCATGATCCGAGAGCGCACCGAATCGAACGGGTCGTGCGCGTCGGGCGTTCCCTCGGCGGCGCGAAGCAACTCGACAATCCAGCGCTCAACGTGTTTGCTCGAATCCTCGGGGCGAAATGCGGCGATGCGATAGACGTTTTCCAAGGAGGCGGTTTGGCCGTTAATTCGGAGGGAGAAGCGCTCCTCGCCGCGCGATACCTTTACCAGGGGGAATTTCCCCGCAATTATTTCCAGCACGTCGTTGAGAAATTTCTCTCTGGAAGGGACATCCACGGGGACCATTAACTTTCGCCGCCACCGAGTTCGCGGGTTTGGAAACTGAGCAGACCCGCGCACAAGGCGAAGGCGACATAGGCGGCGGCATAGAGGGCGGCGCGGCCGACGCCGTCGTAAATATCGCTCAGATAAACGCCGCGACTATCCGCCGCGAAGGCCGTGCTGGCGACGCGAATATTCGAGAGCACGGTCCATTTGCGTAAATCAAACGATTCGAGATAGGGAAGCACGAGGCTGACGGCCCAGGCGAAGCCTTTGACATACGCCGGCTTATCCGCCAGCGGGCCGCTATCGATGGGGAAGAGGAATCGCGTCAGATTGCCGGCAAAATAGATCAGCAGAACCGCGGGGAGATTCACCACCAGGGAAAACCGAGTGGATAGCGCCACGGAGACAGCCACGAGGACGCTGACTTGCAGCCAGGTGAGGATCAATTGCGGTACCAGGCCGGAAATGTGCATGAGGCGGGTGTCCCAGATGCGCTTGCCGACGATGTCATTGAGGGTGCTGGCGTTGAGCATGTAGTCGTATGGGATGCGGAACCAGGTGCCCAGGAGGACGATGGTGCCGAGGATGGCGACGCCCAGCGCGGCGGCGAGGATGATGCCGAAATATTTTCCCAGCATCACCTCCCAGCGGCGCACCGGCTTGCTCATGAGCGTGAGCATGGTCCGGTCCTCGATTTCGTCGTAGATCGATTTGCTGGCGGCAAAGAGCGAGGCGAGCAGAACCACGATCAGGATGACATCCAGCGCGACGGAGATGTACATTTTGGTGTCTTCACCAAAGGCGAAGAACGGGAGCAGGGAGAAGAGGATGAGGATGGCTCCGCCGAAGGCGAGCAAAAAGCCGTAGATCGGCTGAAGGGTCGCCTCTAAGAACGTGTAGCGGGTGATGACCAGGGTCCTGAACATCGGGGCAATGGAGTCTACAAGCTCAAACCCGCCGATTCCAGAAGAGTGCGGATCAGGGTGATAAAATGGGGAGCTTCGAAATGATCGATCAGTGGCGAACGATGAAATGAACGAATTCCCCCGTGGCGGGGGCTTCGGCCTGTTCGACCGCTGCTATGTAGGGGTTCATCTTCCGGTGCACATCATCAATCAGGCCCTGCATTTCCGAGTCCGGGCCTTCGATGACCAATTCCACGCGCCCATCCGGGAGATTTTTGACATATCCATGAACGTTGTACTGCATGGCAAGATTTTGAACGGTATAGCGGAAGCCGATCCCCTGAACACGACCCCTGAAATGACACAGGCGACGATGAAAAACCGAATTGCTTACTACCGAATCGCCCATATACAAAAATATATCGTGTGAAGCCATCGGCTCCAATAGAAATATTATCGAAATCCGAGCGGGTTACCCTCACATTTCGAACTGTTGCTTCATTTCGTCATAGGCGACTTTGGCCATGAACTGCTTGAAACCGGTTTCGGTGACCGAGAGGTCCTCCCCCAGGTAATGCTCCAGCATGGGTCGGACGCCGCGGGGGTTCCAGGGGAGGTACGAGCGGCGATGCGATCCGGTGGGGTCGAAAACGGTGCCGGCGGCGGTGTCCGCGATCAGCCGCTGTAATGCCGGCCGGTATTTGCCGTTTTCACCCTCCCATAAATATCGGGCGAAGGCCCAGTCCTGGGCGTAAAAGGCCTCTATTCGAATGCCGGACATATTCACGATCTGCCCGGCATGGAGGGTGATCAGCTTGTCCAGCGGAAACAACTGCCCGGCATCCATCGCCCGACGCAACGACAGGGCGCGGGAGGGATTGAGGGAAAGATTCCATCGCGGCAGGTCGCCGGACCATTCCACGTCTTCAAACATGCAGGCGATCCCCTCTTCCAAAAACGGCGGGAGGCGACCCTTGAAATGGCGGTTGACGTATTGATGCCAACCTTCATGGGCGGCGACGGAGTAGGTACCGATGTCGCCGATGTAATAGGCGACGTACCAATCGTGGATGGTGTATCCGCCGCGGGCAATTTTGAGATAAATGTCGGCGTCGGGGCCGGCGTGCTGACGCGTGAATCGTTCCCACTCAACCCGGTCGTCAAAGAGATAACACTGCATCGGATAATTGGTGGTCGGCAAATTGCCCGCGACCTTGGTGTAGGCGCTTAAGGCCCCTTCCATCAGCTGGGCAATCCGGGCGTTCAAATCGGGGCGGTCGTCGATGGTGGTGAAAATCTTGTAATGCGGGGTGCGGAGGATTTTGACTTGCGGGGGAGCGTTGGGGATGTCCTGAATACTCACCTGGGAGAGCATTTCCGGCCCGCTCCAGGTGCCAAGCGGCTGGGATTGGTCGCAAGCGGCGGCTAGGAGGGTCAGGACAAAGAGGGTGAATCGCAAAGACCGCTTCATGATGACTCTTATATATCGGAAGTTGGACCGATCGGCTCAATGCGCCTTGCCTTGGGGGGTTCCGATCCATAAAGTTTCGCCGATGGATGCCCCGGCCGCCGAACCTTCCCTAGCGCAGGAATCCGACCGAAAAATCATCATACGCATACGCCGGCAGGACGGTCCCCAAAAGCCGTCACGGTGGGAAGAATTCGCCGTTCCCTATCGTCCCAACCTGAACATTATTTCCTGTCTGCAGCACATCGCGGCTTATCCGGTGACGACGGACGGCGAGAAAACCACGCCGCCGGTTTGGGACAGCGGGTGTTTGGAAGAGGTTTGCGGGGCTTGCACGATGGTCATCAACGGCCGGGTGCGGCAAAGCTGCTCGGCCCTGGTGGACAAACTAGGGAAGCCGGGCGATCCGATCACGCTGGAACCGATGAGTAAATTCCCGCTGATCCGCGATCTGTTCGTCGATCGGCAACGGCTGTTTAACGATCTGAAGCGCATTCGCGCCTGGGTGCCGATTGATGGAACATACGATTTGGGCCCGGGGCCGAAAATGTCGCAGGCCACGCAGGAGCGGAGATACCCGCTCTCCAGATGCATCAGTTGCGGATGCTGCCTGGAGGCCTGCCCGCAATACACGCCGGCCAATCAGTTCGTCGGCGCGGCCGTCATCAGCCAGGCGCGGCTCTTTAACGATCATCCGAGCGGCGCGGCCCTGAAAGACGAGCGGCTCAGCGCCCTGATGGAAGAGGGAGGGGTCGCCGATTGCGGCAAGGCGGGAAATTGCGTTCAGGTCTGCCCCAAGGAGATTCCGCTGCTGGAGAGTATTGCCGCGGTCCAGCGACAGGCGACGGTTCAGACCATCAAGAAATTTTTCACTCGATAATCAATTAAAACGTGAAACGCTCTGGCAAATGGATCGCCGCCGTCGTGATTCTGGCGGCGATGATTTTGGCGGTGGGAATCCATTACCGCAGCCATCGGCTGGTGATTCGTCTTCGCGTCGTGGAACCGCATTTGACGGAGATCGATCTGGTCAATCGATCATCGGCCGATCAGGCATTGAATCGAGACGTTTGGGTGACCTGGAATAACGGCGATGCCAACCCCGCCCAAGGCGGGCTGGCGGGGTTTGATGCCGTGGATTCGGGGGTGGGCACGGTGATCTTTAGACCAGGGACAACCACACGGCCGACATCGCTGCACGCGGGTGAGGAACTGGCTGTAGGGTGGATTCGGCTAAGTAGTGATCCCCCATTGGACGCTCATTTTGGCGCGGAGCCGTAAGTCAGGGGGGCATCTTTCCCCTCTCCCTGTGTACGCATGGGCAGAGGAGATCAGAGCATCCCTTGCATTGGCAGCAGGCGACCGCTAAAACGCACCGGCAGGGACGCGTGAAATTCTACCTTCTGGACAAAATCGAATCCGTCTCCGAGACCCGGCTGATCGCCCTGAAGCACGTCTCGCTGGCCGAGGAATATCTGGCGGACCATTTCCCAACCTTTCCGGTCCTCCCCGGCGTCCTAATGCTCGAAGCGCTAAGCCAGGCGGCGGGGTGGCTGCTGCATCTGCGGCGCGAGTTCGCCAGGTCGATGACCATCCTGAAAGAGGCCCGGAATGTGAAATATGGCGCGTTTGTCCCGCCGGGAGGGATTCTTCGCGTCGATGTGGAACTGGCAAAGCTGACCGACGAGGGCGGGTCGTTCAAGGCACTCGCTTCGCTCGACGGCAAAACAGCCGTGTCCGGGCGCATCGAAATGGCTTATTTCAATCTCGCGGCCCAGCAGGCCGAATTGGCGGCGATCGATCGGAATCTGATCGAACACTCGCGACAGCGCTGGGCGCTCTTAACGCAAAAGGAAATCACGCTGCAAAAGGAATAACTCATGGCATTTTCCAAGGAAGAAATTTACAAAAAAGTTCAAGGCGTTTTGGAGGACGCCCTGGGCGTGGACGCCGAGGAGATCACCCCGACCGCGACGCTCCGGGAAGACCTGGGGGCGGAGAGCATCGACTTCCTGGATATCGTGTTTCGATTGGAAAAGGCGTTCACCACCGACCCGGCTAAGCCGTTTAAGATTCCGCGCGGCGAACTTTTCCCGGAAAATCTGCCGGCGATGATGGCGGATGAAAAGTTCGTCAAGGACGGGAAACTCACGCCCACCGGCTCGGCGGAACTGAAAAAACGCATGCCGTTCGCGGATTTCACCGAATTCGACAAAAATCCGTCGCTGGAGAACGCGCAGAGATTGCTGAACGTCCAGACCATCGTGAACTACATCCAATCTAAACTCGGCTGAGCCGGCCATGCGTTGGATTTGGATCGACAAATTCGTGGCGTTTCACAGCAAGGAATCGGCGGTGGCGATCAAGAATATTTCGCTGGCCGAGGAACATCTGCACGATCTGTATCCTGACTTTCCGGTGATGCCCAATAGTCTGATCATCGAGGGTTTGGCGCAGACGTCGGGAATTCTGGTGGGTGAGGCCAGGAATTTCTCGGAAAAGGTGATTCTGGCGAAAATCGGGCGGGCGACGTTTCACCGATTGGCGCGGCCGGGAGAAACGCTGGTTTATTCGGTCAAGATCGAACAATTATCCGAAACCGGCGCCAGCGTGAGCGGAGAGGCGCGGGTCGGGCTTGAGCCGGGAGCGCCGTTGGTGGCGGAGATTGAACTGATGTTCAGCCATATCGATCAGAATCTTGCGGGAACCGAATTTCCGGAGCACAACTTCGTTTTTACGCCGCAATTCACCGAACTCTTGAAGACTTACCGCCTCGGGGCGAACATCACGCTTTGATATGCCAAGAGTGGTTGTGACCGGCATCGGGATCGTTTCGCCCCTGGGCGTGGGGGCCAAGGCCCATTGGGAGGCACTCTGCGCGGGGCAAACCGGCATTCGGCGATTGGCGTCGTTCGATCCGGCGGGGTTTCCTTGCCAGGTCGGCGGGGAAGCGCCGCCGTTCAAGATCGGCGACTTCGTACCCAAGACCTATCGCAAGGCGACCAAAGTGATGGCGCGCGATATCGAACTGGCGGTCGTGGCGGCCGATGATGCGTTTAAGGATTCGGGGTTGCAGTCGCAGGCGTATACGGAGGCGCCGAATTTCGATGGGAAGCGCTTCGGCTGCAATATCGGGGCGGGCCTGGTCAGCGCGCAACTGGCGGAACTGGGCGCGGCCATGACCACAGCGCGATCGGCCGGGGACGCAAATCAACTCGACATGGCGCAATGGGGCCGGGAGGGGATGACTCAACTCACGCCGCTTTGGCTGTTGAAATATTTGCCGAACATGCTCTCCTGCCATGTCACGATCATTCATCAGCTTAAGGGGCCCAGCAATACCATCACCTGCGCCGACGCGAGCAGCCATCTGGCGATTGGCGAAGCCTTCCGCACGATTCAGCGCGGGAAAGCCGATTTGGCGATCTGCGGCGGAGCCGAATGCAAAGTGAATCCGATGGGACTCCTGCGGCAAACTTTGGTCGGCCGCTTGAATTCGTCGAGCAATGACGATCCCGCGGGGGCGGTTCGCCCCTTCGATGTTGATGCCGCCGGGACGGCCCTGGGCGAAGGCGGCGGGCTGCTGATTCTGGAGGAATTCGAGCGTGCCAAGAAGCGCGGGGCGAAGATTTATGCCGAGCTGGTTGGTTTCGCCGCCAGCCAGGACAGTTACAAGATTACGGAGCCGGAGCCCAGCGGAAGGAGTTACGCCAAAGCGATCACTGGCGCGCTGGAGGATGCGAAACTTTCGCCGGGCGACGTTGGCGTATTGGTGCCCAACGGTCTGGGAATCGCAACGCACGATCGGGCGGAATTGGCCGGCATTCGGCTGGCGTTTGGAGAATACGCCGAGAAAATTCCGATTTCCGCGATGAAAGGGCAGATTGGCAGTTTGGCCGCGGGAAGCGGCGCGGAGGCCGCGGGGGCGGTGCTGGCGCTGCATTCCGGCAGAATTCCGCCGGCGGTGAATACGCGGAAGATCATCGATGGGGCAAAGTTGAACGTCTCGGGCCAGACGCGCGAGGCTAAGATCGATGTCGCTGTGACCAGCGTCTTCAGTCTGGGCGGGCAGAATGCGGCCCTGGTGTTTCGAAAAGTGGAAGCGTGATGGCCATGGGCAAGCCCAGATTTGCCACCGCGGACGATATCGGCAAGCGAATTCTCGTTGGGATGACGCATGTGGATCGGACGGACAGTCATGAATTGGCAAAATCTCAGCAGCTCGGGACGATCTTCGCGGTGGCGGTGGATGCGATTCACGTTCGCTGGGAGAGCGGCGATGAGACGACTTTGCCGCTAAAGGTGGTGGACGCGAAACCCGGAACTTACCGGCTCCGCAGCAGCGGAAAGTTCGTTGTCGATCCGGATTTGCTTTCGGCATGGACCGTGGCATGGACTCCCAAAACCGCGGGCGATAAGAACTCGGCTGCCGAATCGAAGGGCGAACATGAATAGGGTTGTCATCACGGGAATGGGCTGGGTGACGCCGATGGGGAATTCCATCGAGGGCGTCTGGAAGCGGCTGCTGGCGGGCGAGTCGGGGATTTCCCGGACCAGCATTTTCGACGCGGCAACGTTTTCCACGAGCATTTCCGCCGAAGTGAAGGACTACCGTCTGGAGGAATTCATCGGCGAGCCAGGTCCGCACGCCGGGGCGGGACGAAATACGCGCTTCGCGCTGGGAGCCTGCGCGCAGGCGTGGAAGGCGGCCGGGCTCGACGCGGGGAAACTGGATCTGGATCGCGTCGGGATTTATCTGGGCAGCGGCGAAGGTTCGCTGGATTTCGAGGCCTATTCCAGCGCCATCCTCTCCGGCTGGAGCCCGGCAACCGCGGAACTGAGCGCGGTCAAATGGGCGGAAGTCGCCTTCGAGCGCATGAACGCCGTGCGGGAATTGGAGCAGGAGCCGAATATGCCGCTATCGCATCTGGCGCTGCTCACCGGGGCGCGGGGACCGGCTCTGAATTGCCTGACGGCATGCGCCGCCAGCACCCAAGCCATCGGCGAGGCGACGGAAATCCTCCGCCGCGGCGACGCCGACGTCATGATCGGCGGCGGAGCGCATAGCATGATCCATCCGCTGGGGGTCACCGGATTCATCCGGCTGACCGCCCTCTCGACAGCCAATGAAAATCCCGCCCGCGCCAGCCGGCCGTTCGATAACCAGCGAGGCGGATTCGTCCTGGGCGAAGGAGCGGGCGTCGTTATTTTAGAGACGCTCGATCACGCCAAAAAACGTGGGGCCAAAATTCTGGCGGAGATCGTCGGATATGGATCCACCGCCGACGCCTTCCGCATCACCGATCAGCATCCCGACGGCGAAGGGGCCATCGTGGCAATGAAGGAAGCACTGGCCGATGCGCGGCTTTCGCCCAGGGACATTCAGTACATCAACGCCCACGGCACCGGAACGCGCGAAAATGACGGCAACGAAACCGGGGCGATCAAAGCCGTCTTCGGGGAAAATGCGCGCGGGTGTCCTGTCAGCAGCATCAAAAGCATGATGGGCCATCTGATCGCGGCGGCGGGCGCGGTGGAATTGATCTGCTGTGTGCTGGCGATTCGCGACGGTATATTGCCGCCAACGATGAATCTGGAGAATCCCGATCCGGAGTGCGATCTGGATTATGTTCCGAATAAAGCGCGGCCGGCTCGCGTGGATGTGGCTATGTCGAACAGCTTTGGTTTTGGGGGGCAGAACGACACGCTGATCGTGCGGAGATTTTCATGAGGCGGATCACTATCGGCTCGGCTGGTTTTCTGACGGCTCTTCTGCTGGGATTTATCTGCAACGGTTGCAATAAGTCGGACACCTCTCCACAAACCAGCGCCCCCCCGCCGCTGACAGAACTTCGGCTGGGATACTTCGCCAACATCACGCACGCGCAGGCGGTTTTGGAAGTGGCCTCGGGCGAGCTTCAGACGGCACTGGGGCCGGTGCAATTGAAGACCAAGGTTTTCAACGCCGGGCCGGAATTGATGCAGGCGCTTAACGCCGGGGAGATTGATATTGGATATGTGGGCCCGGGGCCGGTGATCAGCGAGCAGGCGATTAGCCATGGGCAGGCGATCCGGGTGATCGCCGGGTCGGCGGCCAATGGGGTGATTATTGTGGCTCGCAAGGATGCCGGGATCGTGACGATGGCGGATTTGAAGGGCAAGCGCATCGCCACGCCCCAGCTCGGCAATACTCAGGATGTGTCGGCGCGGCATTATGTGACGGCGGTGCTCGGGCAAGCCGATGCGAACAATGTGGTGCCGGTCCCCAATTCGCAACAGGCTGGACTGATGGCCGTCGGCAAAATCGACGCCGCCTGGACTCCGGAGCCGTGGGGGGAGCGGCTGATTGACCAGGCCGGCGCCGTTTTGATCGCCGAAGAGAAGGATTTGTGGCCCGACAAGCAATTCACGCTGACGGTCGTCGTCACCACGCCCGAATTTTTGGCCGCGCATCCCGATGTCATCCAAAAGGTCCTGACCGTCCACCACTCCTGGACGCAGCGGCTGCAAACCAACCCGCAGGCCTACGCCGGGCAATTGGGAGACGCCTTGTCGGCGCTGTCGGACGGGAAAAAGTTATCGGCGAAAGTGCTGGCGGACAGCCTGAAGCGAACGCAGTTCACGGATGACCCGCTCCCGGGCACATTTTCGACGATGGGGCAATGGTCGGCGGATTTGCAGTTCGTCAAAGCCCCGCCCGACCTGACGGGACTCTTTGAAACTGGTATTATCCGCCAGATCACCGGCGCGTCGCCGGCGACAAGCCCCTGAGGATGCTAGAGATGCCCAACGCTGGATCGACTGGGGTAGCGCCGGCCGCATCCGCCGCCGCGGCGCAACGACCGGGGGTGGGAAAACTCGTTCTCGACCGCATCAGCAAGCGTTTTCACAATTCGACGACAGCCACGCTGCAAGATGTCTCGCTGCAGTGCGAGCCGGGGGAATTCGTCGTCGTGGTCGGCCCCAGCGGTTGCGGCAAAACAACTTTGCTCAATATCGCCGCTGGAATTCTAAACCCGGACTCAGGGTCCGCATCCCTGGACGGGAAGCCCATCCGCACGCCGGCGCCCGACCGCGCCATGGTCTTCCAGGATCACGGACTCTTCCCCTGGCTGACGGCGGCGCAGAATGTCGAGTTCGGCCTGAAAATGGCCGGCGTCGATAGCCGCCAGCGCGCCCAGCGCACCGCCGAGGCCCTGCAGATGGTCCATCTGGGGGGCAGCGACAAAAAACTGGTGCACGAACTATCCGGCGGAATGCGCCAGCGCGTCGCCATCGCGCGGGCGCTGGTCATGGACCCGGCGGTTTTGCTGATGGATGAGCCGTTCGCCTCCCTGGACGCCCAGACGCGAACCCTCCTGCATCACCAGCTCCAGTTGCTCTTTTGTCAGACGCGCAAGACCGTTTTGTTCGTGACCCATTCGGTGGGCGAAGCGGTTCGCCTGGCGGATCGCGTGATCGTGCTGCACGCCCATCCGGGCCGGATTCGCAAGGAGATCGCGGTGCAACTCCCGCACCCGCGCAAATTCGACAGCCCGGACATCAACGAACTGGCGAAATTGGTGCGCAAAGAAATCGAGGATGAGGTAAACCGTGTCAACGCCCTGGCGGCCGACGATTCGTGGCGGCCTGAAAAGATCGCTGATCTGGGCGGTGTTGCTGGCGATTTGGGAAGCGGCATATAGGACGTTTCAGTGGCGTCCGTTCGTCTTCCCGGCCCCCAGCCACATCCTGGATTCGCTGCTCGACATGCTCGGGGTCTCGACCGGTTTCGGCGAGCCCCTGCACAGCGGCTGGCCGCGCTCGCCCAATCCCGGCCCCGTCTTCACCTTCCACAGCATCCTCCACGCCCCGCTCCTATCGGCGAATCTCGTCAGCGCCGAACGGCTCATCGCCGGATTCGCCATCAGCATTATGTTCGGCAGCATGATCGGCGCCATGATGTGGCGCTGGCGAACCATCAACGATTTTCTGGGCCCGGCATTCCTCGGATTGCAAACCCTCCCCAGCGTCTGCTGGGTGCCGCTGGCCGTGCTGGTCTTCGGCTTGAACGAAATCGGCATCCTTTTCGTGCTGATCATGGGCAGCGCCTTCGGCATCGCCATCTCCATGCGCGACGGATTGAAAAACACACCCCCCGTCTACCGTTTGGCGGGAATGATGCTGGGCGCGCGGCGCTGGCGGCTATACCGCTACGTCCTGCTCCCCGCCGGCTTGCCCGCTCTGGCCAGCAGTCTGCGGCAGGGATTCACCTTCGCATGGCGTTCCCTCATGGGGGCCGAACTGATCCTCGCCGCCGACCGGCATGGCCTGGGGTTCCTGCTGCGCGCGGGTCAGGATTTCTCGGATATCGCGCAGGTCGCGGCCATCATGATCGTGATGGTGGTGATCGGCATGCTCGCCGACCGATTGGTATTCGCGCCGATCGAACGGCGAGTGCACGTGCGATTCGGATTGGTTACCAGCGGATAGAGGCCTTTTTAAACCCCACGGGATCGGCCGACCATCAGATTGGGAGACTTGACCGGGAATTTTCCGGCACCTCTAAGCGACCGCCGCCGTGATAATTCCAAACCAATGGTATTAAATGCATTCGTGTATATTCCCCGCCTCGATTCCCAAATGGATTATTAACGGTGGAATTGTTTGTGAATTTCCTCTTGTTAAGGCGGCGCAACGGCTGTAAATTAATTCTGTCATTGTGTTGGGGCCAACCCGCTCGCGCGTTATAGGTGAAGAGCCTGTGCGGCGCACTCATATGAGCCAAAAGGGTGGATCGCAAGCACCTCCAGAGTGCTTGAGTTACAGCTGTTCGTGGCGCAGCCTTATCCACTTTGCATAAATTTCGCTGGCACCTCGGCCGAGTTTTTTGGCTGATGTCTTCCCTCGCAGATTCCCTGCCGGTGTTCGGATTAGTGTTTTTATGGCGAGGGGTTGCTTTTGGTTTTGGGACAACAATGAATCGAAGGCCAAAGGAAACGGTCAGTAGGACGAAAGCGGATTCGCATTTGATTCCGTGCGAATGGAAGGGCTTGGTCCGCGCGTTGGACATGTCCGGCCGGCAGGCAGAAATCATTGAGCTCATTCTTCAAGGCAAAAAGGACAAACAAATTGCCATGGAAATGGGTCTTAGCAAGCATACGGTCCGCACCTATCTAAACCGCATTTTTGCGCGGATGGAAGTGACGGATCGCCTGGGTTTGGTTCTGCGAGTTTTCGCCGAGTATCGAGAAAGCTGTACGCATTCTACATGTCCCTACAAAGTGTGACGCTAAAAATAGCGGCTTGTGGCGCAATGCGAATAGCAAGTAAAGTCCTCCTCGCGGCGATACCCGGCCCGTCGTTTGTTGACGCGGGCCTATGGTCGTTGACTGATACCAACCCGCTCGTCCGGAAATCCAGCGTGGCTATTGTCGGGGGGTAAGGTGCCCGCCGGCGGGGAGAGCGATTTATCACCACGTCGTTCATCACCCTCTTTATTTGACGCTCTAGCGAAGACCGGCGTGCGGACATTCCGCAGCGCCTGAAATGGGGCACTTTTGGCATTTCGTACAAGCCCATATCAGCATCTTCGTCGCGGCGAGGCTGGTGATGTTCCGACTGATCCACTGAAAGAAGTTGATCGATTCGTTGGCGTGGCTCCGGCGACGGCACGCCTGCGGGAGTGGGCTCGCGTCGTCGCGCATCAGGGCAGTCTGGTTCTGCTCCAGGGCGAAACCGGAAGCGGCAAGGAGATCCTGGCTCGCTACATTCACCAGAACTCTCCTCGCGCCGATCGCCCTTTTATCCCCGTCGATTGCTCGAGCTTTTCTGAAACCCTTTTCGAAAGCCAGTTTTTCGGCCATGTGAAGGGCGCCTTTACCGGCGCAATGCGCGATACGCTCGGATTTGTCCGCGCCGCCGACGGAGGAACGCTTTTTCTGGACGAAATCGGGGAACTCCCGCTGGCTTTGCAGGCAAAATTTCTCCGCGTTATACAGGAAAAATGCGTTGTCTCGCTGGGCGATTTTACGCCCCGCCCGGTCGATATCCGCATCGTCTGCGCAACCAACCGCGATCTGCTGGAGATGGTCGAAAACAAGACGTTCCGCGAAGATCTTTATTATCGCATCAATGTGGTAAATCTGCGGGTACCGCCTCTCCGCGAGCGTCAGGAGGACGTCATTCCATTGGCGGAGCATTTCCTGGCCAAACACGCAGCACTGGATGGCCGACCTCCCAAATCCCTTTCGGCGCACGCCGCCGAAAGTCTGGCCCGCTACTGCTGGCCCGGCAATATCCGCGAGCTTTTTAATGCCCTGGAGCGCGCCTGCATCTTGAGCGAAGGCCCCGTGATTCAGCTCGGCGACCTTCCCCCGCCGCTGGCGAATTTTGGATTCCTGGGCACGCGGATACTGGACGACTTGAATCTCAAGAGCGTTGAGCGGCGAACCATCATCGAGGCGCTGAAGCGCAGCGGCTACAACCGCGCCGCGGCGTGCCGGCTTCTGGGGCTCGAACGCCGCAGGCTTAACCGCATGATCAGCATCCTCAAAATCCCGATGGCGGGATTCCCTCCGTCAACTTGAAGCGCGACCAGAGTGGTCGGTACCGACGGATATGGTCGGTCGCTCAAGTTCGGCGACAAAATTCAATTCATCCTCACCGGCAACGTAACTCTTTGAACCGCCAAATAGTTCCGCGATTCTTCCTTTGCTTCTATTGATCGGCACGCCCTTCGCAAAGGGCATTGTCGTGAATTGAGCCGACCCAGGTGGTTTCAGCCCAGGAGAGAGTGCAATGAAATACATCGATCGAGTTCGCCAGATGGTCGCGGGGTGCATCGCCGTCGCATCGCCGCTGTGGATTGTTCCCGGCGTGGCCCATGCCGATATCAGCAGCTATTGGGGGGAAAGCGGAACCGACGGCACGGGCACCTACAATTCGCCGCAATCAAATGTCACCCTCAGCGGCAGCACGCTGGTTGCCCCAATCCCCGTCGACGCAAATGCAGATTACCCGGACTATGATGTGGTCAATTACGTCCGCACCTGGACCAGCCTCGCAGGCGGGTATTACGCCGGCACCCTCTCGGGCAATCTCACCGCCAATGCCGGGCTAACCGCGACATTCAATCTATCCGACAGCGCGATTACTGCCGGTTCCCAATTCCAATCATCCCAGTTCGTCGGTGAGGGTACGACCGATTCGGGGAATCAATACACGTTCGGCTCTGATGAAGGAACTGAAATCTACACCGGGACTCCGACGCCGTCACTGCGATTCGTCTTTACGGGGGGCGGCGCCGATCCTGAATGGTGGTCTACAAGCGGGGTCCTGGCCACCAGCATGTTCAACGGAACCGATGCGACACTGACCGTGAACTTCTCTCCGTCAAGTTGGAGCGACATCAACGGCCAAAACGGTTCGCTGGATCCCACCGATTTCGAAACCGCCCTTGGGAGCGTTTCGCGCCTGGGGATATCGTTTGGCAGCGGCTACTTCTATTCCGACGGTTTTGCCTTCAACACCGCCGACGACAGTTCCGCCTCGTTAAACATCGACTCGATCGCCTCCGTGCCGGAACCGGCAAGCTTTTCCATCTTGGCCTTGGGCGGCCTCGGGTTGCTGGCGCGCCGGCGTCGCGCCTGATTGGCATTTTCAAGGAGGCTACGCGTATGTGCGGTGTCCCCATAATGTGTGACGCTAGAAAAAGCGGCTTGTGGGCCATTATTGGCAACAGTTATAGTCTGGCCAGCGGTGACTCTAGGTTCGTTTTTTGACTTGGGCGCGTCGCTGTCGTTTAGGGGACTTCGCCTATTCGGACCAAAAAAAGCAGGCCTAGCGGCGCGGAGTCATTCTGCGTGGCTTTTAACTAAACTCTCCGCTACCCCCCGGCTCCTACCCTCCCTCTACGCCCGGGGGTTTTTTTTGCGCACCATGAATAATGCCCTCATCGCGACAAAAAAAAGCTTAACAAGTAAATGTCCCTACAAGGTGTGACACCCATATAAGCGGCTTGTGATCGGGAGTTTGCGACCGCTACGATTGCCCGCAGCAGTGCTCGAACCGCTTTTCGTTTTTCTGCGCGTCGTATGCGGTTCGATTGGGGCACCCCGCTTTTCCGGAATTCGCTTTGGCCTGGACGCATTCTTGCCACTACAGGGTTTGGTGACGCTTCGATGAAAAGAAAAAAAGAGTCGGCTGTGCGCGGATCGGCACGAATCGCGCAAGACATCGAATGGGCCGCATTAGTAGCCGCGATGGAGCTGTCCCTTCAGCAGGCAAAAATCGTCGAGTTGATCCTACAGGGAAAGCAAGACAAACAAATTGCCTCCGAATTAGGTCTAAGCATGCATACGGTGCGCACCTATTTGAACCGCATTTTTGCGCGTTTCGAAGTGACGGATCGCGTGGGCTTGGTTCTGCGAGTTTTTGCCGGATATCGAGATTGCTGCACTCACTCGAAATGTCCCTACAAAGTGTGACACCACAAAAAGCGGCTTGTGGGCAGGTGTTGGCAACAGTTATGGTCTTAATGGCGGCGGTTCCAGATCCACCCCTTTTTTTAGGCTGGGACATGCCGTGATCGGGTAAGGCGCAAGCTTTAATTCCGATTCCTAGGGTGTCTACTGCTGGGGGAAATCTTCCTGCTGGCGGGGAGCGCGATCGATTGACGCTTGACCGCGTCTTTCGTCGTACGTAATGGCCGATGCTCCGGCCGGAAGGGAGGGTCTGCAAGGATGAAAATCTTAAATACTCTCCCATCCGGTGGGGCAATACGGATTCATCGAATAGACACCTTAGCGGGGAGAAGTCATGCGCAGATTTTCTTGCTTATTAACCCTCGTCATCGCAGAGGCATTCTTCATCTGCTCTGCGCGCACTGCCAACGCGGATATCTCCGGCTGGCAGACTTGGAGTATGAATAACTCGGACATTCCTACACCCTACTCCGCCCTGACGAATGATGGCGGCGGCGACTACAGCGCCACGATTACAGGCACCCAACTGGCCCCTGGGACAATTGCCGGAACCTTCCAGAACGACAGCGATCCAACGTTGAATATCGAAGACTCGTTGAACAACTCCACCGGCTTTGCCTGGTCGCAGTACGAGGTGGACGTGCTGCTGAATAATACTTTCTCATTGACCAGCCCCGCGGTGATCACTCCCGCCAGCGGCTGGAACGTCTCTTCCGGCGGAACTTTTTACAATGTCTATTCCGACGAATATGAAGATGTCCTCACGTTCACCGGCGCCCCGCCAATCGCGGTTAGCCAAATCCTGGATTTCAGCTATACGTTGTCATTCAGCGCAACAGGCTCATTTAGCTTCGATCAGGTTTTTACCCCCACCAGCGTGCCGGAGCCGACGGCGTGCAGTCTGTTGATTCTCGGCGGTTTCGGAATGCTCGCCCGCCGCCGAAGCCGACGGATTGAAAAATAATTCGCCGATCTACCGATTGGCGGGAATGATGCTGGGGGACAGGCGCTGGCGGCTGTACCGATATGTCCTTCTCCCGGCGGGCCTGCCCGCACTGGCCAGCAGCTTGCGGCAGGGATTTACCTTCGCCTGGCGATCGCTCATGGGGGCGGAACTCATCCTGGCCGCCGACCGGCATGGCTTGGGATTCCTGCTGCGCACCGGCCAGGATTTTTCGGATATCGCGCAGGTCGTCGCCATCATGATCGTGATGGTCGTAATCGGCATGCTCGCCGACCGCCTCGTATTTGCGCCCATCGAGCGGCGAGTTCACGTTCGATTTGGCTTGGTCACCAGCTAACTACGCTTCCCGGGGCGAATATGACGATATTCCTCCCCATATGCCCGACGTTCTACGCGAAGCGCCGACCGCAGACGCGGTCGCCGGCCTGGCCGGCCGAGTCCTGGGCGTTCGCCCGCTGCGGGTCGCTCGCCAGACGCTGACCAGCAGCGGCAACGCCGTCTACCGGGTCTATCTGACCGGCGGAGATTCGATCGCCTTCCGATTTAGCCCCTGGCCCCGGATGTTCGCCCACACGCGCCAGAACCTCGACGAACTGCGCGCCCTCGGCCTGCCCGTCCAGACCGTCCTGGCCGCCGGTCGGACGGAATCCGGCGGGTCGTATGTCATCCTGGATTGGGTGCCCGGTCGAGACTTGATTCATGAACTGGATGGGATGAGTCCCGCCCAGATGAGTTTGCTGGCCGAGCAGGTTGTGGAATGCCAGCGTCGGTTGGGGCATTTGCCTCAGTCCACGCATTTTTTTGGCTGGGCCCCGATCGGAGGCAATGGAACTTATGCGAATTGGACCGAAGTTTTTGGCGATACCATCCCCCCCTCCACGGCGGACGACGGCACGCCATTCGGAAAACTGCGGGCGCGCCTCTGCGCCTTGCGAAACGATTTGCAACCTTATTTGGCCACCGTCCGGGCCACGCCTTTTCTGGACGATCTGACCACCAAAAATATTCTCGTCGAAAACGGCGTATTGACCGGTCTGATCGATCTCGATTTCATCTGCTACGGCGATCCTCTGCTGGCCGTCGGGGCGACGATGACGTCCATCGCCGCGGATTGCCCGGAATCCGCCGGGTATTACGCCGACGAACTGATCCGATTTTCAGACCCCCCCGCCGCACGGCGGCGCACCATCTGGTTTTACGCAGCGCTCTGGGCCGTCGGTTGCCTGAGCCTGAGCGGCGCCGCGGGCGACCCCGCCCGTGACCAGGCGCTGATGCGTGCCGCCGACAAATGGCTGCGCCTCGCAGAACGCCAGACACGCTAAGCGAGAATGTCTTTGTGTCCGCAGCCCGGACAGATTCCCTTGTGGGATGGACGCGCATGGCCGCACGCGGGACATTTATTTCGCGCGTTCCACCACTGCCGAATCCGGCCACGTTCCAGCCATAACACAATGGGAGCGAGCGTCAGGCAGACCCCCTCCCCGATCACAAAAACAGGGGCCGACTTAAAAATAAGCGACAGATAAACGAGCCCCGAGCCGACGAACACGAACACCGTCAGCCAGCGCTGGAAGGATGAATCCCTCGGGGTTTGGGGTTGGAGAGGTTGAAGGCCTAATTTATCCAAAAAGCGCGTTTCCCAATGCCGCCGGCGTCCGATTGGCATGGCCGGCCATTCTTAACCTATCGGTAATATTAGGAGCGGACTGGGCGAATATATTCGCGGTCTGTCGGGTATGGGCGAATTGGTCATTTGCAAGAGGGATCACCATGCATGTTCTGGCGGATGCTTCGACACTTAGCGCAAGTACGGGTCTCTTCCTTGTTCTGGCGGTTGGCCTGGCCCTGAGTTTTGAATTCGTCAACGGCTTTCACGACACGGCCAACGCCGTCGCCACGGTGATTTACACCCATACCCTCCCGCCCTGGGTTGCCGTCGTTTGGTCCGGATGCTGGAACCTGATCGGCGTGCTCACCTCATCGGGCGCGGTCGCCTTCAGCATCCTGGCGCTGCTGCCGGTCGAACTGGTCGTCAACATCGGCTCCTCGACGGGCTTCGCCATGGTCTTCGCGCTCCTCATCTCCGCGATCATCTGGAACCTGGGAACCTGGTATCTGGGACTCCCGGCTTCCAGCTCTCATACGCTGATCGGATCGATCATGGGAGTAGGCCTGGCCAACTCGATGCTCGCCAAGGGGCATGTCTTCGGGGAAGGGGTCAATTGGCACAAAGTCACGGAGGTCTTTACCTCGCTCCTGGTGTCGCCGGTAGTCGGGTTCGTCTGCTCGGCGCTTTTGCTGCTGATCATGAAAGCGCTTTTCCGCAACCCGTCGCTTTATAGCGCCCCGGCCAAAGATACTCCACCGCCGATAGGAATTCGCAGCCTTCTGGTGCTCACCTGCACCGGCGTCAGCTTCGCCCACGGTTCCAACGACGGCCAAAAAGGAATGGGCCTGATCCTGCTGATTCTCATCGGCATCCTCCCGGGGGCGTATGCGCTGAACATGGGCGCCAACTCCGCGGACGTGCAAAAATTAGCCGCCAGCGCCAATGCCGTCGCGGCAAACCTCGACTCACGCGCCACCGACTCCTCCGTCACGCTCGCCGACGCGCCCGACGCCCTTTCGGATTACCTGAAAACCACCGGCGTCGTCAGCGCCCGAACGTATTCCGCCCTGTCGCTGATGAACCACAAAATCGCCGATGAACTCGCCGGCAAACAATCCTTCCGCGATTTTGGCGCCGATCAGGTCAAGGGCGTGCGAACCGATATCTATCTGGTCGGCGGCGCCATCGGAAAACTGACCGGCCAAAATCTGATCACCGACCCCGGTGAGAAAAAATCCCTGACCGCTTACAAAGTCGAGCTCACCGCCGCCACGCAATATATCCCAGAGTGGATCAAATTCGCCGTCGCCCTCTCCCTGGGCCTGGGGACCATGATCGGCTGGAAACGAATCGTCACCACGGTCGGTGAGAAAATCGGCAAGGAACATCTCACCTATGCCCAAGGGGCCTCGGCGGAACTGGTCGCCATGGCGACCATCGGAGCGGCTGATATGTTTGGTTTGCCGGTCAGCACAACCCACGTACTCTCCTCCGGCGTCGCCGGCACCATGGCGGCCAATCATTCCGGCCTGCAGATGACTACCCTCCGAAACCTTATGCTGGCCTGGGTGCTTACCCTGCCGGTCTGCCTGATTCTCGGAGCCGGCACGTTTGCCGCCGGGCTCTTCCTCATCTTCACCAGTCCGCTCGGAAAGGTTCTGTTCATCGCCGGGCTTATCGTCCTGCTGTTCATCGTCTGGACGCTTTGGAAAGTGTTCAGCCGCCGGGTGATGGCGGAGGAGAAACAGTTGTCATCGTTCCCGGCTTAGTGCGAGATGTTCGGCCAGACGTAGTGACATCGCAACGATTGTCAGCATCGGATTGGCGTAGCCGCAGGTTGGGAAGACCGAAGCGCCGGCGATGAAGAGGTTTTCGATTTCGTGGACCCGGCAGTTTTCGTCGACCACGCCGCGGCGCGGATCGACATGCATTCGCGTGGTCCCGGCCGGATGATGGGCGCTGGGAACGAAGCGGCGCGAACCGAGCACTTCCATTTTCCCCAAGCCCAGTCTGCGAAGCTCCGCATCGAAAATCTCGCGTGTGCGCTCCACCGAGCGCTGGTCGAAACTCCCCCACCGCCAGTGGATTTCCGATTTCGCCATGCCCAGCCGGTCGCGCTCGGAGCTCAACTTAATGCGATTCTCCGGTTCGGGCGCCTGCTCGACGTAAAACTGCGGCTCGAAAGTCACGTATCGATCCGCGTTATTCTCCGGGCGCGACCAATAGTGCTGATCGAAAATATGCGCCGGGTCGGCATGAAGGGCATAGGCAACGATGTCCGGCAAATTGAGCAAAACGGTTCCGGCATCGCGGAGCATCGCGCCGGCCGCCGCGCCTTCGGTCCGCGCCGCCTTAAGCCGGCGCACGGCCTCGAGCCCCGCCGACCGATATCGCGGCGGACGCGGATAAACGACGATCGAGGAATTCAGGATTTTTTCACGCTCAAGAATTTCCTCGTCCAGTGCCAGCCGGCCCAGCACCGGGATTCCTCGCACTTGATGCAAGTCATAGAAATCGGATTCGTCGAAGACTCGGCGGTTGGTCACGAACATCTGCGTGAAATGGCAGACCGGGTGATCCATCAGGTAACGCCCGACCAGGTCGTTCTGATTGCCGATGCCCGCCGTGCAAACTCGGTTGGACGCCAGCAGCAGCCGCGCATTTTCGATCCCCCCGGCCGCCAGGACGAAAATCGAGGCCGTGACGCAGGCTTTCGCGCCACAGAGAGTCCCGATTTTGATGCCGGTGATTTTCCGCCCATCCGGATGAATATCGATTTCGGTCACCGTCGCATGAAGCAGGCATTGAATTTTTTCCGACGTGCGAACGTCGTCCAAGGCCACTTTGGAATAAAGCGTCGCCGGCGCCAGTTGATAAACGGCGCTATGGATTGGCCCGCCAGGCGTGTTCCAGGCGCTGGCGCCGGGCTCGTTCCAATCGGCGGCCCCGTACCTGAAAGGGCCCAGGCCGCAAAGTTGATGCGCTCGCTCGTAATAGGGGGCTAAATGCGCGAACTGGAACGGCCAGCCGCTGTGGGGAAGCCAATCGCGCTGTTGGAAATCGATGGGGTCGAGGGGGACGAATTTCGCAAACGGCTTTCCGTCGATCAGCGTGTTCCACATTCTGGAGGTGCCGCCGAAGCCGCGGCAGCGAATCCAGATGGGGTCGGTATATTCGCCGCCGATGACGATTGCGGTGTCCAGCGAATGGGCCTCGGCGTCGTCCTCCACTCCGCCACTTTCGACCAGCGCGACCGTGAACCCTCGCGCCGCCAGTTCGCCAGTGAGAACGATCCCCGCCGGTCCCGCTCCGACGATGCAGACATCCGCCGATATTGTCTGGTCACCGGAAAGTGTTTTGGCGTCGATGAGCACGAAACCCTCGCATCAGTGGTCGGCCAAATCATTGGCCATACAAGCCCGGAACATATCGCGATAGGCCGGGGCGAGCACCTCCCAGCTGAAGGTCGCCCGGATGCGATTGCGCCGCGCCGCGGCCGCCTCCGGCGAAGTCGGACGGGCCAATGCCGACGCCATCGCCCCCGCCAGCGCGCCCGGCCGGGACATGTCGACGAATGTCTCTCGATCGCCCAAAACATATCGCATGACCGCTTGATCGTGCGCGATACAGGGGAGCCCCTCGATCAGCGCTTCGAGAAAAACGCGACCGAACCCCTCGGTGAGTGACGCCAGCACAAAAAGATCGGACGCCTGATAGTGCCGCGGCATCTGCTCGTACGGAACGGATCGCGCCGCGAAATTGGCCTCGCCCAGCAGCTCCCGCGCCAGTGAAAGAACCGATTGCGATGACGCATCCATGCGCCCGACCAAAAGCAGAAAGGGCCGCGGCTCCGGCAGCGCCGCGACCTCGCGAACGACGTAGTCCATTCGTTTATGCGTCGGGCTGATCCACCCGGCGCTGATGACGATCGCTCGCCCGGCGGGAAGGCCAAGCTGCCGCCGGACTTGCTCGCGCGCGGCCGCATCCACCGCCGCCTCGCCCGGCGGCACGCGAATGCCGTAGGGAACCATCGAATGCCGCTCCGGCGGCTCGCCGGCTTTTATCGACTGCTCGAAATAAAACGGCGTGACCTCTTGCACGTGGTCACAGTGCAAAAACGGCGGGGAAACCGGGGCGCCATTGGAATAGATGAGCCGAAACGGCACGCCAATCCAACGCCGCCTGCGGAATAACTGCATCAGGAGATTGCCATCGCTGGTAAAAACGATATCCGGCCGCTGGGCGCGAATTTGCCGCACCAGGGGGAAGAATGACGTTAGCTGCTCAACGACATAGGCGTTGCGACCCATGCACCTGCCGAGAAATTTCGCCGGCCCTCCGGTTCGCGGCAGGCACCAAAGCCGATGCTCGCCCGGCGCCTCCGGGCCGGGACCCTTGAATAGCTGGATATCGAAACCCGCGACAGACCTGAAGTTATCGAAACATTCGCGGAAAAATGTTTCGATCCCCCCGCGCCAAATATCGACGCCAGTGCAGGAGAAAAATATCTTGGGCGTCTGGTGCGAGTCGGCGGCGGCGGGAGGGGATGGGGGGCTGGTCGGCATCTAGGCGCCGCGAATTCTAGTCGCCTGCGGCCAACTGGCAATCGAACCCCGGCCGGGGGTAAATCGGTCGATCAGCACTTTTTCATTTTGACTAAAGCCTCCTCCGCCTAGAATACGGCTATGACCGAGGCCCTGGCAGCGGAAATCTCGTCGATTGCCTTCCCCCGCCTGAATCAGGCCGACCTGGCCGCCCTTCGGCCGCTGGCGACGCCTTGCGCCTTCGATGACGGACAAACGATCTTCCGCGCCGGAGACGCCGACCTGGATTTATTCGTGGTGGAATCCGGCGCGATCGAAATTCTGAACCCGTCCAACGGCAACTGCCATGTCGTCACGCATGGCCCCGGCCATTTCGCGGGGGATATCGATTTGCTGACCCGCCGTCCGGTGATTGTCACCGGCGTGGCGCGCGGGGCCACGCGATTAATGCGCGTTCCCAGCCCGCGATTACGCGAGATTCTCACGAAAATTCCGCGTCTCAGCGAAATTTTGCTGCTGGCCGCCATGGAGCGCCGGCGGCTTCTCAGCCAGAAGGGCGGGCTCGGGCTCACCGTCGTCGGTCCGGGCAAATGCCGCGATACCATGCTGGTGCGGGAGTTTCTCTTTAAGAACTTCGTCCCATTCACGTGGTACGATTCGACTTCGCCGCGCGGAATCGAATTGATGACGGGATGGGGATCGCCCAGGAAATCGCCGGTGATCGAATTCGGCGACGGCGTTCGGCTGATCAATCCCAAACTTCCGGAACTGGCCGAAAAAACCGGCGTTTTACGCCATATCCCCACCGACACATTCGATTTGGCGATCATAGGCGCCGGACCGGCGGGGATGACCGCCGCCGTCTATGCCGCCTCCGAAGGCGTCTCCACCATCGTCCTCGACGGCCTGGGGCCCGGTGGGCAGGCGGCGGGATCGTCCAAAATTGAAAACTTCATCGGCTTCCCCAGCGGCCTCTCCGGCGCTGAACTGGCGACGCGCAGCGTTCTGCAGATGCTTAAGTTCGGAGCCAAGATCGTCGCGCCCGTCTGCGTCGATCGCATCGAGCCGGCCGGAAAATCGGGCGAACTTCATAGCTTGCACATGGACTGCGGCCACACCCTCCACGCCCGCACCGTGCTGATCGCCGCGGGGGTACGCTGGCGCAAACTGGATGCCCCGGGCGCCGAGCGATTCGAGTCGGCCGGCATCCATTACGCCTGTACATCCGTCGAGGCGATTCTTTACGACACACAGGATGTGGCCGTCGTCGGAGCAGGAAATTCAGCGGGGCAGGCCGCGATGTTCCTCGCGGAATGCTGCCGCGATCGAACCGTGCATCTGATCGTCCGAAAACGCCTGGGACCCGCCATGTCGGAATATCTGCTCGGCCGCGTTCGCGCGGCTCGAAATATCACCGTCCACGAGGGTGTCGAAATCACCCAAGTCCACGGCGAACGCCGATTGGAAAGCGTCACGCTAAGCTCCTATCAACCCGGCGACGAATCCCAGAGGATCGAGGAGAAGACCGAGAATCTGCCGATCAGCGCCGCGTTCGTCTTCATCGGCGCCGAACCCGGCTGCACCTGGCTGCCCGACGGCATCGCGCGCGATCCGCTGGGGTATATTTTGACCGGCGTGGACGCTTTCAAATCCGGCCGCTGGCCGCTGAAGGATCGGGAACCTTGCCCCCTGGAAACGACCCTCCCCGGAATTCTGGCAGCAGGCGATATTCGCGCCGGGTCCACCAAGCGAGTCGGATTCGCCGTCGGAGACGGCTCCCTCGCCGTCACCTGCGTCCACAAACTGACCGCGATCCGCAAATAATATTAGCCGCTCGAATCAGTTCGCCGCCTTCGGCGGGTCGATATTCTCCAGCCCGCTACTCGGCAAAGCCTGCGTCTTGTCAATCTGCGCGCCCTGCAGATCGGCGGAGTTAAGTCCCATCGCATCGATCACCGTGACGGCAATCTGCGTGGTCTTCACCGGAAGATCGACCGTGGTGGCCCGGCTTTTCGCGTCGACCACTCCGCCGGTCAAAATAAGCGGAACATGCGTGTCGTCCTCGCAAAATCCGCCGTGCTCGGAGCGTTTGGCCTTTTCTGAAATCACAACCCCCGGCTTGAGCGCGACAATGAGATCAGGCGTCCGATCCGGATACCCAACCAACCCCGCGGCCTTCAGCGAATCGCCCCAAAGCACGCGATCGATGCCGGCATCGGGGTTGCTCGTCTTCAAACCCTCCTCGATTTGCGCCGCCTTACCCGCCTGAGTCGGATCGGCCAGCCAGAGTATCGCCAAGTCGTCAATCGTCGCCCGGGCGACTTGAATCCCAGCCGCTTTCAAAGGGTCGAGCAGCACCGAGGGATTCACCGTCGTCAGCGTGCCGACACGAGGATTTTGCCCGTGTTTGGCCGTCAGAACGATCAGCGTCTGGTCCCAAAGTCCGTCCGATTTGAGCTTATCGACAATCGCGCCGATCACCGTATCCGTGTGATTCAGCGCTTGTTTCATCACTTTGGTCGGCGTCTCCGTGCCGTCCAACACGAGGATGCCGCCCTTCTTAAATTTTTCGGCGACATTCACCGCTTGGAGATTGATAACGATCAGCCCGGGAACCGGAGCCGCCGCGTCGCCCCGCGCATCCCGGCCGCCCAATTCATTCATCAGCGCGGCCAGATGCATATCGTCGTATGCCATCGCCAGCGGCACACTCTTGGAGATGACTTTCGGCTTGGGGTCCGCGTCGTCGCCGGCGCTATCGTCCAGTTTGCCATCCGTCAAAACACATTTGGCCTCAATTTCCGGGCAGTACAGATCGTCGATTCCTTTCCCCGAAGGCCCGGCGGCGATTTCGTAAGCCGGATGTTTGTCGATCATCGAGGTGCGCAGCCCCGCCGCATGAACGATTTCAAAAATCGTGTTGACCTTTAAATAGCTGTGCGGAAATGCCGGCGCGCCGCTCGCGTCGAGGGGCAATTTGCTCGGATCGATGCTTTGCACCCCGCAGTCGCCTCCGCCGCTGATGAGCTGGGCATTTTTATCCAGCGCCTCGGTATTCGCCACGAAGGCTCCGCGCGGGCTGCTCGCCGATCCGCCGGCGGGGATAAGCGTTCGGCTATAGCTTTCGTCGTAATAAACTCCCGTCGTGGCCGGGCCCGCCCCGGTGAGATACGCCAGCGTCCCCGGAAACGAATCCGAGGGCGTGCTCGTCGCCGCCTGGGTGTATTCAACCGAAGATTGCAGCAACGCCGTGATGCGCGGAATCTGATCGGTTAAAGCCGCGTCGGAAAGATCCGCCTGATGGAGACCATCAATCGAGATAATGATGACGTGCTTCGCCGGTTGCGCAAAAGCGAATAAGGGAGCAAACCCGAAAATCGTCGCCGCCGCCAAGCCCGCCAGTTTCCACGAACCAAACCTCATTTAGCCTCCAATGGGAAAGGGAGCGGATTCTGTGGGCGAATCGTTTGGGAATGATTAAGACCCCCGTAAAACGGCCCAGAAGCGGTCTTTTTTTGACGCCTTAGCGCCCCCCGGCTACAAAGATCGGCATGCCCCAATCCGAAGAGCTTGATCGCCTCCGCCAAGAGATCGATCGGCTCGATGCACAGATCGTCGAGCTGCTCAACGCCCGCGCGCGCGTCGTGGTCGAAGTCGGAAAAGTGAAGCAGTCCAGCGGCGATCCGATCTACGCCCCCGATCGCGAAAAAGCGGTGTTGGATAAAGTGCGAAAGCTGAACGCCGGGCCGCTGCCCAATCGATGCCTGGAGGCCGTCTATCGCGAATTAATGAGCGGGAGCTTCGCCTTGGAGAAGCCGCTGCGGATCGGGTTTCTGGGCCCCGAAGGCTCCTTCAGCCATGCCGCGACCGTCAGCAAATTCGGCAGCAGCGTCGAATGCGTGGCCCTTTCCGACATCCCCGGCGTCTTCGAGGAAGTCGTCCGCGGGCATATCGACTATGGCCTGGTCCCCGTGGAAAACAGCCTGCACGGCGGCGTCATCGACACCCTCGACGCCTTCCTGCACAGCTCCGCCAAAATCTGCGCGGAGGTGCTCACCACGGTGCATCACAACCTGATGGCCAAACAGCCCTGGGAACAGATCAAGACGATCTACAGTAAGCCGGAGGTCTTCAGCCAGTGCCGAAATTGGCTGGCGACGACCGCCAAGGGTCGCGACGTCCAACCCGCCGCCAGCACCAGCCGCGCCGCCGAACTCGCCAGCCAGCAGCCCGCCGCCGCCGCCATCGGCAGCGCGCTGGCGGGCGAACTTTATGAACTGCACATTCTCTTCGAGAACATTGAGGACAATCCGGACAACATCACGAGATTTTTCGTCATCGGCCGCGAGGGCGCGCGCCGCAGCGGCTCCGACAAGACGGCAATCATGTTCACCACCGCCCACAAACCCGGCGCCCTCGCCGAGGTGCTCGACGTCTTCAAGGAAAACGGCATCAATCTCACCGACATCGAAAAACGCCCGAGCAAGAAGGTGAACTGGGAATACTATTTCTTCATCGACGCCGCCGGCCACGCCGACGACCCCGCCATGAAAACCGCCATCGAACAGGCAAAAAAACATTGCCTCCAATTAACGGTTCTGGGGAGCTATCCGCGCGCGTCGGAAGTGGTGTAACAGTCATTCCGACGCAGCGCACTCGAACCAAGCTACTGCACCGGCACCTCATCATTCAAAATCCGCGTCCCCTCCAACTCGCGCAGCCCGCTGCGGACTTTGGCGTTCAGGATGAACCGAACATTCTTGAACCGATAAAGCTTGATCGTCGTGCGACCCGCGCCAAGCCTCGTGACCAATCTCTCTTGCCGCGCCTGCCCGGTATAGACGACAAACGCGGTGTAGTTGATCGGCCTATCCCCGTAATTCGTGATCATCTGCTGAACCACCAGATCCCCGTTATCGCGCAGCGCCAGCGTCTGCATGCCGACATCGCTAAGCCCCAGGTTCAGGGTGATCGGCACGCTGAAGGCGGTATTACGATCGGCCTGAACCTGAAAACTGGCCGTCACCGTCTTGGAGCCGGCAAAGCTGTTATAGGGAAATTCAATACTCACTTCGCGGTTGAAGACTTCGCCGGGATCGAGGGAAAAGGTAAATACCGAGGGAGTCAGCGACCAACCGGGCGGCCCGGTGAGTTTCAGTTCGCCGCCGATGGTGGTGTTGCTGGGATTCACAAAATGGATGTGCCGCGTGTGAGCTTCGAAGCTGGATTCAAGCAGTGGCTGATCGAATCCCACGCTGGCGCGCATCTGCGCCGCCACGGAATCAATGTCGACCAGGAAAATCGGCATCGGCCCAACGTCGAGGTTGACGGTATCCGTGTTATTCCCCTCCGCCTCCAGCAGCGGCGTGACATTCCCCCACAAATCGACGCGCATCGGATGGTCCCCCAGATTCAGCGCCAATTGCTTGGAACCCGTCGAATCCCCCCGGCTCCATAGAACCATAATCCCCTGCCCGTCGCGGTCAAAGAGAAACGCCTCAACATTCGGGGCGATCGGCACCTTGCCCCGAAACGTCGCCCCCGCCAATTGCGTCACCAGCGTGCGAATGATCAAAAGCATTTCATCCGGATCATCCGAAACATGCTCGCCGTCGCGCCGCAGCGTAAACGGCAGCGGAAAATCAATCCGACTCGCCCCCCCCGCCAGCGCATACACTACGCGCTGCGCCAGATCGCGGATTTGTTCCTCCCGGCCATATCGCGGATCCAGCAATTGCAGACTAAGCGAAAGATAGTGCCCCTCATGCCCGCGAATATCCTGAATATAGAGCGGCAGCTGCGAAGGAAGCACTTCCGGCGGAACCGAGAGGGAAACGGTCGTCGGCAACTGCCCCGAAAGGTCGTACCATGCCGGCCACGGCATCGCCAGGTCGGGATTGTCCACCAGCGCGGCAAATTCCTTGTACAGAAGATCGTACACCTGCCGCATTTCCGGTTTTTCCAGGAACATCGCCGCGTCGTGATCGGCGCCGAATTGCCAGCGATCCAGATGATTGGCGTGCCGTGAGATCAGGTACGCCAGATCCGGCCGCCACACCTCCGGCGGAACTTTCAGTAACTGGGTCCAACTGCTGCCGCCGATCTTTTCCGCGACCGACGGCGGAATCGCGGTCAGGCACGCGGTCGGCGTGATCCCCTCGTCTTCCAGTCGTTGCAGCAGCGAATCGAACGCCGCCGCGTCGATCTTCTGGATATCCCCGGTTTCATTCCACACCGCCAGCTTCACGCGCCCCACCGCCATCACCGGCAAAATATCCGGTAATTCCCCCCAACCCTCGAACGGCAAATCCGTCGCGATCACGCCAAATCGCGGATCGGGTTGCATAGTCGCCTCATCGTCGGGCAGACGGACCAGATGCAAATCCTGCTGCCCGACGAATTGATCGTGACTGGTCATCACCAGCGCCGCGTCATACCACCCGGCCGGGAGATCGGGCAGCATCAGGGACATCTGTTTGCGTCCCGGGCCAAGGTCTTGCGCCGCCGTCATATCCAGCGCTCCGCTGCGCTGGTAGACGGTGGCGCCGGTGGCGTCCTTGATGACCAGTTGAGCCGCCAGATCGTCGGTAAAGCGATCGTTCACCAGCACGGTCAGTTGCAGCGGATCGCTATGGCGATAGATATTCCCCGGGCGTCCGCTGCTCAGCAGCAATTGCGGAACCTGGGAGATGGTCACATCGTCGAACCAGGCCGACCCGCGAATATCCTGCGGGAAGAGCATTCGGTCGCCCAGCGTGTTGGGGGCGTACAAACTCGGTTGGAGCAATTCGAGCTGAACCGCCAAATAAGCGGCTTGCGACCCATCGGCAGTCAATTCGATGGTAAGTTTGTGCCAATCCTCATCGTCGGTCTTAGCTGCGTACAGCTCGGAATGAACCGTCGTGCCCGCAAGTGGGTTCCCGTCCTGATCGGTGAAATACCCGGTCAGCCTCGCCCGCGCGTGCGGAAGCACCGTCGTCTGGACATAAACCTCCACGCGGTAATGGGCCCCGGCCTGAACCGGGACCTCGTGAGGATCATACAAATAGATCAGCGACCCGCCGTTGAGATCGAATCGGAAGCTATAGCTTCCCGAGTGGGCCCGGTCATCGGCAAGAATGCCGTTCACATAATGCGGCAGCCCCGGACCCACGAGCTTGATCCAGTGCATCGGCAAATCTTCCTGATTGCCCAGCCGCCGCTCTTCAAAATTCATGGATTTAAGAATTCGGCTCACATCCGCCGGCCCGGCCAGCGCCGTCAGGCAGAAAATCGAGCCGAATATGAATGCAATCCGGGCGCACATAGTCCGATAATGCCTTTATCGGCCGGATTGGCGTCAAACCTGAACTGCGAGATGAGGCTTTTGGGAAGAAACCGGCGGCTGGGTCGCCGCGACCACCCAGCAACTGCTCGCCATCACAAAATAGTAGTAGTTGCAGAAAGCCTGCTTATTGAAGGCGAAAAAGGCGAGATTGATCAATGTAACTCCCGCCGCGAACCCCGCCGGCGAGCGCGCCCCCCGCCAAACCGCCAATAGCGCGGCGGGAATAATCACCACAAACGGCGTCCAGATCGGCGGCCGATGAAAGCCGTTGTGGTTGTAAATCAGCACCAGGAAGCTCAGCGCATCCGCCCTGAATGGCTGCACCAGTTGCCATAAGACCACCGCCCGCGTGAACTCCCATGGATTCCACAAAAAAAACGGAATCGTGATCACCGCCACCACGGCCCCCGCGCGCCAAAGCATCCGCCAAAGGTCCCGCCATTGATTCGGCCCATCCACCAGCAGCAGCAGGGCCGGCAGCGACAAAACCGTGTATTGCTTCGTCGCGAAGTAAAGCCCCAGTGCATAGGGAAGCATCTTTCGCCAGCGGCAGGCGCAGAACATGACCACCGAAAAGTTCAGCGTCAGCAGCGGTTCGGTCCAGGCAAGATCGACCACATAAAGCGACCGCGGCGTCAGGAGAAACAGCGCCGCCGCCAAAGGCCCCCACCGCCCCGGCCGCGCCGCCGCCATCAAACCCGCCGACAGCGCCATGGCGATCGCCAGCGAATAGCGAATATCCCCGCCCCAATCCAAATTGCGAAAATCGATGATGTGCGAGCCGAACAGATACGACGGGAGATCCATCAGCAAACTCAGCGGCGGATAGGGAAACCCGTAGGTGAGATTATTGTCCTTGTCGACAACCCCGGGGCCGTAAAACCGCATGGCCCACTTGGTCGGGTAAACATTGGGATAGCGCACCACGGAGGGCACGTAAGGATTCTGGCCGTGCGCCAAAACCGCCGACCCTTTCATCTGGAAAACATAGACGTCGATCCCCGGAAATCCGAAATGCTGAAACTGCCGGATCGCCACACACGCAAAGGCGATCACCATGATCACCCGCAGCGGCAAGCGCAGTCGCGGCGGCGCCAGAGCCTGCAAAATCCCCAAAACCGTCACCAGCAGCAACCCGGTAATCACAGTCGGGTCGGCGTGCGTCTCGTCCAGAAGCATGCTGGCCTGCAGACAGATTCCCACCAGCAGAACCGCCGTCAAAACGCGCCGGGCCAGATGCTCGATGCTCGGTATCGAAGGCACCGCCACCGCCGCAACGCTGATGATCCCGGCCAGCGCGAGCCAGATAATCGCCATGCGGCTGTAGCTGCCGTCGTTGGCGTCGATCGCCAGCCCCATGCAGAACGCCGCCAGCGCCCAACCCAGCGCCGCGCCGTGAAGCTCCTTCTTCGTGGGCTGATGAATCGTGCCAGTCATGCGCTCGTTCGCGTGGCTTCAAAAATGAATTGCATCGCCAGCATTTTGGGGAGCATTTTCACCATCGCGTATTGTGCCCCCATCAGTCCGTTGTACA
>JBEKPV010000009.1:0-42285 GCA_049520395.1 Tepidisphaeraceae bacterium
CCGGGTGTCCAGGGAATCAAACTCGCGATTGATGTGATGAATAATGATGCTGGCGACGAAGACGGCGACGAAAAGGTCCAGCAGCACGCCCAGTTCCACCAGCAGAGGGACGGCTCCGAAGAGCAGGAGGCCAAAGACGAAAATGCCGTTTTCGAGCAGGAGATATCCGGTCACCTGAGTGATGGCCTTGATGCGAGTGGTGAGCAGCAGGAAACCGGTGAATACCGTGCAGAAGGCCGTAGGGATGATGAGTGTGTTGGGCTGTCCGGCGGCTAGCGGAAGTCTGTCGCCAATGGCGATCGCCGCGGCGGTGCCCGCGGCGCCGAGAAGAATGCTGGGCATAAATCCAATCAGGGGTTCGATTTCGCGCTTGATCTGCGCATCGCGCAAGGCTTTTAGCAGCATTTGCGGAAGCAGAACTCCCTTTAGAATGATCGTCGCCGCGGCGACCAGCAATGGATGCAAAGTCAGATGCGGATGCACCAGGAGGGACATGATCCCCAGCAGCACGCCCTGCGCCGCCGCCGCGTGGATGAGGGCGCGGATTCGGCTCGTGCCCAGGGCGAATATGTTCAGCAGAATCACGCCGACCAGCAGCGCGTCTAAGCCGGATCCCATCGGTCACCTCAGAATCAGCAAAAATCCGAATCCGCACAGGAGGCATGCCCCCAGGAGCATGGTCGGCAGGTGGCGCATCTGCAGACGGGCCATAACCGATTCGACCACTCCCACGCCCGCCGCCACGGCGAGCATCCCGGCGACAAAAATCAGCCAGTCGAGGAGGAGCCAGCCGGTCGCCACGGGGAGGACGACATGCAATACCAGCGCGGAGATGACCATGAGCTTCATGGCCGCGGCATACAGAATCACGGCCAGGAGGGGGCCGCTGTGATCGAGGACCGTCGCTTCGTGGATCATCGCCAGTTCCAGATGGCCGCCGGGATCGTCGACGGGGATGCGGCCATTCTCCGCCAGCAAAACGATAAACAGACCGGCCGCGACCAGCATTAGCGCCGCGATGGGAAGATGACCCGCGCTCGCGGCGCCGGGGCCGAGAAGCATGCGCGTGAGGCTCAGTGACCCGGAGAGTTTCACCAGCGCCAAAAACGCCAGGAAGATCGCTGGTTCGGAAAAACAGGCGAGGGTCACATCGCGCGAGGCTCCCATTCCTTCCAGGGAAGACCCGGTATCCAGGGCGGCCGCGGCGGTGAAGAATCGCGCCACGCCGAAGAGATAGGCAAAGAGGACGACGTCTCCGGTGAACTCCAGCGGCGCGTCGAAACGTCCGAGCGGGACGAGCATTCCCGCCATCAAAACCGCTCCCAGAGTCACGACGGGGCCGACGGTGAAAATCCAGGAGGTCGTGGTGCTCATGACCATCCCTTTTCCCATGAGCCTCGCCAGATCGTAATAAGGCTGAAGCACCGGGGGACCAACCCGCCCGACCAACCGCGCTTTGGTTTTGTTGATTACCCCCAGAAGCAGCGGCGGCATCGCCACCAGCAGAATCATGTGCAGGAAATCCGTCAGAATAAACATGCCTCAGCGCTCACTTCCATAAGAGCAAGAACAAGAGGACCCCCAAGATGTAAAGCAGATAAGCCTGGATGGACCCGCGTTGGATGAACCTCGCGCGCCCGATCGCGTTCTCGGCCGAGCGAAGCGCGGGCATCACGCCGCGATCCAGCACCGGCTCGGAAACCTGGGTGCGGAACGTCGTCGGTCCGACGAAAAGGGTGTAGAGCCGCGGCAACTCGATCCGCGGACGCAAAAACCAGGCGAAGAGTTCCTCCAACATTTGCGAGAAAGACGACCCGATGTATTGCATGCGCGAGGTCGGCCTGGCGAAGCCGCAATCCCAGGTGATGTTTTCAAGAACCGGCTCGCGCTGATAGCGAATGAGTGAAATCAAAACGCCCGCGACGACCGCGACGAGTATCAGCCCCATCGCGGTGAGCCATCCCAGGGGAGCAAGCCGGCCGAGCAATTCACCGGCGTCCGTGTTGGCCGGCGACCACCAGGTAATCATCCGGCCGAGAATCCCCACCAGCGCCAAGGGGAACAATCCGATCAGGATCGACGCGGCGGCCAGAATATTCATCGGGCCGAGTATCGCCGCCGGGGGATCGACGCATTTTGCCGCTCGCCCGCGCGGCTGGCCGCAAAAGACGGTGCCGAAGAATTTAACAAACGTCACTAGCGAGATCGCCCCGACCAGCGCCAGCGCCGGAGCGGCCCCCGCCGCCCAGGTTGTCCAGGTCCATTTGCCAGGATCGGATTCGGTCAGCGTGTGGAGGAGTCCGAGATAAATAAGCCATTCGCTGACGAATCCGTTCAGAGGCGGCAGGCCGCAGATAGCCAGCGCGCCGATGCCAACGAGGGCCGCGGTTCGGGGCATGGTTTTGCCTAGCCCGCCGAGGGTGTCGATTTGCCGGGTGCGCGCCGCGTGGGCGATGTTCCCCGCCCCCATGAAAAGCAGCGGCTTAAAGAGGCTGTGATTCCAGACGTGCAGGAGCGCGCCGGCCAAGCCCAGGACGATCCAGGCGGGACGGTCGAGCGATTTGCCGATCAGAGCCAGACCGACCCCGACGGCGATGATGCCGATGTTTTCGACGCTGCTATAAGCGAGAAGTCTTTTGAAATCGCCTTCCGCCGCGGCCAGTACGATGCCGAATACAGCGGAGATTCCGCCGATCCCGAGGAGGGTCGCGCCCCACCAGGCGGGCGGATGCGCCAGCAACATCCCCAGCCGAAGCAGACCATAGATTCCCAGGTTCAGCATAATCCCCGACATCACCGCCGAGATATGGCTCGGAGCGCTGCTGTGGGCGCCGGGGAGCCAGAAATGCAGCGGCATGAGGCCGGCCTTTAATCCGAATCCAATCGCGCCCAGGGCGAAAAACGCCGTGGCGGTATTGGGCGATATGCCTTCCAGGCTGGCGGGCCATAAATCGAACGAGCCGGTGGTCGATCGCAACAAAGCGAAGAAACCGAAAAGACAGAGCGCGCCGAAATGGGACGAGGCCAGAAACACCCACGCGGCCCGGCGAGTTGGCGCGGCGTTTTGCTCGTCTCCGACCAGCAGAAAGACTGCGAGGGTCAGGGTCTCCCAGGCAATTAAAAACGTGATCGCATCGCCGGCCAGGAGCACCGTGGCCATGGCGGCGATCATCAGCCCGAAGCAGAATTGGGATTTTCGGCTTGAGCGCGGATGACGCTGCCTGGGCCAATATTCCAATGCATAAACTGAGATGAGCGCCCCGATCAAAAAAACAGGAAGCATGAAAAAAGCGGTCAGTGCATCCAGCCGCAGGACGCAGGCGACATTGCGGATCGGCCCGGCCCAGCGGAGATCTTCAACGGGATTGGTGCTGAACAGCCGGATCGCCGCCGCGACGAGGCCGATATATGAACCGATCAGCGCCAGCCCGGTTCCCGCCAGTTGCCCGGCGGAAGAGCGCCTCGGCAAAAAGAGCGCCGGCACGCCGCTGGCGGCCCAGAATGCCGTCGCGGTCACCAGGGCCATCGGACTGCTGATCCACATAACGTGTCCGCTTTCATCGCTCGATTAATCCGGACGGGCCGGTATGGCCATCGACGCGGGGGTTTCGACATTTGCCGGCGCCATGCCGGTTTCGACTCGGGTCAATGCGTCGAAGATTTCCTCTCGCGAAGCGTGCCGCAGAATCGCCTGCTTGAATTTTTCGTCGCGAAGGGCGTAGCCAAGCCGCGAGAGAAGATGCAGATGGGCCCGCACCGTGGGGCTGATGAGTGTGAAGAGCGTGGAGACGGGCTGGCCGTCGATCGCGCCGTAGTCCACGGGATTTTCGAGAAAGCAGAGGGTTACCATCGGGCGCAGGACGTGCAGCACGATCGGATTGCGCACGTGTGGAATGGCGATTCCCTCGCCAAGCCCCGTCGAGCCGAGCGCTTCGCGCGCCAGTAAAACCTGGTAGAGAAAGCCGCGGTCCACTTCCTCGGGCAATTGCATGAGGTCGACCACGGCCTTGAGGACCGAGGCCTTATCGCTTCCGCTGATCCGATAATGAATGCCGCCGGCGCGGAGGGCCTCGCTGAGCGACGGCGGCGGAATTTCGGCGTCGTTGGGCTCGTCAAAAATCTGCGGCGAAACCTGAATTTTGCGCGAGGTCGCCCATTCCAATAGTTCGGCGCGATTGAATCGATATTGATCGCTGATTTGATAAGCGGGGATGGCGCCTTCCTTGATCCACCGGTAGACGGTCTTTTCGGAAACGCTGAGCAATCTGGCCGCGTCGCGCACGGTGAGCTTCATCGGTGTTCAGCATCGGCATTCGAGGGAATAAAAGTCCAAAGACGGAAGACGTTGGGCGGACCCGGTCGCGTATGTCGAACCGGCTGGTGGCGCACGCCGCACGCGCGTCACGCGCGGAAAAACCCGCCGCCTCATAGTCCGGAAATCACGCCGTCGCCGATAAAATCGGCAGAATTCGCATTGAAGAAATGATCGGCAACTCCAGAAGCCCCCTCAAGCAACCGATACCCGTGCGGAGGCTTGAAAAGCTATGGGTTATGGCATGCGCGAGCAGACGGGTCTTTCAAGGAAGAATTGGCGCGACGTTTGGCGGATGATCATCAAGCGGGCGCCCAAACAGCAGAAAATGCGCCAGGCGTGCATGCTGGAGGACCTTGAGCCGCGAACTCTCATGTCCGCCGTCACCGCCACGCCCCTTAGCCCAACCAGCGTCGAATTGAACTGGACGGATACCAGCAGCGAATCCGGCTACTATGTATTACGCTCCACGGACGGAACGCATTTCAGCCAGATCGCCACGGCCTCCGGCAGCGCGGCGCGCAGCTATACGGATTCAACCGTGTCGGCGGATCACACGTACGAATATAAAATCGAGGGGTACACCAAGACCCTGACCGCCACGAGCACGGCCGCGCCGTCCAACGTCGCATCGGTGACCACTCCGATGATCGCTCCTACGGGCCTCACGGCTACCGTGAAATCCGCCACCTCCATCCAACTCAACTGGGCCAGCACCGACACGACCACGATCGGCTATTACATCCTGTGCTCCACCAATGGCGGAAGCTACTCCCAGATCGCGCAAGTTACGTCCGCGAGCACAAAAACCGTGACGTTGAACTCGCTCAGCAGCGACACGACCTACAGTTTCCGCGTTGAGGCTTACAAGTCCGGCGCGGTTTCGGCGGTGTCGAACACCGTTAGCGCCGCCACGCCGCTGATTGCCCCGAGCGCGGCCGCGGCGACGGCGCTGAGCAATACCAGCGTGCGGATCACCTGGACGGACAACGATTCGCATGCCGCGGGTTATTACGTGCTGCGCGCCACCGACGGCGTGCACTTCACGAAGATCGCCACGCTCGGCAGCGGCGCCGATAGCTATACCGACAGCACGGTCTCCTCCGCGCACGCGTATCAATACGAGATTCAGGCGTACAGCGGCACTGTACTGTCGGCGGTCACCGGCCAGATCGCGGTCAGCACGCCGCTTGCGGCCCCCACCGCCCTGGCGGCAACCGTCAATCCGACCAGCGTCCTGCTAAGCTGGACGAACAACGACGCCAACACCGTCGGGTACCTGATCCTGCGCAGCACCGACGGCGTGCATTACACGCAGATCGCCAAGATCACGTCCATCAACACCAAGACATTCACCGACACCACGGTCTTGTCGGGCACTCAATATGATTACATCGTCGAGGCGTACAACGGATCGATCGTCGCGGCCTCCGCCGTCAAGGCGCTGACCACGCCTCTGGTCGCTCCGATCAATCCCGCCGCCGTCGTGCAAAACGGCGGCGTGAAATTGACGTGGACCGACGAGGACACCCATTCCACCGGCTACGATATTCTGCGCTCCACCAACAACTCGACCTGGACGCAAATCGCCACCGTGAACGGCGCATCGGCAAACAGCTTTGTCGATACCACGGCCACCGGCGGAGAAACCTATTATTATCGAGTCCAGGCGTTTAACGCCGTGGCGACCAGCGCAGCCACCGCATCGGCCGCCGTCAACATGCCCAGCGACGGCGTCACCATCACCGTGCGCTACGGCGATGAGCTAGTGATCACCGAAGCCGCCGGCGGCGACGATACCGTCGATCTTTTCCAGAGCGGCTCCGTACTGACCGTCGACGCCGACGGCACGGACTACACCGAGGCCGACCCCGCCGCCGGAGTCTTCATCTACGCGCGCGGCCAGGCGGATGCGATCGATATCACCTCTTCGGTCACCGTCGAAACGACCGTCGTTTCCATCGGCGCGGGCCCGACACAAATCACCAGCGCCGGCAGCGATGTCGGCATCTGGTGCGACTCGACCGACGCGGTCACCGGCACCGGCGTCGTGCACAAAATCGCCAATTTCGCCGGCGGCGTCAGCAAGGCGCTGGGCGCCGCCCTGGCGAATCCCACCGACTCCGGCAGCACCATGACCGTGCTGGCCTCGCTCTGGGGTACCGGGCCGGTCGCGGCCGACGTCAATCAGGGCGAAGTCGGAGACTGCTACTTCCTGTCATCCCTGGCGGCGTTCGCCGGGTTGAAACCGCAGCAGTTGGAACAATCCGCCGTCGATTTGGGCGACGGAACCTACGCGGTTGAGTTCTATTCCAACGGCACGCCGACTTTTATTCGCGTCAACGACCAGTTCCCGACCGGGCCGTTCAACGGATATCTCTACGCACACCCCGGCGCCGATGGCGACATCTGGGCGCCGGTGCTCGAAAAAGCGTTCGCGTACTTCCGTACGGGCGCCAATACGTATGACTCCATCAACTCCGGCTGGATGAGCGAGGTGTATAGCGATCTGGGCGTCCCCTCAATGAATTTCACGCCCGCGTCGTATTCCAGCAGCGCGCTGTACACGATGCTGTCGACGGACCTGAACGACAATGACCCCGTCACCCTGGGCACCAACGGCAACGCCCCGAATCTGGTCAGCGACCACGCCTACACCCTGGTCAGCGCTTACGAGCTGAACGGCGTCACCTATTACGTCGTTCGCAATCCGTGGGGCGTGTCCGGCGATTCCCTGGAAAACTCCAGCGGCTATGCCACGCTTACGTACTCCCAAGTGGTCTCCAACTTCGACGGAGGCACGGCCGCGACCTAAACCCCCGGCGTTCATTTTCTGCAAACAATATGGCAATTGCCGTTTTGGCGGGATGGATTACACTATGGCTCGGAGCCTCCCGCTATGCACAGACAGCTTTGGGGCCGCTGGATTATCCGTGCATCCTGGATCAGTTTGATCTCCCTTTTATTGGCGGCGACGCCGGTATTGGGTCAGTCCCCCGCCTTGGATTCGAATCTGTCCGCGCTCTTCCCGGCGGCTGGGTCCACCGGCATCTGCCCTGACACGCCCCTGCGTATCACCTTTTCCAGCCCGCCCGCTTATGGAATAAGCGGCAAGATTCGGGTTTTTGATGCCGCCACCAACCAGCCGGTAGAGACCATCGACATCAGCGCCAAAACCAGCACCCAAACCATCGGCGGAATCGAAGATTTCACGTATTACCCCGTTATCATTTCCGGCACTAACGCCACGATCTATCCGCGCAATCACTCGCTGGCTTATGGGAAAAGCTACTACGTCACAATCGACCCCGGCGTTTTCAGAGTTGGCAGCGATTGGGCGGGCCTGGCCGGCGCGAACGATTGGCGATTCTCAACGCGCCTGACGGGCCCCAGCACCCGGGCAACTAACCTGACCGTAGCAGCCGACGGCTCCGCGGATTTCACGACCGTCCAGGGCGCGATCGACTTCGTCCCCATCAACAACACCGCGCCGGTAACCATCCTTATCAAAAAGGGAACATACACGGAGATCGTTTGCATCGACGCCAAGCATCACCTGACGATTCGCGGCGAAGACCGCAAAGGGACGGTGATCACTTACGCCAATAACAACAAGCTCTCGCAAAAGCCGGAGATGCACATTTATCATCGCGGCGTTTTCCTGGCGTATCGATCGGACAATCTTTGGGTGACGAATCTGACCATCCGCAACACCACGCCCCAGGGCGGTTCGCAGGCGGAGTGCATCATCCTCGACGGCAACCCCAAGGCCCGCGCGCTTCTCAGCGACCTGGACCTCTATAGCTTTAAAGACACACTGCAAATGACCGGCGAGGCCTACGTGGCCGATTCGTACATTCAAGGCGACGTCGATTTCATCTGGGGCTACGGTCCCTGCTTCCTCGAAAATTGTCATTTGTACGAAGTGCGCAATAAGGCCTATTACACGCAGGTCCGTAACCCCGCGGAACATCACGGCTATGTCTTCCACAATTGCCTGCTCGACGGTCCGCCGGACGTCAACCAGAGCTACCTGACGCGCGTCGATCCCGTCAGTTTTCCCGCCAGCGAAGTGGTGTTCCTCGATTGTGTCATGGGCAAAACCGTTATTCCCGCCGGGTGGATGATTAGCCAGCATAAGGCCGCCACGCAGCCGGACGCCTGGGCCACCGTGCCGCCGGATTTATCGAACATTCACTTTTGGGAATTCGCCAGTCACGATGCCTCGGGCAATCCGATTGACGTGAATTATCGTTTGCCGATCTCCAGGCAGCTCAAGCAGCCGCAGGATGCGGCGACCATCGCCAATTATTCCAATCCCGGCTGGGTTTTCGACGACGATTGGGATCCAACGCTGCAACTGGCCAGCAATTCCGCGCCCGCCGCCGTGAATAAACAGGCGGCTCAGCCCGCGTTACCGGCGGGTCACACCTACAATTAGCCCATGCACGATGCGATCATTATCGGCGCCGGCCCGGCCGGCTGCATTGCCGCCATTGCTTTAGCGCGCCGAAATCGAAACGTCCTCCTCGTCGAGCAACATCGCTTCCCCCGTGAAAAAGTTTGCGGAGAATGTCTCAGTGCGCTTGGGATCGACGTTCTTGAAGACCTCGGCGAAGCGGATCGAATCCAACACCACCGCCCCGCCATCCTGCGGCGAACCGTCCTGCATTCCCCCGACGGATCATCGTGCAGCCTGACGCTGCCGCGTCCCATGTGGGGGATCTCGCGGCGGCGGCTCGACCGGGAACTGCTCGACATCGCCACCGATGCCGGAGTCGAAATTCACCAGCCAACGCGATGTGAAGGCATCGAGCCCGGCGACCGGCCCCGCGTGCGCCTGCGCCAACTGCGGGACAATCGACTTTCCGAAGTCGACTGCCGAATGATCGTCCTCGCCGATGGTAAAGGAACGTGGAACGCCAAACGCCCGGCGCTCACCGGCGATCTCGGAATCAAAACCTGGTTTGAGGATGTGGACGGATCGCCGGACGCGATCGAGCTGTTCGGGATTCCCGGCCATTACGGCGGCCTTGCCCCAATCGAAGACGGCCGGTGGAACGCCGCCTTCAGCGTGCCGGCGGCGGCGGCGGCGGATTTTCGCGGAGACCTGGGCGCGCTGATGACTCATGTGATCAATAAAAATCCCGCCCTCCACCTGCGCCTCGGCCATGCGCGGCGCAGCGCGGATTGGATCGCAGCCCCGCTGCCGCGATTTGGCGTGCAGAGCGCTTGGCCGCGAAACGTCATCCCCATCGGCAACGCCGCCGCGGCGCTGGAGCCGATCGGCGGCGAGGGAATGGGCCTGGCCATGCGAAGCGCGCTACTTGCCGCCCAATGGATCGACCGCGTAATCGCCGGCGAGAATATCCCAGTGGAAAAACTCCGCCGCCGCCTCGCCGCGATGTGGCAGCGGCGTCGCGCCGTCTGCCGATTGATGGGAATTCTCATCTCCCGTCCCGCGACGGCTCAGCTCATGGTCGGGGCCGCCGACGGCGTCACCGGCATCGGTAAAATGGTTCTGGGGGCGATCGGAAAGGCGGATGCTCGATTCGCGGCCGCCTGCGGCTAGAATCAATCACCGGTGGCACATGTCGCCGACTGAATGCCTGGAATATCGAAGAAACACGCAGGGGCTTTGGGCAAAACGGCCGATATCGGCGGGTTTTTCGCCCTCTATTTCTGGATTATCCTCAAAAATGTCCTCGGCTGGATTTTCATTCTGATCGCCGTCCCGGTCGGCGGATTATTTCCCGGCCCGCTGGGGCTGCCGATGTTTTTGTTCGGCTTTGCCCTGATCACCCTTCCGGGCAAGCGCCGACTCACCAGCCGCGTTTTGCGCGGAATGCCCATCCCCATCGATTCGGCGCCAGTCCGCACCTGGCGAACCCTGGCGGCCCTGATTTTTCCCCCTCTGCTGCCCCCTATCCTCATCTGGCTGGAATCGCGGCGGCCAAGACTTGTCGTCGAAGTGGAGCATCTCAGGGGCATCGGCATGGCCGCGGTCTATCTGATGACCGTCGCCGCCACCTGGATCGGATCCTACTGGGTTTTGCGGCTGGTCAACGTCGTACTGCGCTTCGTACCCAGAATCCGCCGGCGGATTCGCCCCTGGCTGCGCCGCCATGGCGTCAATCTGCTCCCCCCGCGCACCAAGCCCAGGCGAACCCGCGCGACCGGCGCTTTTGGCAACGAGGAAATCCTGGAAATCAATCCGCCAACGATCAAGGAAGCCAAAAGCTTCTGGCAGCACCGATGGAAAATGATCATCGCATGCGTGGTCGTCACGGCGTTGATTGTCCTGCTCTTGATCAAACCGATTCGCCCGTGGTGATTAGTGAGAAGCGCCCGGAATCTGCAGAATTTGGGGCTGCGTCGCCGACGAAGGATGCCGAAGCGGATAAACCGTGGTGAAGTAAAGCACCAGCAGCGCGATTATCCAGATCGCATAGGCGATGCAAAGCGATTTAAAAAGCCGGGGGCGTGGACGGAGTTTGGGATGGTCTTGGACCGGCCGGGAGGCCGAGACGGGTGGCGCTCCGGTCGGCTTAGCCGAGTCCCGGCGGCTCATATAGGGTGCGAAAAACGATACCCCGAAACGAACGCCGACTTGAAGTCGTAGACGTCGCGAAAATCCTGCAAACTGTCCTCCGGCGCCACGGCCAGCAAGTCGTGCTCCACCAGATTAAAGACGATCCGCCCGAAATCCAAAGTGCTGGTGATGTTCCATTTATACAGCACCGTCGGAGCCAGCAACCCCCATCGCTGCTGGGCGTAATCGCGAAGCCCCCAGCACAATTCCTGCCCAGTGACGTGCCGAGGCCGACGCGGGCCGCGGACGGCGGCCGGTCCGTGCAGGCTGCTCACGGTGTGCCCAAGCCCCAGATGAACGAATTCATACGCCTCAATCGGCCAAACGCTCGACCGCGCAACGCGATCCAGAATGGCGTACTGTTGTTGCTGAACTGTCGGCGGCATGGCCCCAAGTCTATCACGAAACCGCGCGGCGGCAACCGCCCTGCACCCTCCTCCCTTAACCAATTCCCAAAAATCTTGGCGATTTGACACCGATGGGTTGTGATCCCATTCAACTGCCGGTAAAAACACCGATCTCCGCGACGCACGGGCGCCGCGGGCGGAAGGGAAATTCACGGGCAAAACTATGACGGTGCGTCGAATTCTTCTGGCGGCGGGGTTGGGGGTCGGGATGTTTGGCGCGGCCTGGGGATTGGTCGGCTGCGGCGAAGAGCCGGTCACACTTTTCGATCCCAGAATGATCCAGGAGACCGAACGCGCCGATGCTGCTCAATCACGCAATCCGCAACTGGTCGCCCTCCCCACCACCCGGCAAGCTCCTAATTTCAATAACCTCAACGGCTCAACCCGCGACCCCACGGCCCTGGCGGAGTTCGACGCCGATCCGATCGTTCGCATGAGTCTCCGCGAAATCATCCACCGGGCCGTGATCAACAACCACGACGTCAGGGTCGCCGGCTACCAGCCCGGCATCGAAGGCTCCCGAACCGTCGAAGCCCAAGCGCATTTCGACCCGACGTTCTATACCAATGCAAGCTGGCAAATGAAGGATGAAGTCACCGGCGGGCAAGTCTTCAACAATTTCGCCGGCGGACTGGTCCCCGTCACCAGCAACACCGCGGAGTCGCAGGTCGGATCGGGCGAAGTCGGCATCCAACAAAATCTCGACAGCGGCGGGCAAGTCCAACTCGCCTACGACAATACCTACAACTGGTTCAGTCCCGCCACCCAGGAACTGAATCCGTTCTACACCAGTTCATTGACCCTGCAGCTCACGCAGCCCCTGTTGCGCAATTACGGTTATGCGGTGAATCAGGCGCAGATCGTCGTCAGCCGCCTGACCCAGCGCGAAAGCATCCTCGAATTTCGCAAGGCGGTCGAAGAGAACGCGATGGATATCGAAAAGGCCTACTGGCAGTTGGTTCAGGCCGAGCAGGATATCCGCTCCGAAGAGGAACTGGTCGCCCAGACGGAGACCACCTACACCATCCTGAACACGCGAATGCAGCAAGGGCTGGACGTCAGTGAGCTTCAGGTCGCCCAGGCGCAGACGGTCCTCGAAAGCCGCAAAGGTCAACTGGTTGAATTCAAGGCGCACGCCCGGGATCTTTCGGACCAGATAAAAGCCCTGATGAGCGATCCGGAATACCCGGTGAGTTCCGCGGTCGTGATTCTCCCCATGGATACGCCGGTTGAATCGCCGATGAATTTTGACATGGACGATGAAATCGACACCGCCCTGGGAAACCGATTTGAGCTTGGCGAGCAGCAGCTCAAGGTTGAAGCCGCCACGGTGACGGTGACCGTCGCCCAGAATAATCTGCTGCCGGAGCTGGATTTCGTCGGATTGGTCGGCCCGCAAGGCGGCGGCTCCAACGAGGCTTCGGCCCTGGGAACCAACGTCGAACTGCATCACTTCGACGGGACGATCGGATTCAAGCTTCAGGTCCCCATCGGCAATCGCGAAGCGCGGGCGATCTACCGCCGCACGCTGTTGCAGCGATTACAGGCCATCGAGCAATATCAATCCGTTATCGAGCAAGTGGTTCTGGACGTGAAGACCAGCGCCCGCAATGTGGAAACCACCTGGATTCTGGTCGGCGCCAACCGCAAAGCTCGCTACAGCGCCGAGGACGCTCTGAAAGCGATCAACGAGCGCGAGGAAGCCAACGAGCCGCTGACGCCGGTGTTCGTGCAATTGAAGCTGGACACGCAGGAGCGTCTCTCCTCCGCCCAGCAGGCCGAATCCGAATCGATCGCCAATTACAATATCGCCCTGGCCCAGCTGGAGCGCGCCAAGGGTACATTGCTGAAATACAACAACGTTCTGTTGGAACAGGAACCCGACGAACAGACCGATCCCGCGGGTCTACTGCACTAATTAGCCGACGATCGCCTCCGCCGCTTCCAGAGTGGTGGGACGATGATCCGCTTTGCGCCGCGGCATCCAGCAGGTCACGATGAACTGCATCACCGCGACCGCCAACATCACCCCAAACACCCAATGCAGCGCCCCGGCAATCGTCTGCCCGGCCGATTGAATGACCGCCGGCGGGAGCTGTTCCCGCGCATGCGGATCGAGTAGAGCCGCCGGGCTGATCCCGCCCGCCTGCAATCCGCGCAATTTCGGGCCGGTGATTATATTGAATAGCGCCCCCAAAATTCCGATGCCCAAGGCTCCGCCGGCCGTTCGACAGAAATGAATGCTGCCGGTGACGATTCCGCGCCGCTGCCAGGGAACGGCATTTTGCGCCGCCAGCAAATATCCCATTGAAGACGGGCCAAAGCCGAACCCGGTAATCGCCAGCACACAGGCCAGAACAGTTCGGCTGGATCCCAATATCGCGCACGCGATCAGTCCGCTAAAACCCACGATAATCAGGCTCGACCCAAGCCACGACGTGCGCCGGAATCCCCATTTAACGACCAGCGGGGCGGCAAATATGCCCGAGAGAGCCCAGGTCAGCATGACCGGCGACACCACGGAAGCCGCCGCTCCCACGCCCCCGCCGCGACCGCCTTGCACGTACAGCGGCACAAACGTATCGAGACTCAAAAATCCGATCCCCAGCAACCCGCTCCCGATCAGCGACGGCCCAATGGCCCGGTCGAGCAGCAAATCCAGCGGCAAAATCGGATCGCGCGCTCCCCTTTCATGCAGCGCGTAAAAGACAAAAGCGATCAGCGTAGTGGCGCCCAGCGAAACAGCCGTTGGCAACGCCCAGCCTCCCGGTCCCACTCGCGATACCAGAGTGAGCAACGTCCCAAACCCAATAGCCAGCGCCGCGAACCCCGGCAAATCCAATCCGACGGCATGCGGCTTTTCCTGATCGTGATAAAACCGCCACAGCACGATCCATCCAATCAAACCAAACGGCAGATTCACAAAAAAGACCGCGCGCCATCCCAGCGTCGCCACGAGAAACCATCCCAGCGCCGGCCCCGCCAGCGCGCTGGTCCCCCAAACCGCGCTGAAAAATCCCTGCACCCGCGCCCGTTCCTCGATGGTAAAAATATCCCCCAATATGGTCAGCACCACCGGCATAATTCCCCCGGCCCCCAGTCCCATCAACCCGCGATAAAGAATCAATTGCGGCATCGACCGCGCCGTCGAAGCCATCAGCGACGCCAGCACGAACAACCCGATCGCAAACAGGATCACGCGTTTGCGCCCCAGCGCATCGGCCAGCCGCCCATAGAGCGGCATGCTCACCGTGCACGCCAGCAGATAAATCGACGCCACCCAGGAATAGTGTTCCAGCCCATGCAGCGACCCGATGATCGTCGGCATAGCGGTGCTGGTGACCGTCTGTTCCATCGACGCCAGCACCATGACGAGCATCAGCGCCGCCGTAACCGCGCGGCGGTCCAGCTTGCGCAAGGGCCGCGACATCGCAGGCGCAGCCACGCCCCCCGGCGGATTTTCACAAACGGTGCTCATGGTCGATAATCTTTCTACTAGAAGATCGGACAGTATAGGCGATTGGATTAAGCGGGGCGATATACCGACCGGGGTCGCTAATAACGCCGCGCCTATAGGAACAGCCCGGCATCCACTTTGAAGCGATCGGCCAAGCGGCGGATGTGTGCTTTACTTAATTGGCGTGATCCGCTGAGGATTTTAGGTCCCAGCTCACGATTGCCAAGCAGCCGCCCAAGATCGGAGCCACTCATGCCATTCGATTCCAGGAGAAATCGTAGTATCTGCCGCGGCGACAGATGGGTCGTGTCGATCCGTTCGTGTTCCTTCTCGTAGGCTTCCATCAAAATCGTCAGCGTTTCCAGATACTCGGACTGCCCCGCCGTCAGCTTCGAGCGCGACGTCAACCGGTCGATCATCTCCAGCGCATTGGCGTACCCGACGTCATCGTGAATCGCCTGCGGCGGCAATAGGCGCACCAATTCCGCGAAGTTCGCTGGTAGCTTTTCCGATTGCGTTTTCATTCGCGGCATAGATCGTCCTTCCATTTGTCGGTGTCGTATTGACGGTGAGTTAGAACCATTTTGACGTAAATGACATGAAATTTATATTCGATACGCGTCACCAGGCGGTATTTGTTGCCGCCGATATTAAACACAATTGCCGCGAGGCCGCGGTCCAGCGGAACGCCCGAGGCGCTGGCGAACGTGTCGCGAACATCGCGGAATTCAGACCAGTTGGCCTTTTCCGCGACCTTGAACCATGCCTCCAGCGGCGCCCGCGCGTCGGCGTGTTGTTCCCAGAACTCCCGCAAACGCCGCTTGCTGATCACCCGCATTGCGGGTACATTCTGTACCCAACCCGCCTGATTGTCAAGGCGAGACCTGTTTCCTGCAGCGGTCGCATCCATGCCCACAACTAAGGTTCGCCAGCTCTTACTTCTTCTGGTGATCCTCGCCGGCGCCGCTTTTCTTCGTTTCCACAAAATCGCGCGAGAGAGCGACACCCTTGATGAACTCTGGACGCTTTCGGTTGCCGCCGGCCGCGACATTGACTTGCCCAGCGACGAAATACTCCAGCCCCCGCCGAAATTGCTCTTTGAAGACGCGCCGCCGAGTTGGCAAATCTGGACGCACATGGACCACGTCGCCTGGCCGCCTCTTTATTTTGTCCTGCTCCGCTGGTGGATCGATCTGTTCGGCAGCGGCGATTACGCGATCCGCACGCTTTCGCTCGTCTTCACGTTAGTCGGCATCGTTCTTTTATTCGACGTGGTACGGCGAATCTCCGGCCCAAACGCCGGATTGCTCGCGGCGGCGGCGCTGGCGCTGGCATGGTCATCCATTGATTTGAGCCAGGACGCCCGAAACTACACGATCAACTTCGTTTGCATGTTGCTGGCGGTCCAGGCCGTCGTGCGAATCGAACAGGGCGGAATCAGCCGCGGAAAACTCGTGCAGCTTGGGCTGGCGACCGTCGCCGCCCTGCTCTCCCATTATTTCTGCCTGTTCACCCTGATCGCAATCGGGCTTTACGCATTAACCGTTCTACGCGGCCGGAGGAGATCGTCCGTCGTCGCCGCGCTCCTCGCGGGCGCGGCTTTTTCAGCCTGGGTCTGGGGCAAATGGTTTCTCGTCCAATTCCGCCAGCGCGACGCCTTCACCGCCCCCGGCGGGCAGCCCTGGGCGGTCGATCACGGCGGACTTGCTCATCACCTTTGGCTGGCCATCCGGGTGCCGGCGATTCATCTTTTTGGAGCCTCCGACTTGAGAACGCGCGCCGGAACGATCGACCCGATGACAATTCTGACGGTCGCTTTCGCAGCCCTGATTATTCTGGCGATCCCCATTTTTTCCATCCGCCGAAAGCCAATACTTTTGATCTTCTGGTTCCAGGTCGTCGCGATTTTTGCCGGAGTCACGGCCATGGATGTCGCCCGGCAAACGTCGATGATGGAATGGCAGCGCTATACGTCGATGGCCGCGCCTGCGATGTGTGCACTGGCCGTCGCCTCGCTTCCGCTGCCGACTCGCATGCCGTCGTTTTTGAAATGGAGCGTACCGGCCGCGGTTTTACTTAGCCTGACCATTTCGGCCGCCGCGCAGTATCAAATCGGGCCGCGCTCCAAGGAGGACTTCCGATATTTCGCAGGCAAACTCGACCGCATGGCCGGAAACAACGATCTACTCGTTTTCTATCCCCCCGCTCGTATCCCGCCCCTTTATTGGCTACTGGCCCTGGATCATTACCACCCCAATTCCCGGCCGATTCTGATCCTGGGCGGCCCGATCACGCCGACCATATTGGCGGAACTCAAGCCCTACACCGATCATCTGTGCCTAATCGGCCAAAACGCCCCCGCCGACGGCCCCTCGATTCTCCCCGGCTGGAAGCCGACGCAAACGTTTATCAATGTTGTTTCCGCAGGCGTCCCGTCGATCGGCGGATCCATCGCGAAAATGCAGCGCACGGCAAACTGAAACGCCCCCCTACATCGGCTTCCCAAACTTCTCCCGCTTGAGCCCAATGTAATGCACGTGATGCCCAAGATGTTCCTGCGTCCAGACCACCGCTTGCTCGAGCGTGAAAATCCCAATCGTGCTGTGTTCACCCGTTCGTGCAAAAGCCGACTCCGGCAGATTTTTCAGAACGATCGAAAATTGACGGCGATTCAAATCCAATATCTGCAGCGCCACCTGCGCATCCTCCTCCTCGCAAAAAGTCTTGGCGGCCATCTTGGCCTCGTCGTACGTGATGATTTTCGGATTATCCTCGGCAATCACCTGCTTCATCCGTGCGGTCCAGATCAATTCATCGTCCATTAAGTGAAACACGACCTGTTGGATCGACCAGCGGCCTACCCCCATTTCCGGAGGCGGAAGCCAAAGCAACTCCCCGCGCGTTAGGCCGTCGATCGCTTTCTTCAGCGCCGGCGAACCGTTCTCAAATTCGTCGATGATTTTTCGATCCATGTTCTACGCTTTCAGCGGCTTACCTAGTTTTTCGCGTTTCAGCCGTATGAATTTCACGTGATGATCCACATGCTCGTCCATCAGGCGGAGGCAGGTTTCGAGGGTGATGGTACCGCGCTCGTTATGCTGGCCCGTGCGCTGAAAAGCCGAGTCTGAAAGTCTCCGCAGCGCCTTGGTAAACTGCCGCCGATTCAGGTCGAAGATTTCCACGGCCTTGGCCGCGTCCTGAAGCTCATAAAACAAGTTAGCCGCGAATTTGCTCTCGTCGTACCCCAGAATTTCCGGATGATCCTCGGCAATGATCCGCTTCATCCGGGTCGCCCAGATTAAATCCGCATCCATCAGGTGAATGACAATCTGCTGAATGGACCAAAGCCCGACTCCATCTTCCTCGGGCGGCGTCCACAGCAAGTCCTCCTGGGAAAGCCCTTCGATGGCCCAGGCGATTTCCCCTCCCCCGGCTACGTATTGATCGATGAGTTTGCGATCCATGTCCAAATCCAGTCCAACGGCCTGACCCGCTCCATGGCTTTTACCAGAGCCGAACACTAATCGAATCGCATGCGGAAAACGAGAACCACACGATAATTGCCGGTTTGGGGCCTAATATATCACAATCTTGCGATATCCCCTCTTATTTCGATACGATCTTAACAATTCGAGAAGTTTTTCATTGACCAATTTCGGCGGTGGTTTATAGTCACGCCTGACCCGTTTTTGGTTGGACACGGATTTGCAAATCGGACGCCTCGACCGGCGCTCCCTAACAGCAAACCCAATCAGATGCGAGTCAAATAGCGGCGTCCTGACCCGGCGCCAGGGTGGTAGGAAGTGTTTGTTCGGCATAAACCGGCATCGCCGGCGGCCTTAGAGGCCGCGCATATCTTCTCAGAGCTTTCGTCTTCCCATCACTTGGATGCGGCTTTCTCGTTCGCACTTGGCGAATGCGCTCCCGCATTTCTCGATCAAGACAACTGCCAGTCGTCTCCGGGCGATTTCTCAACACGCTTTCGCCGCGGATTCGCTTCGTTTGCGCCTTCTTTTTTTGGCTCGACTCTTGTCGCAAACGACGAAGCGCATGGCGTTGATCGAGACAGGTCTTTTTTGGCAGCCCAGGCCAATCAAGCGTCAACGAATCAGGTGGGAAGTCCTTTAACGAGCTCTTGGCGCGCGCAGAACCCGCATCTCGCCGCCAGACGTAGGGGAGCACATGCGCAAAACGGGACCGCGAGATTCACGTAAGTTTGCAAAACTGCTGGCCGGCGCGATCGCCTCGGCCATGCCGATCGTTTTCATGTCGCCAACCCCCGCTGCGGGCACGACGTTCTATTATGTCGGCCCCGACGGCGGCAACTGGAACAACGCCGCCAACTGGTCCGGCGCCGACGGCGGCAACGGCGGCGCTGGAATTCCCAACAACGGCGACGACGCCATTCTTGATCCCTCCCTCCCCACCAATATCGAATTCGACGACAACTACGACATCGGCCTCGATTCCCTCATCCTCAACGCTCCGGCCAGCGTAACCCTCAACATTTCCCTCAGCAGCGGAGACATGGCGATCGACAACACCTCCACCTACGGAGGGTTGTACATCGGCAAATCCGACGGCGGCCTGGGAACCATCGAACTCGGCGGCACCGCCACCTTTAACGACATCGGCAACGAGGAAATCGGCTTCAGCGGCGTCGGTGAATTCATCCAGACCGGCGGCACGCACACCGTCGACGAAAACAGCACCATCTACCTCGGCCGAAACGCCGGCAGCGTCGGAATCTATGCGATGACCGGCGGCGTCCTGACCGACAACGGCAATTTGAGCGTCGGATACAACGGCACCGGTAAATTCAGCCAGACCAACGGAACCGTCACCGTGGGCAATAATCTGTTCATCGGCGACAACAGCTTTGATTCCGTCGGCACCTACACCATCAGCAACGGCTCGATGACCGCAGGCTTCATCGGCGTCGGCGGCGAAATCAACTCCTCCGGCGGCTCCGCCGTCCTCAACGTCAACGGCGGAACCGTCACCGCCACAACCGCCACCGATAGCTCCGCCCCCGGCTACATCAACGTCTGGGACCAGGGATCGATCAATATCAACAATTCGGGCATCCTCAACGCCGCCGTGCTGCAAAACGACGGCATCGTCAACGTCAACAGCGGCACGATGAATATCTCCAGCGCCATCACCGGGGACCAAACCGTCTACCAATACGGTGGCACGATCAATCTCGCGGGCGACGCCGTCATCAACAACGACCTCAACGTCTCCAACGGAACCCTCCAGGGACTCGGCGAGCTCAGCGTCGGCAACAACGGCACCGGCTCGGTCGAGGTTTATGACTCCGGGAGTTTGCAAACCAACGGCGATCTTCTGGTCGGAGTGAATGAAGGCGACAGCGGCGCTATCAATCAGACCGGCGGCACCGTCACGCTCGGCACCGGCCCCGGCAGCAGCTCTCTGACCCTCGGCGACAATGAGGACGCCAGCGGCAATTATTACATGGACGACTCCAACGGCACGTCCGTACTCAACGTCAACGGCAATCTCTTTGTCGGCCAAGGCGGCAACGGCACCTTCACGCAGAACGCCGGCACCGTGAATGTCAACGAAGTCGACGAAGATGCCACCACCGGCTACGTCGCGATCGCCGCGGGCAGCGAGTCCGATGGCAGCTACACCATCACCAACGGAACGCTGAACGTCGCCGGACCCGATGGCGTCCAGATCGGCGGCTCCCCCTCAGGCTCGGGCGGCACCGGCGACATGACCATCAATGCCTACGGAACCGTCAACGCCAACGTCACCGTCTACAACCCGGGCAGCCTGACCGTCAATCCCAACGGAACGCTGTTCGCCAACACTCTGGTGAACAACGGCCAGGCCACCAACGCCGGCGGATCGATTTTTGTCACTTCTTCCATCTCCGGCAGCGGCAACACCAACCAAACCTCCGGCTATCTCTACATCTACGACGGCGGAATCATTAACAATAACCTGACCATCTCCGGCGGAAGCGTCGTCGGCGGCGGCACCCTCAACGTCGGCGACGGTGGCGCCGGAACCGTAACCGTCTCCAACTCCGGCTCGCTGACCACCTACAACGACCTGGTCGTCGGCGCCGGCGACGGAGACAACGGCGCCATCGTCCAAACCGGCGGTAACGTCCAGGTCGGCCAATATCCGACCAGTTTAGGCTCCCTCTATCTCGGCCAGGGCGCCGGCAGCACCGGCTCCTACTACATGGATGTTTCCACCGGTTCCAGCACGTTGGCGATTCAGAACAATCTTTATGTCGGTTACGACGGCGCCGGCACTTTCACCCAGAACGGCGGGACGGTCGAGGTCCTGGGAACCCCGGAAGCCGAAGGCAGCGGAAATCTCGAGATCGCCGCGGATTCGCCCAATTCCACCGGAACTTACACCCTCAACGGCGGCACGCTGGAAGTGGAATCGGGAGACATCGACGTCGGCGGTAACACCGGCGGCGCCCAGGGCACTGGAACACTCGATCTCGGCGCCAACGCCAATGCCGTTGCCGGCCAATATCTGCGCGTCTGGAGCAGCGGCACAGTCAATCAGAACGGCGGCGTCCTCAATGTCGGCCAGGACACCACCATCGACGGCGCGCTCAACGTCAATTCCGGAACGCTCAATTCCCCCGGCAGCGCCGAGGACACCGGCCTCGAAGTCGAATCCGACGGAACCCTCACCATCAAGGGCGGCAACATCAACGTCATCGGCTCCAATAACCCCTCCGCCAACGACCTCCGCAACTATGGCACGATCAATCTTGACGGCGGAACCATCACCGCCGGCGAAATGGTCAACAACGGCACCGTGAACGACGAAGGCGGAACCCTCATCGTCGACGGCGCGATCACCGGCACCGGCACCACCAACGTCTCCAGCGGCGGAACCGTCACCATCCCAAGCACCGGAGCCTTGGCCAGCACGGTCTCCATCAACAACGGAAGCGTTAATTTCCAGGGCAATTCCGCCGCCATCGGCTCGACCAATAGCGCGACGACCGCGGTTACCGTAACCGGCACCAGTTCCGTTACGGTTCCCCTGGACCTTTTAGTCGCCCCCAACGGCTCCACCGCGACGCTAAGCACCAACGACACCACCACCGTCGTCGTCCCACGCTATCTCATCATCGGCAGCCCAGGCGGATCCGGTGACGTGACGGTCGGCGGGCAATCCACCATCGACCCGCTGGGCGCGCATCTCAACGATCTGAACGTCACCGATCAAGGAACGTTCACCGTCGAAAACACCACCCCCACCCCCGGCAACGGCGATGACCCCGTCCTCGATAACTCCATCGTCGGCGGCTACAACTACAACGGCGCCTTGAACGTCTCCGGTTCCGGCACCGTCAACACTCCCAACATCAAGCTCGGCGTCACCGGCGGATACACCGGAACCGTCAACCAAACCGGCGGAACCATCAACGTCACCACCTTCGGCGACGGAAACGATGGCACCCAAACCGGCGGCGGAGGCAGTGGTGTCGCCAATATCTCCGGCGGCACCCTCAACGCCGGAACTGTTCTCCTCGGCTCCTCCGCCGGCGGCAACGGCTCGGCCACCTTCTCCGGCGCCAGCAGCATCAACGTCACCGGTAACATGAACGTCGGCAGCGCCGGCGGCACCGGCACCGCCACCAGCATGGGAACTTCCCAGATCGTCATCGGCGGAGTCCTCAACATCGGTGGAACCGGCGGCTCCGGCGATTTCACCGCCACCGGAAATTCCAATGTCGATCCCACAGGCGCCCATCTCAATGATTTGAACGTCGAGCAAAATGCCGTCTTCACCGTCGAAAGCACGCCCGCGCCCCAGGGCACCGATCCCGTCCTCGCCAATGCCATCGTCGGCGGATACCAGTACAACGGCGCCATGAACGTCCAAGGCTCCGGCACGGTTTACACCCCAACCATTAAACTCGGCGTCACTCAAGGCTTTACCGGGACCGTCAACCAGACCGGCGGAACCATCAACGTCACGACCTTCGGCGACGGAAACGACGGCACCCAAACCGGCGGCGCCGGCATGGGCGTCGCCAACATTTCCGGCGGAACTCTCAACGCCACAACCATCCTGCTGGGCTCCTCCGCCGGCGGCAACGGCTCGGCGACCTTCTCCGGCGCCAGCAACATCAACGTCACCGGCGACATGAACGTCGGCAGCCCCGGCGGCACCGGCTCCGCCATGAGCATGGGCACCTCTCAAATCGTCATCGGCGGAATCCTCAATATCGGCGGCACCGGCGGTTCCGGACAATTCACCGCCGCCGGAAACTCCAATGTCGATCCCACCGGCGCTCACCTGAATGATTTAACAGTCCAGGACAACGCCGTCTTCACTATTGAGAACACGACCCCACCCGATGGCACCGATCCCGTCCTGGCCAATTCCATCGTCGGCGGATACCAATACAACGGGGCCATGAGCGTCCAGGGTTCGGGAGCCGTTTACACTCCCACGATCAAACTCGGCGTCACCCAGGGCTTCACCGGCACCGTCAACCAGACCGGCGGAACCATCAACGTCACCACTTTCGGCGACGGTAACGACGGCACCCAAACCGGCGGCGCGGGCATGGGCATGGCCGACATCTCGGGCGGCACCCTCAATGCCGATACGATTCTCCTCGGCTCCTCCGCCGGCGGCAGCGGAAACGCCGATTTCTCCGGCTCCAGCAATGTCAACGTCACCGGCAACGTCAACGTCGGCTCCCCCGACGGCGGTTCTGGAACCATCACCAGCGACGGCAACGCCAACGTCGTCATCGGCGGAATCCTCACCATCGGCGGCTCCGGCGGGTCCGGCGACGTCAGCGTCAGCGGAAATTCCAGTTGGGACCCCACCGGCGCTCACCTCAACGACCTCAACGTCAGCGGCAGCGGCACATTCATCGTCCCCGATTCGCCCCTCCCGCCGCCGCAGGGCGTCGATCCCGTCATCTACGACTCAATCGTCGCCGGTTACCAATACAATGGGGCGCTGAACGTGTCGGGTCAGGGCACGGTCAGCGCCCCGAACATTAAAATCGGGGTCACGCAAGGCGTGGTCGGAACCTACAACCAATCCGGCGGAACCGTAACCACCAGTAATTTTCTGGCCGACAACGGCGCCGGCAGCGTGGTCAACTTCTCCGCCGGAACCCTCAACACCGGCGGAACCACCATCAACACCGGCGTCGTTTTCAACGTCGGCGATGGCACCCACACCGCCATCCTCAATCTCGTCGGCGGCACTCACAGCTTCGCCAACGGTTTGAACATCGAAGCCAATTCCGAACTCACGGGCACCGGCACCGTCGAAGGCAATGTCACCAGTGAAGGCACCATCGCTCCGGGGACCGATCCAGGCACCATCGATATCACCGGGAATTTGACCAATACCGGAGGACTGGATATTTCATTGGCCTCCCCGACCGATTTCGACGAACTGAATGTCACCGGCACCGCCAACCTGGGCGGCACGATCTACGTCTCCCTGCTCGACGGCTACATGCCGGAGTTGGGTAACACCTTTAACATTGGCAACTTCGGCAGCATCATCAACGATGGATACAAGGTAGCCCTTGCCGGTTGGAACGACCCCGGCTTGTCGGTTGCCGCCTCTAACACCGGCGATGAACTAACGTTGACCGTAGTGGTCCCCGAACCCGCTTCCGGTAGCCTGCTAACCATCGGCTTGCTTGGCGCTCTAGGCCGCCGACGGCGCAAATCGCGGCGGAACCAATTAAACTGATAATTATCTTGACCGCGCAGCCCAGGCGGAGCACATTAGAAGGGAAGCCATATGGGGGATTAGAATGGGAGAGTCCATATCTTGCTTTAAAAGTTAACGTTATATGAACGCCATTGTTGTACAACCCAGCGTAAGATGACCGCCAACCATGCTGAATTGGTTTCGTAAAATAGCTTCTTTCACGGGGAATGGTCGCCCAGCGCGGCGCGGCCCGCGCCCGGTCGTCGAACCATTGGAATGCCGGTTCCTTTTATCCGCCGCTCCAATATCTCCCAACCTGGACCTGACTGGCGGCACCGGAATTCAGCAGGACCCCTCCATCGCGGTCGATCCGCACAATTCCCAGCATCTGGTCGAAGCCTACATGGATTACTCCCTCCTGACGACCGGCTACGCCGGTATCGCCACCGAGGTTTCCGAAAATGGCGGAGCCACCTGGAGCAAATCGGAGATCACCCTCCCCTCCGATTTTGATCAGGGAGCCGCCAGCCCGATCGTGGCGTTCGACAATCAGGGAAATGTCTTCGTCAGTTTTTCCGCCGCCACCTTTAAAGGAACCCTGCCCGGCCTGACCGATCCCGATTTCTTCACGGGCTCGAATCCCAACAGCGAGCGAAGCTACGGCCTGCAATCCAACAACGGAATTTTCGTCGCCGAGAGCACCGACGGTGGCAGCGTCTGGAGCGCGCCGGTGGCCGTCACGTCGAACCTCTTCAACGGAACCGATCCGGTTAATTTCGAAGTCTCCCCGCAGATGGCGATCGACACCTACGCCACTCTGCCCGGTGGCGGCGCCAATCCGTATTACGAAGATCTCTACGTCGTCTGGACCCAAATCTACGCCCCGGGCCTGTTTCCGGGCGATTCCACCAACACCGGCGGCACCGACGCCATGATCGCCGTCTCCAGCAACCACGGAGCAACCTGGACGACGGAGGTCGATTCCAACGGCATCACCGCGATCGACGACCCCGTGCGCGATCTTAGCGCCGCCCCCGCGGGTTTGGGGTATGTCGATCAGCCTCACGTCACCATCGGCCCCGAGGGCGGGGTCTACGTCGGGGCCTACGGCGGCGGGGATTTCTCCGTCTTCTATTCCTCCGACGGCGGTCAAACTTTCACCGCCCCGACCCACAACGACGACGACAACCTAGCCTTCGGCGACGGATTCCTCAGTTCCCCCTTCAACGGCGAACTCAACACCAATAATTTCCGCACCAACCCCCAGCCGGAAATCGTCGCCGATCCCAACACGCCCGGCACGGTCTACGCCGTCGAAACGATCTCCACCCTCGATACCGACGGCAACCTTGTCGACGAAGCCGAAGTCAATTTCGCCAAGTCGACCGACTACGGCCTGGATTGGTCCAGCACGTTCACCATCGGCAATTTGCCCGCGCAGGTCCTCAACGACGAAAACGGCGGCATCAAACCCAGCGGCTCCAATTCCAACGATGTCATCGCCGGCGACGCCTTCGCGCAGCTCAGCGTCGGTGCACAGGGCAACCTCGCCGTCATCTGGTACGACACGCGCGTCGATCCGAACAATCATCTGCTCAACGTGTTCGGAACCGTCAGCACCGACGGCGGAGCGAATTGGAGCCCCAACTTCCGCATCACCACTCAATCCTTCGACGCCAATAACGGCGCATTCACCGACGCCTCCGGCCAGACCAATTACTATCTCGGCGACTACATCGGCTTGGCCATGGCCGGCGGCAACGCCTACGCCACCTGGGACGACACCATTAACGGAAATCAGGATATTTATTTCTCGTCGTTCACGGTCAATCCCGCCCCGCCGCCTTTGAATAATCGCTTCGAGCCAAATAGCACCCCGTCCGAGGCGACGCAATTAGGCACCGTGTTTCAGAGTTTCCTCCCCCAATTGGAACTCCCGGCCGGCGACACCAACTGGTACAGCTTCACCGCCGCCGCGACCGGGCAATTGACTTTAAACGTCGCCCAATACACCACCGGCAGTCAGGAATTTGAGTTGCAGCTATGGAATTCGGCCGGAACCACCCTCCTGGCGACCGGAACCACCGTCACCAATTCCGCCGGCGAAATCTCCGGCGAAGCGATTGATACCACCGGATCCTCCGGCACCTCTTACCTCGTGAAAATCACTCCCGTCGGCGCCGGCGGCGAATATTCCCTGGCGACCGAAAGCATCACCGCCAATCTGGGAACCCAGGTCTACGGCGTACAAAACAATTCACTAGCCGTCGGCGACCAGGATTATTACCAGCTCACCGCCCCCGCCTCCGGCACATTGCAGGTGCAGCTTACCGGAGGCTCCAACGCCGTGGGAAACTTCAGCCTGGAGATTCTCAACGCCACCACGCAAGCGGTCCTCGCCTCGGGAACGGGCTCCGGCACCAGCCAATCCGCCTCGATCACCGTCAACCAGGGCCAAACCGTATTGCTTTTTGTCTCGGGCGACTCCTCCACGTCTGGAAATTATTCCCTCACGTACACCAATCTCGATCAGGACACCGTCGCCTCCAGCAGCGAATTCATTCCCGCCGGCACCGATCCCTCGCAACTGGCCGTCGCGGACCTGAGCAATAACGGCATCGACGACATCGTCGTCGCCAACGCCGGCAGCGACACCGTCAGCGTCCTCATGGGCAATGGCGACGGCACCTTCCAGGCCCCCCGCCAATATTCCGTCGGCCCCTACGACGAAACCGGCCCGGTCGTGAACAGTCTCTTGCCCAGATATCGCCGATCGATCGCCATCGCTGATCTGACCGGCAACGGCATCCCCGACATCATCGTCACCAACTACGATTCCGGCGACGTCTCCGTTCTCCTGGGCAACGGCGACGGCACCTTCCAGCCCGCCCGCACCTTCAACGCCGTGCCCGACGCCTTCGCACTGGCCGTCGGAGATTTGACGAATAATGGAATTCAGGACCTCGTCGTCGCCAGCGCTAACGCCTCGCCCGGAACCAATCTCCTGCAAATCTCGGTCGGTGTTCTCCTCGGCCGGGGCGACGGAACCTTCCTCCCGCCCGGCACGTTCAACATCACCCTCCCGGCCGGCGGCCAATATCCGATGACCAGTATCCAGCTCGCCGACCTCAACGGCGACGGCCTCCCCGATCTGGTAGTCAGCGGCGGCAGCGATTCGGAAATCCGCATCTTCTACGGCAACGGCGACGGAACCTTCACCGCCGGCCCCACCTACTCCGCCGCCCAACTCGGCACCGCACTCCTGGTCACCGATCTCAACCCCGGCGTCCCCGAAATCATCAACGCCTCCTACGGAACCGGAACCGCCTTCCTCTTCTCCGATAACGGCGACGGAACCTTCTCCCCCGATTCCACCGAACCGCAGGTCGTCGTCGGCCAAGCCCCGGTTGCCCTGGCGATGGCCGATCTCGGCAGCGATCTGCAAGACGGCACTGCCAATCTCGGCCCCCCCGACGGCAATCCTGATCTGATCGTCGTCAATTCCGGCGTCGAGGAAGGACTCGGCAGCCTCGGGCCCCCCGACGTCGTCGTCCTCCCCACCATCTACAACAACGGCGTCTTCGGCGGATTCGGAGCCCCCGACATCCTCTACACCGGCATCGCTCCGCTCGATGTGGCCGTCGGCGATTTCAACGGCGACGGCGTCGCCGATATCGCCATCGCCGATTCTGACGGCGTCCACATCGTCTTCGGCCAGACACCCACGATCGTCCCCAATACCACGCCGCAAGCCGCCCGAAATCTCGGCGCGGTCGTTCACGTCGTCGAACCCACCTTGTCGATCGTTCCCGGAAACAGCGACGCCTATTTCAATCTCACCGCCCCGACCGAAGCCGACAGCAGCGCCGGCGACGAAGTCCTCGATTTCTCCGGACTATTCCAAAATCAAGTCGGTTCCGGCCTGAACATGCAGCTGCTGGATGCCTCCGGAACGGTCCTCGCTTCCGGCGAACGATTCCAAGTGGCCGTGCAACAGGGCGAATCCCTGACGCTGCACGTCTTCGGCAAAAATGCCAGTGCCGCGGGCGCATATACACTCGATATCGACGCGCTCCCGCAGGTCGTCTCCGTCGCCGCTCAATCCGTTTTGCCGGGCACGAGCGGACAACTCGGCGGCCCGGCCACCAGTCTGGTCGTCACGTTCCAGGGCGAGCGCCTCGACGCGAGCGAAGCGGAGAACCCCGCCAATTACCAGGTCATTTGGCTCGGCGCGGCCGGGTCGACCGGCGTCGATCAGACGATTCCCCTGGGCGCCGGCCAATCCGTCATTTACGACCCCGGCGCCAACGTCGATGTCACCACGGGAATCACCTATCCAACCGCCGTCAAACAGACCGTCACCCTGCTCTTCGATTCCCCGCTACCCGTCGGATCGTACGAAATAAAATTCTCCCCCAATATCGTCTCGGCCGCGTTCAACAACGACGAAACAAGTCTCCTGGCCGAGCCCAGCACCTATGGAGACCACTCCCTGGTTTCCGTGGTGGACGGCCAGATCGTTCAAGGCGCGCAGTTGGATCTAACCGATCTGGTCACTCCCGCCGGCCCGATCGGCAGCTTCACCAACTTCGCCTCGGGCACGCCGTTCCTTACCCAGTTGCACGCCGACCTGGGCGCGCTCTTGGATTCCGATCTCACGGAAAATGGCGATCAGCCGACGATCACCCCGGAATTGCTGGATCAATTGATCGAGCGCATTCAGCCCGGCCTCGACGTGCCCGGCGTAACTCTGCCGCCCCTGATGGTTCTCTTCCTCGATCCGGTATCGCTCGATTTGTCCGACCCCAACGGCGACCGCGTCAACTACGACCTGCAAACCAACGCGGTTTCCGATCAAGCCTCCGACGCCTTCGTCAGCGTGTCCGGCAACGTCGAGGTCGTCGTCCAGCCGGTCGTCCCCGGCCAATTCACTCTCGACGTCGCCAATGTCCCGCAAACCAGTCGCGGCGGCGTAGTCCTGATTGACGCCAACTCCGCCGAGTCCGTCGCTCTCACCGACGCCCTGCGCGGCGGATCGACTCAATTCAACTTCGGCTTCGCCCCCATCATCAGCGGCGCCGATTCGCAGGCAACCGCGGCAACCCCCGCCACGCCTCCCGTAAACAACAACACCGCCCCGGCCGCTGCCGCGTCGCCAATTCGGCTCGCCGAGGCCGTCGCCGAAGTCTCCCTGACGAGCTTGCTCGAAGGCACAATTAGCTCCGGCCAATCGAATACGGCCGAGCAGAATCAAGCGACCGCCGCGCCGCTCTCAGCCGTCTTGCCGCCGAAGGCGACCAGCCAACCTTCCCCGCAGAGCATCGAGAATCCCCCGGCCCCGCAAAAACCGGCCAGCCGCCCCTCCAAATCCGAGGAGCAGCCGCCGCCCAAGAATGCGACTCCGCAATTGCAGCCGCCGCGACCCAATCAACCGACCAGCCGCCCGGTTAGCCAGGCCCCAGTGCCCGGCGGCGCGAGCCCGGCGCTCAGCGGCCGGCTCGATCCCGCAAAGGTTCCAAACCTTCACGCCGCGCCGACCCCCAATCATCCGCGCGGCTTGTTCCGATCGGTCCTCTTAGCCGCCGTCGCCCTCGTCGGAGCCGGGCTGCTCCAGCCCGCGCGCCTGCCGCGTAAGGGCGGCTCCAAAGAGCATTGATGTCAGACTCCAAGCCCCATTCATCTTCTGCAGAAAAATCCGCGCCGCTCATTTCGGACTCCCCGACCATGCTCCCGCCGGAGGAACCCCAATCCGCCTCCGCGCAGCCCCCCAGCTCCACCGAGACCAGCATCTCGGACAATCCGCCCAGTTCCAGGGAAACCAGCATTTCCGAAAATCCGCCGAGTTCCATGCCGACGAGCGTCTCCGAACAATCCGACCCGTCGAAGACTCCTACCATCGCCCCCCCGATGAACCCCGGCCTCATCAGCCAGGACCGCTACCTCACCACCCGTTTCCACGCCCGCGGCGGGATGGGCGAAATCTGGCTCACCAAGGATTCACGCCTCAAGCGCGAAGTCGCCCTCAAAAAACTGACCGCCAAGGGCGAGCACGCCAAGGCACGCTTCCTCGCCGAGGCCGAAGTCACCGGCCAATTGGAACACCCCGCGATCGTTCCCGTCCATGACGTCGGCGTCGACGGCGACGGCAAGCCCTATTACGTCATGAAATTCGTCCGCGGCCGAAGCCTGAAGCAGGCCATCGAGGATTATTACACCGCCACCCGCCAGGGCAACCCCGAAGTCCGCTGGCTGCGCTTGCTCCAAACCTTTGTCGACCTCTGCCACGCCGTCGCCTACGCCCACAGCCGAGGCGTCCTCCACCGCGACCTCAAACCCGACAACATCATGCTCGGGCCTTACGGCGAAACCCTCGTCCTCGACTGGGGCCTTGCCAAAGTCCGCGGCCAGGAAGAAATCGGCGGCGGGTCGATGATCTCCGCCACCTCACTCGGCTCCGGCGTCGGCACCGAAACCCAACTCGGCAGCATCATGGGCAGCCCCCTCTACATGGCGCCGGAAATGGCCGACGGAAGAATCCTCGACATCGACGAGCGAACCGACGTCTATCTGCTGGGCGCGACGCTCTACGAAATTCTCACCAGCAAAACCCCGCGCGAAGGCCGCAGCCGCGATGAAATTGTCGATCTCGCCAGAACCACCACACCTGTTCCTCCGCGCAAGGTTCGCAAGAGCGTCCCCAAACCGCTCGACGCCATCTGCATGAAGGCCCTCTCGCGCTTCAAGGCCGAGCGCTATCTCTCCGCCATGGAAATGGCGCAGGACATGGAGCGATACCTCGCCGGCGAACCCGTCTCCGCGTATCCGGAAACCATCACCGAGCGCATCTGGCGATGGGCCCGGAAGCATCAGCGCGCCCTCAAGCGAATCGCCGCCGCCGTCGCCATCGCCGCGATCGCCCTTTTCGTGTTCGTCAAATTCCGCCAGATCGAGCAGCGGCAGCGCCTCGCCCAGCTCCAGGCCGCCGAGTTGCAGCATCGCGAGCAGGCTCGCGCCCAGATTCAGACCTTTAATTCGCTGGCCGACGAGGCCCGGTTTTACGCCGCCAGCACCGATCCCATCGCCGAGCATGCTCCGTATTACGACGCCGACAAAGCCCTCCTTGCCGCTCGCGCCGCGCTCGCCGCCGCCGCGAATTGGGGCGACAACCTGCAAGACCTCCCCCTTCCCGAAGCTGCTCCGCATTTGCGCAGCCAAATATATGAACTGCTCCTGATCATGGCCCAGAACGAACTGCGCGCCTCCCCGCCCGCGCCGGCCAAGGACCTTCTGTCGCTGCTCAATCAAGCCGCGCGCATCAATCCGACTCCCTCGCAGGGCTATTACCGATTGCTCGCCCAGTATTTCCAGATGCAGGATGATCCGGCTCGCGCCCAGGAACAAAAAGCGATCGCGGACAATCCCGGCACGCCGTCGATCGCCTTCGACTATTTCCTGCTCGGCGAAGAACTCCGCCGCACCTCGGCGTCGGCCCCCCCATCCCCCGATTCCGCGGACGCGATGACTTCCGCCGGCGCCCAGAATTTGACGCAAGCCATCGACGCCTATCGAAAGGCGATCGCCATCGACCCGAGCCATTACTGGGCGCATTTCCAGCTTGGACGCTGTTATCTAAGCCAGGGAAAGCTCCCCGAAGCGATCGAAGCTCTCGGCGCCTGCATCGCGCTGCGACCCGACGCGCCCTGGGGCTACAGCGCCCGCGGCATGGCCCTGGGCCTCCTGCATCGTTACGACGAAGCCGAGGCCGATTTGAATCACGCCATCCAGCTCGATCCGGATTTCCGCCCCGCGAGATTAAATCGCGGCGTGATCTATCAAATGCAGGGAAAACGCGACGCGGCCCTTGCGGATTTCGCCGCCGTGCTCCAGCCCCCCGAAGATCGCATGCTCATTGAGGCCGCCTATTACCGCTCCCAACTCTATATCGATTCCGGCGACTACGACGACGCCCTGACCGATCTGGACTCCGTCATCCTCGCCAAAAAAGATTTCTATCCCGCCTATTTGCTGCGGGCGCGTGTGCATCTTCTTCAAGGCGCTCGTGACGCAAGCCTGCAAGACCTCGCCGCCGAACTGCGGCAATCCACGGGCGGCGCGTTCGACCCCGATTCCGCCAAAGACCTCGGCCAGCGCGGAAGCATGCTGCGCCACATCGCCGCCGAACTCCCCGGCGACGCCGCGCGCATAACCCTCGACTTGGCCCGCGCCGATCTGCAAACCGCCGTCCAATCGGGCGGCCGCTCCGCCTCCGTCTACGCCGACTTAGGCGCCGTCCTGGATTTACTGGGCCAAACCAATGAGTCGATCCAAGCCTATTCCTCCGCCCTGCAATTAGACCCCGCCGACGTCCAGGTTCGCATCAATCGCGGCTGGGCCTACCAAAAATCCGGCCAGCTCGATCCAGCCGGCGCCGATTTCGCCGCCGCCATCCAATCCGATCCCACGAATGCCGAAGCCTACACCGGACTCGGATATATCCGCGCCAGCCAAAAAGATTACGATAGCGCCCGCGCCCAAGCCGTCCGCGCACTCCTTTACGGCTCCAACGACTATCTGATCCTGCACAACGTCGCCTGCATCTACGCCGTCATGTCCGACACCGATACCATCCACCAAACCGACGATCAGGACTTGGCCATCTCCATGCTCCAGCGAGCCGTCGGCTTCTGGCGCGATGGCAAGCGCGGACCCGACGAAGTCCGCCTCATCGAACAAGAGCCCGCCTTCCCGCCCGCCCTGCGCGCAAGACCGGAATTCCAGCAACTTCTGACGACCGCGGCCCCGACCACCCCGCCCTGATCGCAAGCGCACATTATGGGACCAGATTACCCAAATTCATCCCCGTGATTGCGACGGGAATTTCCGCTTTTCCGACAAGCGCCTTTTGATCTACCGACGTAATACATCGAACAACGCGCCGCTTGCCATGGGCCCGTTGCGATGCGTTGCCCGATCCGTGGCCGATTCCCGCAAGTGTCGCCGCCGTTTGTTTTAACTATCGCCTCAAAAATTTCGCCGCCCAAATCGACCACGGCACTCGCCGAAATTTATCATTTTTCGGCCGAAAACGGATGTTTTCCAGTTGATGGGAATCGGCCGCAAGGGTTATCCATACGGGCCTGCGGCTGAAGGGAGCATTTCGAATCAGCCGACCGCTTTTGGCCCGCTTGTGATGGGGGGAGATCGCCTTGCACCGAAATGTTTCCAGGAAGATTGCTTTCGCGACCTTTGCCGCCACCGCATTCTTAGCCGGGCTCGGCCAATCCCGCGCCGATACACCCGTCAGTTGGTCCAGCACCAGCGGCAGCGGCAATTGGAGCGACGCCGCCGATTGGTCCCCCGCCGTCAGCCCAAATGGGGCCTACTCCGTCACCTTGCCCGACGGCAGCGAAACCGTAACCCTCGATGTCAGCCCGACGATTGACAGCTTGACCTTGGGCGACGGCACAACCCTCCAGAATCAGTCAGCCACTTCTCTAACCACCAGTTCGCTGGACAACAACGGCGGGATCTATTTCACCACCGGAGGCACGCTGACGGTCAACGGCGACGCCTCCAACTCCGGCAATGATTACGGCCAAAATTATGGAATCTACCTCGGTAATGCCGCGACCCTCTCCGTCACCGGCAACTTAACTAACACCGGCGGCATCGACCTCGGCTACGGCGGCGGCGGCAACAACATCCTCGACGTCAGCGGCACATTCACCAACTCCGGCAGGCTCAATCTGAACGAGTCCGGCGACACCGCCAACCTCGACGCCCTGAACAATCAGGGCTACCTTGGAATCAACTCCGGCACCACTCTTAACATCACCGGCGGCGGACAAGGCGTCACTGACGTCGCAGCCGGGTCAACCTACTATCTCAGCGGAAGCTTTAACGTCATCAACGGCGGCGTCACCACCAGCGCCATCGCCAACCTCGCCAGCGTCGAAGGCGGCCTCTATCTCGAAAGCGGTCAAACCTACAACTTCGGCACAATCACTAATTCCGGCAGCGATTACGGCCAAAATAACGGAATCTATCTCGGCCAATCGACCACCATGACCGTCACCGGCAATGTAAACAACACCGGCGGCATCGACACCGGATATGGCGGCGGCAACAACAACATCATCAACGTCAGCGGCACCTTCACCAACTCCAGTTCCGGCAGGCTCAATTTGAGCAACACGGGCGACACCCTCAACGCCAATGCTTTCACCAACCAGGGCTATGCCGAAATCGACAGCGGCGCCACCCTTAACATCACCGGCGGCGGACAGGGCGTCACGGATGTCGCGGGGGGATCAACCTACTATCTCGCCGGAAACTTCAACGTCATCAATGGCGGCGTCACCACCAGCGCCCTGGCCAACCTGGCCAGCGTCGAAGGCGGACTCTACCTCGAAAGCGGAAAAACCTACGACTTCGGCTCGATCTCGAATTCCGGAAATGATTACGGCCAAAATTATGGAATCTATCTCGGCCAATCAACCACCATCAACGTCACCGGCGATCTAAATAACTCCGGTGGCGTCAGCACCGGCTACGGCGGCGGCGACAACAACATCATCAACGTCAGCGGCGCTTTCAACAACACCGCCTTCGGCAGGCTCAATCTGAGCAACACCGGCGACACCCTCAACGCCAATACTTTCACCAACCAGGGCTACGTCGAAGTCGACAGCGGCGCCACGCTCAACATCACCGGCGGCGGACAAGGCGTCACGGACGTCGCAGCCGGATCAACCTACTATCTCGGCGGAAGCTTCAACGTCATCAATGGCGGCGTCACCACCAGCGCCCTGGCCAACCTGGCCAGCGTCGAGGGCGGCCTCTATCTCGAAAGCGGACAAACCTACAACCTCGGCACCCTCACTAATTCCGGCAACGATTACGGCCAAAATAACGGAATCTATCTCGGCAACTCAACCACCATCTCCGTCACCGGCGATTTGAACAACACCGGCGGCATCGACACCGGATATGGCGGCGGCAACAACAACATCATCAATGTCAGCGGGACGTTCACCAACTCCAGTTCCGGCAGGCTCAATTTGAGCAACACCGGCGACACACTCAATGCCAACGCCTTCAGTAATCAAGGATATATCCAGGTTGGCGCCGGCGCGGCGATCAATATCACCGGCGGAGGCCAGGGCGTCACCGACGTCCCCTCGAATGCTCAGTACTATCTCAACGGCAGCTTCAACGTCATCAACGGCGGCGTCACCACCAGCGCCCTGGCCAACCTCGCCAGCGTTGAAGGCATTCTCTATCTCGACAACGGCCAAACCTACAATTTCGGCCCCTTGACCAATTCCGGCGACATCGACGTCAGCGATGGAACCACCGTGTCCGTGACCGGCGATGTCACCAACTCCGGCACCTTCACCACCGGCACGCAAGGCCCCGGCGCCAATCTCGTCAACGTCAGCGGCACCTTCGACAACACCGGCACTCTCGACCTCTATGGAACCGGCGATGTCGTCAATGTCCACGCGCTGAATTACGCGGGAAGCCTGTACGTCGCCGCCGGAGCAACCCTCAACGTCACCGGCGGCGGATCGGGCCTCACCGACGTGCCGGTCAATTCTTCCGACGATATCGCCGGAAATTTCAACGTGATCAACGGCGGCGTCTCCACCAGCGCCCTGGCTAATCTAGCCAGCGTCGAAGGCGATTTGTACCTCGAGAGCGGGCAAACCTACAATTTCGGCCCCCTCACTAATTCAGGCTTCATCGAACTTAACAACGCTACAACCGCCTCCATCACGGGCGACGTGACAAACTCCGGTGAACTCTACACCGGATATTTCGGCGCCGGCGGCAACACCCTCAATGTCAGCGGTACTTTCAGCAACTCCGGCACTCTCGATCTGTTTACAATCGGCGACACCGCCAATTTCCATGCGTTCGACAACACCGGCTACCTAAACGTCGGCACCGGCGCGGCCCTCAACATCACCGGCGGCGGTTCGGGCGTCACCGACGTCCCGCTGGGCGCTACCTACGATCTCCTGGGTGCTTTCAACGTCATCAATGGCGGCGTCACCACCAGCGCCATCGCCAATCTCGCCAGCGTCGAGGGGAATCTTTATGTGCAAAATGGCCAAACCTATAACTTCGGGCCGCTCACGAATTCAGGCTTCATCGAGTTCGCCAACGGAACAACCGCTACCATTACCGGAGATGTGACGAACTCTGGAATTTTCGACACCGGTTATTTTGGCGGCGACGACGACACCGTGAATGTCAGCGGGACGTTCGACAACACCAGCACCGGCAGCATCGCTCTGTACGGCAGCGGCGACGTCCTCAACGTCAACGCCCTAAACAACCAGGGAAGCCTATCCATCGACAATGGGGCCCAACTCAATATCACCGGTGGCGGGTCGGGAATTACCGATATCCCCGCCGGAATCCAGTACTACATCGGCGGAGGTTTCAACGTCGTCAACCAGGGCGTCACCACCAGCGCCCTGGCCAAGCTCGCCACCGTCGAAGGCAGCTTGTATCTCGAAAATGCCCAAACCTACAACTTCGGCGCGTTGACCAACTCCGGCTTCATCGATTTCGGCGACGGAACAACCGCTACCATTACCGGAGATGTCACCAACTCCGGAACCTTCGACACCGGCTTCGACGGCGGCGGCTCCAATACCGTCAATGTCATCGGCACATTCAATAACTCCGCGGCCGGCGAAATCAATTTGTACGAAACCGGCGACGCCCTCAACGTCAATGCTCTCAATAACCAAGGCTACCTTTACATCGGCGACGGCGCAGCGCTCAACATCACCGGCGGCGGCTCGGGAATCACTGACATCCCGGTCAACGCCCAGTACGCGATCTACGGAAATTTCAATGTGATTAACGGCCAAACCACCACCAGCGCCCTGGCGAATCTGGCCACCGTGGAAGGCACACTCGATCTGGATAACACCACAACCAACAACTTCGGCCCCTTAAACAATTCGGGGACCATCAATATCGGCAGCGGCACCACCGCCAACATCACCGGCGATGTGACCAACTCCGGCAATTTCTCCACGGGCTCCGAGGGATTCGTAGACGACACCGTCAACGTCAGCGGAACCTTCAACAACACCAGCACCGGCACACTTGCGCTCAACGACTCCGGCGATGTCGTCAACGTCAACGCCCTGAATAATCAGGGAACCGTGTCCGTCGCCACAAACGCAAATCTCAATATCACCGGCGGCGGCATGGGAATCACCGATGTACCCTCCACCGCCACCTACGTTCTTGCCGGCGGAAACATCAACGTCATCAACGACGGCAACTCCACCAGCGCCCTGGCCAACCTTGCCACCGTCGAGGGAACCATCTATTTCCTGGGTCAACAAACCTACAACGTCGATTCATTTACCAATTCCGGCGCCGTCTACCTCGGCGAGGAAAGCACGTTGAATGTCACCGGCAATGTCACCAACTCCGGCGTCTTCGAAACCGGCTACGGCTACGGCGGCGACACCCTCAACGTCAGCGGAACCTTCAACAACACCAGCACCGGCACCCTCACCCTGGAAGGCTCCGAAGATATCGCCACCATCAATAGCATCAACAACCAGGGAACCGTCACCATCAATCCCTTCACCACCCTCAACGCCACCAACATGGTCAACGACGGCACCCTCAACAACAACGGCGGCACTCTTAACGTCGCCAACCCCATCACCGGAACCGGAACCACCAACATAAGCGACCAGGGAACTCTCGTCGTCTCCCCCACCACCGCTCTCAGCAGCACGGTCACCATCAACAGCTCGAACCTCGACTTCCAATCCAATTCCGCCGCCATCGGCTCAACCACGGCCGCGACCACCGCCATCACCGTCAACGGAACCAGCAACGTCACCGTTCCGCAGGACCTGCTCGTCGCCCCCAATGGTTCGACCGCCACCCTCACGGTTACCGACACCACCTCCGTCGTCGTCCCGCGTTATCTCATCATCGGCAGCCCCGGCGGCTCCGGCGACGTCACCATCGGCGGAACCGCCTCCGTCGACCCGCTGGGAGCCCACCTCAACGATTTAACCGTCCAAGGTCAGGGAAGCTTCACCATCGAAAACACCACCCCAACCTCCGGCAACGGCGACGACCCCGTCCTCGATAACTCCATCGTCGGCGGCTACAACTACAATGGCGCCCTCAATGTCCAGGATTCCGCACTCGTCACCACACCCAACATCAAACTCGGCGTCACCCAGGGATACACCGGCACCGTCAACCAAACCGGCGGAACCATCAACGTCACCACTTTCGGCGACGGCAACGACGGCACCCAAACCGGCGGCGCCGGCACCGGCATGGCCAATATCTCCGGCGGAACCCTCAACGCCTCCACCGTCATCCTCGGCTCCTCCGCAGGCGGCAGCGGAAACGCAGCCTTTTCCGGCGCCAGCGCCATCAATGTCACCAACAACATCAACGTCGGCTCCGGAGGCGGCGGCTCGGGAACCATCACCAGCACCGGCACCGCCGCCGTCGTCATTGGCGGATATCTCGACATCGGCGGCACCGGCGGTTCCGGTGATGTCACCGTCGGCGGTCAATCCACCTGGGACCCCGTCGGCGCTCACCTTAACGACCTCACCGTCAATCAAAACGGCACCTTCACCGTGACCAATCAGGCCCCCGCCGCCGGCGTCTCCGACGATCCCGTCCTCGACGGCTCCATCGTCGGCGGTTACCAATACAACGGCGCCCTCAACGTCGCCGACTCCGCACTCGTCACAACGCCGAACATCAAGCTCGGCGTCACCAGCGGCTTCACCGGCACCGTCAACCAATCCGGCGGAACCATCAATGTCACCACCTTCGGCGACGGCAACGACGGCACCCAAACCGGCGGCGCTGGCACCGGCATGGCCAATATCTCCGGCGGAACGCTCAACGCCGTCACTTTCACACTCGGCTCCTCCGCAGGCGGCTCGGGCAACGCCGCCTTCTCCGGCACCGGCGCGATTAACGTCACCCAAAGCATGAACGTCGGCTCCGGAGGCGGCGGTTCAGGAACCGTCACCAGCGCCGGCACCGCAGCCGTCGTCATCGGCGGCTACCTCAACATCGGCGGCACCGGCGGCTCCGGCGACGTCACCGTCGGCGGCCAATCCACCTGGGACCCCGTCGGCGCTCACCTCAACGACCTCACCGTCAATCAAAACGGCTCCTTCATCGTCGTCAATCAGCCCCCCGCCGCCGGCGTCACCGACGACCCCGTCCTCGACGGCTCCATCGTCGGCGGTTACCAATACAATGGCGCTCTCAACGTCGCCGATTCCGCCATCGTGACGACGCCGAATATCAAGCTCGGCGTCACCAGCGCCTTCACCGGCACCGTCAACCAAACCGGCGGCACCATTAATGTCTCCACCTTCGGCGACGGCAACGACGGCACCCAAACCGGCGGCGCCGGCGTCGGCATGGCCAACATCTCCGGCGGCGTACTCAATGCCTCCACCTTCATCCTCGGCTCCTCCGCCGGCGGCTCGGGCAACGCCGCCTTCTCCGGCTCCAGCGCCATCAACATCACCGGCAACATGAACGTCGGCGCCACAAATGCCGACGGCGCCGTCACCAGCACCGGCAACGCCGACGTCACCATCGGCGGGATCCTCACCATCGGCGGCACCGGCGGCTCCGGCAGCGTTACCGTCGGCGGTCAATCCAGTTGGGACCCCATCGGCGCTCATCTCAACGACCTCACCGTCAACGGCAGCGGCAATTTCGTCGTCCCCAATTCCCCCCTCCCCCCGCCCCAGGGCGTCGACCCCGTCGTCTACGATTCGATCGTCGCCGGATACCAATACAACGGCGCACTCAATGTCGCCGACTCGGCCACCGTCAGTTCCCCCAACATCAAGATCGGCGTGACCCAGGGCTTCGTCGGAACCTACAGCCAATCCGGCGGCACCGTCACCACCAGCAATTTCGTCGCCGACAACGGCGCCGGCAGCGTCGTCAACATCACCGGCGGAACCCTCAACACCAGCGGAACCAACATCAACACCGGCTCCGTCCTCAACATCGGCGACGGCACCAACACCGCCATCCTCAATCTCCAAGGCGGAACCCACACCTTCACCAACGGCCTAAACATCGAGCCCAATTCCGAGCTAACCGGCCAAGGCACCATCATGGGCACCGTCACCAACAACGGCACCATCGCCCCCGGCACCGACCCCGGCGTCATCAGCGTCACCGGCAATCTCATGAACACCGGCGGATTGGATTTCTCCCTGGCATCCCTCACCAGTTTCGATCAGCTCAACATCACCGGCAGCGCCGCCCTCGCCGGCACCATTCGCATCACCCTGCTCGACGGATACCAGCCCCAATTGGGCAACGCCTTCAGCGTCCTGAACTTCGCCAGCCTCGCCAGCGGCGGCGCCACGCTCGATCTCTCCGGTTTCGACGATCCAGGCATGACTCTCACCCCCACATTCACAGCCACCGGCGTGACACTCACGGTCACCCCCTCCGTCCCCGAGCCGGCCTCCATGTCGCTGCTCAGCGCAGTTGCCTTTGGCGTACTCTGCCGCCGCCGGCGCAAATCCAAAACGAATTGAATTTCCAGATTGCCCAACTGATTGTTTGTAAGGCACCAGCGCCGCGTATAAGACGATTCCAGCTAGCGCCACCAAGAGCCACGCGAGCCCAAAAACCGCGTTTTTGAATGGCCTCTATCGGGGTCGAACACTACTTCAATTTCTTCGGAAAAACCACAAATCTCGAATAAGCGCGGCACAGAATCCGGCACAGTTGGTGCGCGCATGTCTGCTGCGGATGAAATAGCCGATCCAGATTTTCGATTGTTGCGCGACACCTGGCCAACGCTGCCGGCCGCCGTGAAGGCGGGTATCTTGGCGATGGTGCGGGCCGTTAAACCAGATCATTCACCGGTGTGATAAACTGTGAAGGATCAAATGGCAAAGAAATCCCGCCGAACTTCTCTCGCTGTCGCTCGTCCGGACTCCTATGACGCGATCCTGGCCGAAGTGATTGATTTGCTTGTAGCCGCCCGTCGCACATCGGCTCGCGCGGTCAATACCGTCATGGTGACCACTTACTGGCAGATTGGGCGGCGGATCGTCGAATCCGAGATGCGGGGCAAACAGCGAGCCGAATACGGCGAACAGTTAATCGATCACCTCTCCGCCGGCTTGACGGCTCGTTTCGGCAGGGGTTTTTCGCGCCGCGCGGTTTACCAGATGCGCGCCTTTTACCAGAACTATCCACCAATTGTGCAATCGCCAACTGCACAATCCGCCCAAGAACCGATCCCGGCAATTGTGCAATCGACGATTGCACAATCTTCGCCGGCAAGAATTCCTCAATTCCCGCTTCCTTGGACGCATTACGTTCGTTTATTGTCCGTTGAAAGTCCTCACGCCCGCCAATTCTACGAGACTGAAACGCTCCGCGGTGGCTGGACGGTCAAGCAACTCGACCGGCAGATTGACTCACAATTCTACGAGCGTACGGCGCTTTCTCGCAATAAAGCGGCGATGCTGACCAAACACAATCGCCGCCGGCCAGAGGATGCCGTCACCGCTGAAGAGGAAGTTAAAGACCCATTCCTCCTCGAATTCCTCGGCCTCAAGGATGAATACTCCGAAAGCCAACTTGAAGAAGCCCTGATCCTCAAGCTGGAGACGTTTTTGCTCGAACTCGGCAATGATTTCGCCTTCATCGGGCGCCAGCGCCGTTTGCGAGTTGGTGATACGTGGTATCGAGTCGATCTGCTATTGTTCCATCGCCGGCTGCGCTGCCTGGTCATCATCGA
>JBEKPV010000010.1:0-40413 GCA_049520395.1 Tepidisphaeraceae bacterium
CCGCCGCCGCAGGAGCCGGTGTATTCGCAGCCGAATTATGCGCCGCCCCCGGGGCCTGCGCCGGCCGTCGAGGCGGCGCCGGCGTCGGATGATGCGGCGATGCAGGAACTGGTGGCGCCCGTGGCGCTTTATCCCGATCCGCTGCTGGCGGTGTTGCTCCCGGCGTCGACCTTTCCGGACCAGATTCAACAAGCGGCCGCGTGGCAACAGGCGAATCAAGGCGCCCCCGATTATGCGATCGCTCAGCAGCCGTGGGATCCTTCGGTGCAGGCGATGGTGCACTATCCTTCCGTGCTTCAGTACATGAACGGGGATATTCAGTGGACGGCTTCGCTCGGATCGGCGGTTGCCGCGAATCAAGGTGCGGTCATGGCCGCCATCCAGGAATTGCGGGCGCAAGCGTATTCGAGCGGAAGCCTGGCCAGCACGGCGCAGATGGATGTCATGGTGGAGGGATCGACGATTTATATCGAGCCGGCGGATCCGAATTATATCTGCGTGCCGGCGTACGATCCGGTTTATGCTTATCAGCAGCGGCAAGATCTCAGCTTTGGCCCGCAATATGCCGCCGGGGCTTGGTTGTATTGCGGGGTGGATTGGGGTCAGGGCAATATTTATCAGGGCGATTGGCACGATGGTTGGCAGCGGGGGGGGAGGGGTTGGCAGCGGGATCCGAATTGGCAGCCTCAGGCGCAACATGAATGGGTGAGACAGCAGCGGTATGGTCCGCCGCCGCAGGTGAGGCCGCAGCAATATGCGCTTCCGCAGGCGGTTCGGGCGCATGCGCAGGATTTCAAGCCGGCGCCGGCGGTGCATGGCGGGCCGATTTCGCCGGCGGGGAGGGCGGTGGGTTTTCAATCTGGGCAGCCTCCGGAGCAGCAGTCGGGACAGGGGGAACATGATGAAAAGCCGATGCCGGTGGCGGAGCCGTCGCCGCGGCCGGGGGAGAATCCGGGGAATCAGCAGAATCAGGAATATCGGGGACAGCCGATTTTGAATCCGCGTGAGTCGGGGAATGCCAATGCGCCTGCGCCGAAGCCCCCGGAAGAGCAGAGGCCGGCGCCCGGGCCCGGTGCGCCGCAGCAGCCGGGTGGAAAGGAGCCGGGGAATAAGCCTGGCGGGCCTGGCGCGCCGGGGGATCAGTCTAAGAAGCCGCAGAAGCCGCCGGAGGGTAAGCCGGATGAGAAATCGGGGGGGAAGCCGGATCAACAAAAGGATCAGGGACAGGATCAGAATCAGGATCAGAGTAAATATCCGACAAGGTAATCGGAGGCCGTCGCGCTGAGTAAGTTCTGCCCCTCACCCCAGCCCTCGGCCGTGGCGGAACCGGCGGAACCGGCGGAACCCAAGAGGGGGCAGGAAGGTTGCCGCGCGGGTACAATTCTTTTTTATGACATTGACCCATGAGGTTGGGAAGCATTTGGAATTGGCCGATCCGGCGCACGGGGGGCGGGTTTTGTGGCGGTATGTTTATGCGGGAAAGCCGAAGCCGTTTTTCCATCCGTTGTGTACGCCTTCGGGGAGGGTTTTGTCGCTGCTGGAGCCTTACGATCATTGGTGGCAGCGGGGACTTTGGTTTGCCATCAAGTTTGTGAATGGGGAAAATTTTTGGGAGGAGAAGGAGGGGACGGTTTGGGGGGAGCAGCGGACGGTTGCGCCGCCGGCGGTGAATCATTTGGAGGGTGGGCGGATTACGATTTTTTCCCGAGTGCAGTGGGATCGGCCGAGGGGGAGCGGGGTTATTTTTGACGAGCAGAGGAAGTTTGAATATCGGCCGGTGGATGAGCGGTCTTATGCGTTGGATTTTTTGTTTAGTTTGACGCCCACGGACGATGTGAAATTGGATCGGACCCCGTTTACGACATGGGGAGGGTATGGCGGCTTGACGTTTCGGGGGACGAAGGACTGGCATCAGCCGCAATTGCTGTTTTCGGACGGGTCGACGAGCACACGGCCGGTGGGGAATTCGGCGCTCTGGTGCGATCTGTCGGGATGGCTCGACGGCGGGATTCGGCCGTCCGGCGGGATCGCCATGTTCGATCATCCAAGCAATCTGCGGCATCCGACGCCCTGGTATGGGAGCATCGAGGCGAGCCATTATTTTAATCCCGCGTTTTTGTTCCATGAGCCGATGGTGGTCGCGGCCGGGGAGCCGCTGAATTTGCGGTATCGGGTGCTGGTTCATGATGGCATGGGGGAACGGGAGTGGTTGCAGAAGAAGTATGAAGAATATCTGGCGACGGAAAATCCGAGGTCCTAAGATAACTGGCGAGGGGTGCGCCGATGGCAGGACTGAAGATATTGGAGAGCAAGGAGCGGCTGAAATCGCTGCGGGAGATGCTGCATCAATTTAGCGCCCCGGCGGCCGAAGCGCTTATCGAGCAGCAAGCGACCGGGGATGTGCGATGCTTTGCCTGCGGGCATCGGTGTTTGGTGAAGCCGGGGCGGGATGGGGTTTGCCGGGTGCGCTTTAATGAGGGAGGGACCTTGCGCGTGCCGTTTGGATACGTGGGGGTGCTGGCTTGCGATCCGATTGAAAAGAAGCCGTTTTTTCATTGTCTGCCGGGGAGCGACGCGCTGACGTTTGGAATGCTGGGGTGCGATTTTCACTGTGGGTATTGTCAGAATTGGGTGACGAGTCAGATGCTGCGCGATCCGGACGCGGCTGCGCCGCCGAGGCAGACTCGGCCCAGTCAGCTTGTGGATGTCGCGGTGCAGCATCGGGCGCCAGTGATCGCTTCGAGCTATAACGAGCCGCTGATTACCAGTGAGTGGGCGGTGGCGGTTTTTAAGGAGGCCAAGGCGCGCGGGCTCAAATGCGCTTACATTTCCAACGGGAATGGGACGCCGCACGTGCTGGATTTTCTGCGGCCTTGGGTGGACGCGTACAAAGTCGATCTGAAGACATTCAATTCGAAAAATTATCGGCAGCTTGGCGGTGTCATGGAAAACGTGGTCGAGACGATTCGCATGCTGAAGCAGCGGGAGTTTTGGGTGGAGATTGTGACGCTGGTGGTGCCGGGCTTTAGTGATGATCGCGACGATCTGAAGCGAATGGCGGAATTTTTGGCGTCGATCGATCCCCTGATGCCGTGGCATGTCACGGCGTTTCATCCGGATTACAAAATGACCGACGGATATCGACAGACGACCGCGGACGATATGATGAAGATTGTCGAACTGGGGACGCAGGCGGGGATCAAATACATCTATCCGGGAAATTTGCCGGGGCAGGTCGGGGAGTGGGAAAATACGCGCTGCCATCATTGCAACGCGACGGTGATTCGGCGGTGGGGATTTCTAGTGAAGGAAAATCGCGTGAAAGCGGGTGGATTGTGTCCGGATTGTGGGGGGCATATACCGGGGATTTGGGGCAAGTCGAGCGGGCACGGGGACGGTCGTGTGCGGCCAATCGTTTAGTCGCGCGGCTTGGTTGCCGCCGCCCTATGGTGTTCGATTAGTTCCGTGACGGATTGCCGCAGGGGCTTGCCCAATTCCCGGTGCAACTGGGGCGAGGCGTTCCAGGGATCGAACGGGATGAGCTTTTGAAGGTGAAGATGCGGCCTGCAGAAGATTTTGGCTCTCTCGTTGAGCATCGCGGCGACAAAGGAGAAGGAGCTGTTGGAAATTGCCAGCACGTCGCATTGGGTGAGGAGATAAAAATCAGGGTAGAAGGGGGCCTGGGGAAGGCGCATGCCGAGGTCGGCGGCGGTGCGGGGGGTGAAATCGGCGAAGTCGGCAAGGACTTTTTGCGGCTCGTCGGAGGCGATGAGCAGGATCGGGCGGTTGAGGGTTGGCCAGAGTTCTTTCAGGAATTTTACATACCATTCGGTGGGGGCGATGAAGAACTTGCCGGAGCCGAAATCGCCGCGGCGGAGGTGCATCCCGACCAGCGTGTGGCCGTCGGCGCGGAGATTTTCCACGGCGGATTTCATGGGTCGTTCGATCGGTTCAAGCGGTCGGTAGAGCGATCGGAAGAAATCGCGATATGGGGCGTAATGAACCGTGTCGAATCCAAAATAGCCCCAGAGGTCGATGCTTCCCCGGTGGGTTGCCATAAGCCAATCGGGGAATACGCCTTCGGCGATTTCGCGTCCTTCGACGCAGATGGGGGGCTGTCCGACGGGGGGAGGATCGTCGTGTCCGAATAGCAGTTGGCCAATCCAGGGAGAGGTCTGGACGTCCATGCCGTGGTGTCGCGCCAGGATACGCAAGAATGCGTATTGAAAAAGTTGGTTGGCGAAGCGGCCGTTACCGCCCAGCACCGAAGACATGGCGACGCACGACGACTCGTCGCGTTTTGGGGGGTCGGTCGGCTGGGAGCGCATGGCTACCAACTCGGCCGGATGGTAATTTTCATCGGCGGGGAGAATTTCACCCTGGGGTTGAAGTTTCTCGTCGGCGAGTCGGAAGAGTCGGTAGCCGAAGGGGATGAGGTAGGCATATAGCTCGTGCAGGGTGATGCCGGCTTTTTTAAAATGGCCGCTGTATTCGAATTGAATCAGATCGACGTCGCCTCTTCGCAACAGATCCACGGAGCCGCGCAGGATTTCCAATTCCAGTCCCGTCGCCTGCAAGTAGAGCAAGCTCAAATGCGCGACTTGGTGGCGGCGGCAATAGTCGTCAATGGTAGGGTGGAAGCCGAATTTCCACTGGGATGATGCGGACCATTCGATTTGGTTTCCAGCGGTTATTACCACGCGGCCCGCGGTAATTGGATCGGCCAATGCTTGGCGCAGAGTTTGGGCGCACCGCTCATCCAGCGCAATGACGTGTAGGGTTAGGTCGGAGCGCGTCTGGAGCCATTCCGCCGCCCACCGGGCGTCGTTGTCGAGCACCGCCAGCGCCGCGGCCGTTGGGCCTGGTGTACGGGGATTGTCGGTCATCTCTTTTCGCCATGATAACGCGCCGACGGCCCGGCGATCCGCAAGTGAGTCAGACCCTCCTCCCGTGCGACAGCGAAAAGTTTGTCGTACAGGGCGCCGCGTGGTTCAATCGGCGAGGTTCGCAGGCGGAGATCCCGCGCGAACCACTCGCATTTAAAGGACACGGTATCCGGCGGCCAATATCAGGCCAGGGCGCGAAGGCCCTTTTGGGTGATACGGACGGCCGCGAGGAGGCCGAGGAGGAGCGAGGCGCCATACGCCGCGCTGGGGAGGGGGACGGCCTGGCCTCCGGGCTGGATGAGTTTGTTGACGCTGATCTGGAAGCTGCCGCCGGCGGCAACCGTCGGGTTCCATTCGAAGGCGAAATCGTCGTCCCCGAAGAGCGGGCCGGTGCTGTTGTCGTTGAGGAAGTAGGTGCTGGAGCTGCTGAGAGCGGACAGGACGGAGCCGCCGGTGCCGATCTGGAATTCATCGGGGGCGGAGGCGCCGCCGGTGGCGGTGACGTTGACGGAATCGCCCAGCGGATCGGTTTGCGTGGCGGTGTTCACGGGGGAGCCGCTGAGGGTGAGGGTGTTATTGCCGGCGGTGCCGCCGATCATGAAATGTTCGTAATCGACCAGTTCGAGGTTCATGGACGCGTCGCTGGTGTTGTTGAAGGTGAAGGTCTCATTCACGGCGGCGGTTCCGCTGCCGGGGGCGGCGCCGGTGAGGGTGATGCCGAGAACCATGTTGAATCCGTCGCCGGTGAAGGTGGCGGACATAAGGTTGGCCGTGGAGAAGACATTAGTGACCTGGGCCTGGGCGTTGTCGGTGTTGGTGCCCCAGAGCCAGGCTTCGGATTCCTGGTTGACGCCGTCGACGTCCCAACTGAGCTGGCCGTGCTCGGAGGCCGGATCGTAGGTCAGGGAGGAATCGCCCGACGTGATAGTAACGGGTGTGGCATGGGCGGTGGCGGTGAACAGACCGGCGACGAGAAGAGTCGCCAAAGCGCTGAGACTGCGGCCGCGGAGGGTGCTGAACATCGGTTTCTCCCAGGAACAAAAGGGACGGAAACTTCGCCCAAAGTGATCGCCCGGCTCGCGCCCACCGGACGCGATGCCTTCGCTGTAAGGGATCACAGCGAACCTACACCACGAACCGACGGCGGCAAACCGAAACGCCCCTGCAGATTGGATAAGAACGTCCGGATAATGTTAGTTTGGAGAGGCTTACAGGAAGCGGCCGTCTACGTGGCGTATGCGGGCGATTTATTGCGTTGAAATGGAACTGCCAAAAGCGGTCGCATCGACTATGGTGAATTCCCTCAGAGCCGATTCAGCGGCTACTTTTTCTTGCGTCCGTTTCTCGCCGGTCGGATTCCCCTCTGGATCTGTCCCCATGGGTACTGCATGCACCTGAGAAATGGCGAGAAGGGATTGGCATGGCTTAGCTGCAGCCCATGGAGTTTCCGCAGTTCAGGCATTTGTAGCAGGTGCCGCTGCGGACGGTGATGCTTCCGCACACGTCGCAGGCGGGCGCGTCCGCTTGCATCTCTGAACTTTGGCGACTTAGGGGATCGGCGACGATAGCCAATCGCAAATTCGGGGCGACCGACGGCTCGGCGGGTTCCACCGTTTTGGCGGCTTGAATCTCTTCATCCGTGTAGGCGAAGGAACGCGCGGTGTCGGGTTCGATGCGGGGGCCGTGGCCGTTGCCGCCTTTTTTGGCTGGCGGCGCCTCGAGGGCTTCGGCAGGGGATTCGATCTCGGGCGGCGCCGTGCGCTCGCGCTTGGGGGCGTTGGCGGCGCGGTAGCCGTGGACGAATTCCATGGCGAGCCAGCGGAAGATGTAATCGACCAGACTCTTGGCGAAGGGGATTTCCGGGTTCCGGGTTAGGCCGGCGGGCTCGAAGCGAACGTGCTCGAATTTTCGGACGAGCGATTCGACGGGGACGCCGTATTGCAGGCTGACCGAGACGAGCGTGGCGATGGTGTCCATCAGGCCGCCGATCGTGCTCCCTTCCTTGGCGACGCGGATGAAGATTTCCCCGGGGCTGCCGTCTTCGTAGAGGCCGACGGTGATGTACCCTTCGTGCCCGCCGACGTCGAATTTATGGGTCATGGCGTTGCGTGTGTCGGGAAGGCGGCGGCGCAGCGGACGCTCGACAATCCGCTCGACGATTTTTTCGACCACGTGAGTATGCGCCGGCGAGAGATTATCGCTGCTGGCGGATTTGATGCCGAACATGGTTTGCGCGGCGCTGATGACTTCCTGCGCCACTTCCTCGCGAGCGGCTTGGACGCCTTCCTCGTCGTCCTCCTCGACCTTTTCCAGTTCTTCATCACTCTTGACGTTCAGCGGCTGGCTGAGCTTGGAGCCGTCGCGATAAAGAGCGTTGGCCTTGAGGCCCAGCTTCCAACTGAGGTAATAGCTCCCCTTGATGTCCTCAATGCTGGCTTCGTTGGGGAGGTTGATGGTTTTGGAAATCGCGCCGGTGATAAACGGCTGCGCCGCCGCCATCATTCGGATATGGCCTTCGACGGCGATGAATCGCTCGCCATGGCGGCCGCATTTATTCGCGCAGTCGAAGACCGCGTAGTGCTCTTCGCGAAGATGCGGTGCGCCTTCGGCAGTGCTTCGCCCGCAGATGACATCGTTGGCGTCGGCGATTTGCTTTTTGCTGAACCCCAAATGTTGGAGGAGATTAAAATTGGGGCTTTTCCAGGTGGATTCGGGAATGTTGAGCCGTTTGAGTGTCTCAGCCCCGATCGACCAGGGGCTAAAGGCGAAGCCGATCTCGAATTGCGCGGGGAGGGTCTCTTCGATTTTATCCAGTTCGGCCGCGGTGAAGCCGAGTTGACGCAGGGCTTCGTAATTAACATGCGGCGCGTCGTGGAGCGTGAGGGTTCCCATCACATAACGGAGGATGTCGTGAACCTGCTCGGCCGCATAGCCGAGGTTGACCAGCGCGGGGCGCAGCGACTGGTTGGCGATTTTGAAATACCCGCCGCCGGCGAGTTTCTTGAATTTGACGAGTGCAAAATCGGGTTCGACGCCTGTGGTGTCGCAATCCATGAGCAGGCCGATGGTGCCGGTGGGCGCGATCACCGTAGTCTGCGCGTTTCGGAATCCGTGGCGTTCGCCCATGAGCAGCGAGCGGTCCCAGCATTCCTGGGCCGCCCGGAGCAGGCGCGTCGAGGCCAGCGGGTCCTTATCGGAAAACTGCGCGGCATCCATGCCAACCGGACGGATGTCAAGCTGCTCAAAATCGCCCAGGCCCTTCCGGGCGGAGCTGCTCGTGGCGACATCATAAGCGGCGCGCCGATGGTTGCGGATCACCCGCAACATATCGTGACGGTTTTCCTCGTAACCGGGGAACGCGCCCAGTTCGCGGGCCATTTCCGCGCTGGCGGCGTAGCTTTCGCCCGTGAGAATCGCCGTGAGAGCCGCGCAAACCGCCCGGCCTTTTTCGCTGTCATACGACATCCCCGCCTGCATAAGCATTGCGCCCAGATTCGCGTAACCCAATCCCAGTGTGCGGAAGCGATAACTCAATCGGGCGATTTCCTCCGACGGAAAACTGGCCATGAGAACGCTGATTTCCAGCACGATCGTCCACAGGCGGATCGCGTGGCGATAACCCTCGATATCGAAACTGCGGGTTTCCGCATCGAAGAACGTGAGCACGTTCAATGAGGCCAGATTGCAAGCGGTGTCGTCGAGGAACATGTATTCCGAGCAGTTATGGATCGTCAGCCCGTTGGCGACGAAGGATTGCGTGACCGGCTCGGAGAGGTCAAAGACCTGCTGGCGGCCCAGCGGCGTGAGGCACTCGACCCGGTCGTAATTTTCCTGGCTCTGCTGCACAGCGCCGGCGACGACGGCGGTGAGTTCCTGAGATTTTTTGCCGGGCAGGAGGGAAATGTGCCGGGCGAAATTCGCCAGATTTCGCGGGTCGATCCGCAGGGCCTGACCCTCGGCGGTGACGACCGCGCTTTGCACGCCGAACCCCAGCAGGAGTAATTGCACGTCTTGGAGCAGCCCGAGGCTGTCACTGGGAAGAAGGAGGGTGCCGTCCAGGACGAGTCCGTCGCAGGTGAAGAGGGCGGCAAGAATATGCCGCTGGGCTGCCAGGCCGGCGGTGAACGCGTCGTCGCTGAGACGGCGCTGGCTGTTCTCGTGACGGACATAAGCTTTAAGCCGGCTCAGAAGCCGATGATTGCTCAGCACGGCGGTGGCGGTACCACCTTCTGCGGTCTCCGGAAAATCCGCGTCGGATTCGGTGAGCATGAGCTGATTGACGTAATCGTCCTCGTAATCCGTGCGGGCGCACCAGGTCTGGCTGACGTACCGCGAAAGCGGGGCGACCTGATCGGCGTCATCGAGGCAAAGACGCATGGCACACCGGCCCGCCGCGGCGGGGGCGTTGGCGGTGGCGACGAATAAACCCAGGAGCTGGAAGAACTGCCCATCGCGCGGCTGGCCAATCTCCTGAACAGCGGCCGTTGAACCGGGAAGCTTCACCTCATCCGAGCTGTTCAGATCGCACGCGGCGACGAACCCTCGATGGCGCGTCCAGACTTGATGGTCGGCGGTCAGTTTCAAAGTGTACCCGCCCACCGTGCGAAGCTCGAAGACTTCCTGATTGCCCGTCGGGAACGCCCCTTCGGTGGCGCTGATCATTTGCTGGTGGAGATTGGTGACCAGGCGGCTGGGGAGATGGATCATCTGGTCGATGCGTCGCCAGATTCCGCCAGGGGTCAGGACGCGGGTGTCACCTGTCACACAGGGGTTGGAGGCATTGATCCGGCCGCTCTTGGGGCACGTGTGCCACTGATTGATGGTGTCGTCGTACTGAACGCCCGGGTCGGCGCAGCGCCACGCCGCCACCGCGATTTGTTCCCACAAATCGCGGGCCTTGACGCTCTTGGTCACTTTTCCATTGGTGCGGCTGGTGAGGTTCCAAACGCCGTCGTCTTCCACCGCTTTAAAGAAGCGGTTGGGGATGCGCACGGAATTGTTGGAATTCTGACCGCTGACGGTCATGTAACCTTCGCCATTGAAATCGTAATCGAGCTTCAGGCCCAGTTTGGCGGCCAGATCGCGCTGGTCCTTGGGAAGGCGCTTGATCCCCTCGGCCATGGCGGCCACCTTTAGTTCCTCTCGCACTTTCCAATTGATGAACTGCTCGACATCCGGGTGATCGAGATTGAGGCAGACCATCTTGGCGGCTCGGCGAGTGGTGCCGCCGGATTTAATCGCGCCGGCCGCGCGGTCGCCGATTTTGAGGAAACTCATCAAGCCTGACGATTTTCCGCCTCCCGAGAGGGGCTCGTTTTCGCCGCGGAGCATGCTGAAGTTGGAACCGGTGCCGCTGCCGTATTTGAAGAGACGGGCTTCTCGGGTCCAGAGATCCATGATGCCGCCGGGGTTTACCAGATCATCGTGGACGGATTGGATGAAACAAGCATGCGGTTGGGGATGGGTGTAGGCGTCCTTGCCGCGGAGTAGCTCGCCAGAGCGCGGATCGCAATAAAAATGGCCCTGGGCCGGGCCGGTGATTCCGTAGGCCCAGTTTAATCCCGTGTTGAACCATTGCGGGCTGTTGGGAGCGCACATCTGGTGGAGCAGCATGTACGCGATTTCGTCATAAAAGACCTGGGCGTCTTCGGCGGTGTCGAAATAGCCGTGCTTTTCGCCCCAATATCGCCAGCATCCGGCGAGGCGGTGGATCACTTCGCGCGCGGACCGCTCCGGACCGGTAACGATGTTGCCTTCGCCGTCGCGGATGGGGTTGCCCGCTTCGTCCTTTTGGGGCACGCCGGCTTTGCGAAAATATTTGCTGACCATGATGTCCGTGGCCAGTTGCGACCAGTTCTTGGGAATCTCCGCATCGTTCATCTCGAAAACGACGGACCCGTCCGGATTGGTGATCCGGCTGGTGCGTTTTTCATATTCCACCGTGCCCAGAGCATCCTGACCGGGCTTGGAAAAGCGGCGCGCGATTTTCATGACTAGAATCCTTCCCAAAATGCAACGGACTTCCATTATCGCGCCAAAACAAAGGCACGACCATTCAATTTTCCCGACGCGCCCTAATCCACTTTGGGCAGCGTCAGGCCCTTTTGGTCCTGATATTTCCCCGCCTTATCGGCGTAACTCTTTGAACAGACGCGCTCGCCCTTGAGGAACAGAAGCTGGGCGATTCCCTCGTTGGCATATATTTTTGCCGGCAAAGGCGTGGTATTGCTGATTTCCAGAGTAATCCGCCCGCGCCATTCCGGCTCGATCGGCGTCACGTTCACAATAATCCCGCACCGGGCGTACGTGCTCTTGCCCACGCAGATGGCCAGATAATCCCTCGGCATGGTGATCACCTCGACCGTTTCGCACAGCGCGAAACTGTTCGGCGGAATCAGCACATGATCCTGACGGGTTTCGTCCGTGTCGATGGTAACAAAACTTCTTTCCGAGAATTTCTTCGGATCGACGATCTCGGAATTCACATTCGTGAAAATTTTGAACACCGACCCAACGCGGAGATCGTACCCGTAGCTGGAGACTCCATAGCTGATTTTCCCCGGGCGTTTTTCGTTCTCTTCAAACGGCTCGATGCCGATTAGTTCACGGATTTGCGAGTCACAAAGGATTCCCATACTGCTCTCCGATCAAGTCTCGACCACCGGATTTCCGGGGCCAAGCGAATGCGCCGCGCCTTTGCCTGCCGCGCCGGCCGGGAGGCCGTGGTTGACCAACCCGGCGCGGCGGACTTCCTGTTGCACCCCGCAAAGCGGAGGCACGGCGGCCATTACGTCATCATCCTAACGACGCCCTTGAATCCCGCGCGGGGTGATATGCGCCACCGGTCCACGCCTATTCTACGGCTCCATAGCCGTCCGCGGCACCCTGGCGCCCCGCGCAATCGGGATTCCGCGAATATACACAACATCTGGTATTCGTCAAAGAAAACTTTACTAAATGTAGGGTCTCCAAACCTAAATCAGGCTTTAACAATCGCACCTCTCGACGGTTAGGTTAGTGAAGATTTTTTTTCCCGCGAATCGGGATTTTTCTTGCCGCAATTTATCCACCGGCTCCCGCGCCAAGCGGTGGACAATTTGCCGTTGCGCGGCCTTGGTTATCGGTGCTCCTCGCACCACGCGCGCCACATCTGGCGGTAGAGATTCTCCATGTCGCGCACAAAAGCGGATTCATCCATGAGCGGCGATTGCCGCATGCGCTCTGGCAGCGTGTAGCGCAATTGCGATAGCCGATTCAAATCACCCGCAAGCGCGGCCGCGATTTGAATGTATTGCTCTTCGTCTTCCGCGATCGCTTGCGGCAGCCCGAGGTTGCTAAGAATGCTGGCGCCCCCGCGTCCGACGGCGGTGCGCCCCCGGAGGGTAACGACAGGGACGCCCATTCGCACCGCGTCGAACGTGGTGGTTCCCCCGCCGTAGGGGAACGGATCGAGGCAGACGTCGACCGACAGATAATTGGCGTAATACACGCTGGTCGGGACTTTGCCGATGAATGTCAGGCGTTTGGGGTCCAGGCCGGCGCGGGCGAAGGATTCGGCAATCGAATTGCGCCGGGAGCACTGGGGGGCATGGACCGTGAGGCGGGAATTGGGGACGTGGCGGAGGATCGATTGCCACGTCTGCCAGGTCGCGGGGGATATTTTTGAGAAATGGTTGAAGCAGGCGAACGTGACGAACCCGTTTTTCATCGCGGGAAGGGGATTGGTCTGGGGCGCGGGCCACTCGGAGCGGTAACACCAATAAGTTCGCGGAAGGCGAATCGTTTTTTCGCTATAGCAGGATTCATCCGAGCCTGGAGGGTCAAGGTAGGGATCGCTGATGCGGTAATCGATGGCTGTCAAACCGGTGGAGCCGCAGTAGCCGAGATAAGTCGCCTGCACGGGGGCGGGTTTGCGGGCGAAAGCCAGCAGGCGATTGCCGGCCGTGTGGAGGGAGAGGTCGATCAGGATGTCGATCTGATCGTCGCGGATTTGCTGGGCGAGCTGGGCGTCGCTTGTTTTTTGGATGTCGCGCCAGATATCGGAGTGGCCGCGCATGCGATCGGTGAATTCATCATCCTTGGCGACATTGGAATAGCAGAAAATCTCAAAATGCCGGTGATGGTGATGGGCCAGCAAGGGGAGGAGGAACAGCGCGACCGCATGGACGCGAAAATCGGCCGAGACGTAGCCGATTTTCAGCCGGCGATTGGGATCGGGATCGTTCAGATGCGGCGGGATATTTTGGCTCAGCGCCCGGGCGAAGCGATCGTTCCACAGTGCGTGCTGCCTGCCAATTTCCGCCGCGCTAAACTGCGGAACATGAAGCATCGCGAAAAGGCGGTTGCCGGCCGGCAACAAGTCATCGGGCGCCAGCGCCTCGGATTTTTGATAGCACGCGATGGCCTCGTCGACGCGGCCGACCGACTCGAGCACCAGCCCAAGATTTAGGTGGGCGACTGCACGGCGCGGATCGAGTTGCAACACGCGGCTGTACGTCTCAATGGCCAGATCAAATTGATTCTGAAAGCGGTAAGCATCAGCCAATCGAAAGAGGAGGTCGACGTCGCCGGGGCTTAAAGCAACGCCGCGCCGAAAAACGGCGGCGGCTTCCTTGTGCTTGCTGAGTTCGGACAGAGCGCTGCCCAGGTTTCTTTGAATCTCCGAAAGGTCGGGCAATTCGATCGCCAATTGCCGGTAAATTTCAGCGGCGTCGGCGAATTTCCCCCGCACCAAAAGACAATTGGCCAGCCCGAAGCGCGCTTGAGCGTTGTACGGCTCAATCGCCAGAATCTGCCGCCAGGTGGCGTCGGCGTCGTCCCAGCGCTGGTTTTGCTGGTGATTCAGGGCCTGGCGCTCGAAGTTGGCAATTAGTCCGTTTGGCACCATCGCACCCACATCTGGCGAAAGGCGGATTCCATGTTTCGGGCGAATCGAGGGCCGTCCATGAGGACGGATTGCTCCATGCGCGGGCGCAGCGCTGGCCGCAATTGCGCCAGCCGGGGCACATCGGCGGCCAAGGCGGCGGCGATGCTCGCGAATTCCTCCGGGTTCTTGGCAGCCAGTTCGGGCATGCCGAGATTGTTGAGCAAACTCCATCCGCCGCGTCCGACGACGCCGGAGCCGCGAAGGGTAATCACAGGGACGCCCATCCAGAAGGCGTCGAGGCTGGTGGTGTGGCCATTGTACGGGATGGTGTCGAGGCAGATATCGATGCGGCTGTAGGTTGCAAAATAATCGGGGCGCTCCTGCTTCAGGACGAATTCCACGCGAGCGGGATCGACCCCTAATTTTTCCAGCACCCAGCGGCGATGCGAACCGGCGGGGGAGAGCAAAAGCAACCGCGATGTGGGGACTTGTTTGAGGACTTTAGACCAGAGAGATAACCCGCCGTCGGTTACTTTCATGAAATTGTTCAGGCATCCAAAGGTGACGTGGCCGCTGGTCAATGCCGGTAGCGCGTTAGGCGGCGGCTGAGTGATGAGCGGGTCGTAACACCAGAATGTTTCGGGCAGCCGGAAGGACTGCTCGGAGTAGAACGCATCATTTTGGCCCGGCGGGTCAAGATAAGGGTCCGTGAGGCGGTAATCGACGGCCGAGATGCCGGTGGTGCCGGGGTAGGCGAGCCAGGCGACCTGAATAGGCGCGGGTTTTCTGGCCAAGAGAAGAGGGCGGCCATTGGGCATGTGCATGGTGAGGTCGACCAGGATATCGATTTTGTCTTCCCGAACGGTTTGCGCCACCTGCTCGTCGGTTTGGGCGATCGTGTCCCGCCAATGGTCGGCCAAGCCTTTGATTCGTGCGGTAAGCTCGTCCGGCTTGTCGACCCGTGCGTAACAGAAAATTTCAAATTTTTCGTGATCGTGATTGGAAAGAAGGGGAATGGTGTAGTTGGATTGGCAATGCTGCTTGAAATCGGGCGCGACGTACCCGATGCGGAGACGTCGCTTGGGGTCCCGGTCGTTCGAATGGGGCCGAATTTCACCGGCTAGCGGCTCCGCGTGACGGCGGTTCCATTCCGCGTGCGCGCCAAGATTCGACTCCGGATCGACATCGCCCAGGAAGGGCAACAAATAACAGCGGGCGGAGTGGGTCTCGGCGTCTTCGGGCCAAAGCTCCAAAATTCGATCGTAACATTTGAGGGCTTCCGTGAGCCGTGCGGCATCTTTCAAAACCGTGGCGAGATAACTTAGCGTCTGGCGATTGTCGGGAATGATCTGCAAAACTTTCCTCAAGGCGGCGATGGATTGGTCCATCCGCTGCGCGGCATGCTCGCAAAGGCCGATGCCATACCAGGCGACTGCATCATCAGAATGAAGCGCAATAGCGCGTTGGAAAGTGGCGATGGACTCGGGCAGCAGACCTTCTTTGCGCTGGACCGTTGCGAGGGCACGCAACGCTTCGGGAAAATCCGGCTTGAATTGCAAGATATTTTGCAGAACGGAAATCGCTTCCTGGTTCTGATCCATTTGCTCTAGAACCGTGCCGAGGTTGAATCCGGCCTGTAGAAAATCGGGTTTCAGTCGCAGCGCCTGCCGGAAGGATTCGATTGCCTGCCTGGGCTGGTGATCGGAAAGAACCAAACCCAGGTTGGAGTGATACTCGGCGCGGGTGGGGTCGATTTGAATGGCGCGGCTGATTCGCTGGATCGCCTCGTCGCGGCGGCCGGATTGGAAGGCGAGGACGCCGGAGAGATGCAGAGCGTCGGGATTTTGGGGTTGGCGTTTGAGGATTTCCTCGTACAGGGCCTGGGCCTCGGCCAAGCGGCCGGCGTTGTGATGCTGCCTGGCTTGGTCGAGGGTCGGTGGGGGCATGCGGGGATTTTATGCGATTGGGGGCGGGGATGCTGCGTGGGGGGAGAAGAGACGTAGAGACGAAGAGACGGAGAGACGAAGTGGGGTTCGGATCAATTGGCTATTTGCGCCCCTGTTTTGTGGCGCAAAAAAATGGTGTTTCGGCGTTTTCGGCCGGTATAATGGGGCATATGACGCTCGAAGCGCTCAGAACTATGCTGAACCGCCGGCCGTTTGAGGCGATGCGGATTACCATGAGCAGCGGGGCAGTCTTCGAGGTTCGGCATCCGGAAATGGCCAGTCTGGGGAAGAGCGCTATGTTGGTTGTTCTTCCGGCTTCCGATGGGGGGCCTTCGGATCGGTGGGAGTTTCTTTCCTATTTGCATATCGCGCATGTGGAGACGATTGCACCGTCCGGGCAGGCGGCTTGAGGACTTCCGCGCAATGACGGGTCCTGTCCCCTTTGGAATTTTTGCCTTCTCGAAACTTTTGGGACGCTCACCGTCTCGCCTAGCTGTCGCCTTTTGAGGAATTGCAGGCCAAGCAGGCTATTTGACCGTTTGCGACCACGGTTTTTCCGCCCTTCGACCATGGAACAACGTGATCCGCTTCCCAAGCGTCCCATTCGCACTTTGCACCGCTGCATTTCATCCTGACTTGGCACAGCGCCTTGTCACGACGAAAGATTGCAAGCCGCTGCTCGCGCGAAAACAAACGCTGATTATCTTTAAGTTCGATGTTAGGTACGGTTTCCATTTAGCAATCCCCTTTCGAAGTGCCGCTCTTGAACGGCGGAATCGGTCGATCGTACTCCGGTCGACTTCACCACATGTTCCTAGGCAAATTCCCGCGGGTCTGCCCGATATTCTAATCCACGCCCGAGGTCTGTAGCGAATTAATTTGGTCTTGAATCGCCTGAATCTGCGAAGCCGTCAGGCGCTTGGGTTCGGCGGCATCGAGTTGGTCGTTATACGACAGGGCCAGACGCAATTGATCGACGGCTTGTTTGGGCTCACGCAATAGCTCCAGCGCTTTGGCATATTCCAGGCGGATGGAGATGTCGTTGGGGTTTAATACCAATGCGCGGTTGTAATCGGCGGTGACCTGATCGCCGTCCAAGACCTGCAGGGCAACCTCGGCGCGGCGGAGATGCGGGGGAATGCTGCTGGGGTCGTGGGAAATGGCCGTGGTGTAATACGAGCGGATTTGCCAGCGGAGCGATTCAGGAATCTGGGATTTGTGGCCGGCGGCTCGGAGGGCGTCCGATTCGATTTGTAAGGCTCGGCCCGCGCGGTAGGCGTAGTCGGCGTTTAGCGGTAAACGCGTGAAGGCTTGCTGGTAATCGGCGGCGGCAGCGTCTTCGCGGCCCCCGCGCAGGGCGTCGTCGCCGGCGTGAGCCCACGATTCGGCTTGGGCGACCGGAATCCAGATTTTTATCGCGGCGGCTAGCCACAGGGCCGTGGTTATGCCCAACAGGAATTGGGCGCCGCTGCGCGACCGGGCCGGGGGAAGGATCGGTTGGCGAGCGCCTACCGCTGAGCCGCAAAGTAGGGCGACTAGAATTAGGGGTCCGGGTTCAAAGAGGGAGAATTCGATGAGGTTGTGCAGGAGGAAGAGGCCTACGGAGATTAATAGGCCATAGAGAATCCAGGGGGCGGGCCGGTCGTCCATGCGGGGGTCGTTTACGGAACGTAGGCCGACCAGCAACGCGCCGATGGCCAGTGCGCAGAGGTAGAGACATCGCTTCATGATTTCTATCGTGACGAAGCTGGCGTCTTGGGAAAAATCGATGCTGGTGGCGATGTTGATGCCGACGGCTAAGGCAGCAATGCCGCAGAGGATTGCCACCGCGCCACGGCTGGGGGTTCTTCCGAGGCGTGCGGCCGCGGGAGGGGGTGTGATGGGGCGAGTCATTTCGCGCCAGAGGCGGATCAGCCACGCCAGGAGGAGTAAGCCGCCGATGAGCCCAAGTTCCACGAAGAAACGGATGATGAAGTTGTGGGGGTCGCGGATTTCCTCGGCGGCGGCGGGGAGGCGGTCTCGGAGGTAATGGGGGCCGAAGTTCGCCCAGCCTGTGCCGCGGAACGGGTGCCGGAAGAACATTCGGTAGGCGGCGGTCCAATAGCGCCAGCGGAAATTTAAGCTGGAGCTCGGGAGGCCGCCGCGGAGGAGGCCGAATGCGATTATGGCGAAGATGCAAAGAATGATCGCGGTGACGGCGGCGTGGAAGATTCGGCGGGGTTGCGTGGCAAGGACGCCGCGATATTTGCGGACGGCTAGAAATAATATTACGGCCAGGAATGGGGTGACCATGGCGGCTTTGGATTCGGTGCAGATTAATAGGTAGACCGCCGCCGGGACGGGCAGGAGCATCGTAACGATCCATTCGGGCGCGTCGCGGTCGCTGCGGCGCTGGATGGCGGCGCCGATTCCTATCACCATCAGCAGGACGATCATGGCGGCGTAGGAATTGGCCGAGGCGTTGAAGCCCAGGAGTTCGCCGGCGACGATTTTGTGTTCCAGTTGTTTGGCGGCGAAGCCCCCCGGTTCGAAGCCGCGCTCGGCGAGAATCTGCACCTTGTTCTGCTCGAACTTTTGGATGAAGTCGGGAAGCTCAACGAATTTGTAGTAGTAACCCTGGACGAGGAAGACCAGCAAAAGCCCGAATGCGACGGCGGCGACGGTGCGCAGGCGCAGCCAACTGCGGACAAGTTGGGAGGCGGCCCAGAGCATGGCCATGGCCGCTAGAAAATCGGCCGCGGAGATTAGCGCGGTGAATTTATCGTCCGCCCAGGTGACGCCAAGGACCATCCAGAGCGTCAACATAAACGTGAAGAGGTGTAGGAGGCTCAGGCGAAGGGCGTACGAGCGATCGAAGGATCGGCGGAGCAGGATTAGGATTGCCGGGAGGCAGCAGAGGAGATCCAGCGCAAGGGAAGTCGCGGGGCCCGGTCCCAGGGGATACGGGGCGGTGCCGGGGGAGACCTCGAAGGGTTCGCGGATCGATTCGAGAATGGTGCAGCGCGCCGCGGCCAGGGCCAGGGCGAAGAAGAACGCTGTTTGCGTGATCGCGCCCATCCGGTCGACGAATTTCACAGGTCGGATGTGGTAGGTCATTTCTGCTGATCATTTTCTGTTGGAAGGGGATGTTGTTCCAGCAGGGCGACCATGGCGAGGATCAACAGGGTTTGGAGAAAGATCAACAGGGCGAAGTCGCCGGTGATGCGGGGCAGGAGGATCGCGGCGATGCTGGTCGCGGCGCTGACGAGATAGAGGCACAAGACGGCCGTGCGCCGGGACATGCCACGGGCGACCAGGCGGTGGGAGAAATGATTGGCGTCGCCGACAAAGGGGCTTTTGCCATGAAGCATTCTCAGGAAGCTGACCACGATCAGATCGTAAAGCGGCAGGGCGAGGACGATGACGGGGGCGAAGACGGCGTACCAGCGGTTCGCCCAGACCGCGCCGGGGGGGAGATACGTGGTTCGGACGGTGAGGATGCCCAGCAGCAGGCCGGTAACGAGGCTGCCGGCGTCGCCCATGAAAATCTTGGCGGGGGGGAAGTTATGCCAGAGGAATCCGAGGAGGGATCCGAGCAAGAGGGCGAGAGCGGCGGCGACGAACCACTGGCCGATGGAGAGGGTGGTGAAGAGGAAAGCGGTCGCGCAGACGGAAGCGACCCCCGCGGAGAGCCCGTCCATGTTGTCCAGGAAATTGAAGGCGTTGGTGACGGCGACGATCCATAACACGGTGGCCGCGATGGAGGACCATCTTCCGAACGGAAGGGCATGGTCGAGGAATGTGAGGGCGCGCAAATCGGCGGCGGCCACAAGGATCGTTACGACCGTTAGTTGGACGATAAGCTTGAAATAGGGGCCAAGAGATTTTCGGTCGTCCCAGAGGCCCAGCAGGTGGATCAGGAGGGCGGCGAAAATCATCAGTAGGGCCAGAGGCGTTTGCTGTCGTGCGCCGGACCAATAGGCGGCAAGTCGGTCCGAGGCGTGTAGAAATCCGGGGGGATCAAAATGGTTGACGTAGAAGAGGCCGATGAGGACCGGGAGGGTGAAACCCCAGTAGATTGCGATTCCGCCCCCGAGGGGTTTGGGGGAGGCGTGGATTTTTCGGTGACCCGGTTTGTCCGTGAAGCCGATGCGAATCGAAAGGATGCGCATGAGGCGCGTGAGCAGCCAGGAGATCGCAAAACTGATCGGGATCAGGGAGAGGATGACCCGTGTCATGGGGGGAAAGCCAGCATAACCGGGGGAGTTCGGAAAAAAAGAATCGCCGCGGCGAGGATTTAGGGTACTCGCTGGCGCAGGAATTCGATTTGGTCTTTGAGTTCTTGAAGTTGGCGATTGAGTACGCGGCGGTCTTCCTGACTGCGCGCGTGCTCGACAGTGCGGCGGATTTCGCGGGCTTGCAATTCGAGCCGCTCGATCTCCGCAATAATATCTGCTTCTGGATTATAAACTACGCTCATCCGATCCTCCGTGAGTCATAGGATAATATAATATCGGCAGTTACCAATCAAATCGCAGGCGTTAAAATTGGAACAATTTCAAGCCCCGGCGTGGGCGAGATTGTCGGATTGCACCTTGATAACACGCGCGGGAACGCCGACGACAGTGGCCCCTTCGGGGACGTCGGCGATGACCACTGCTCCGGCTCCGACAACAGCTTGTGAACCGATTGTAAGGCACTGAATGACTCGGCAGCCTAGGCCGATAAATGCTTCCTCGCCGACTCGGACGCGGCCGGCTAAAGCAGCGGCGGGACAGATGTGGACGGCTTGCCCAATTTCACATTCGTGGTCAATCACGGCGGAAGTGTTGATGATGACGTCGTCCGCGATCAGGCAGTCCGTGCCGATGACTGCGCCGGCGGCTACGACGACATTTTTGCCCAATCGCGCCGTGGGAGACACGACGCTGCTCGGATGGATGGCGTTGATTAACTCGAAGCCTTGCTCGAGTAATTTTTTCGCGTAGCTTCGGCGGGCGCGGTTGTCGCCGACAGCGACAATGGCGGCTTTAACTTTTTGAGTTCTAAGTTTGGGGAGGAGATTGGCTTGGCCCAGGACGCAGAGGCCGCCGATGGTTTTTCCAGCGAGTTGGGGGTCCGCGTCGATGAAGCCGATGGGCTTGGGTCCGCCGGCGGCGCGAAGGATGTCGAGCACTACTCGACCGTGACCGCCGGCGCCGATGATGATGACGTCCATGTTATTATCTTATCGGTGAAGCGGGGGATTATACGCTAGAAAACGCATGTTGGCGGTCAGCCCCTCACCCTCTGGCCGCAGTACCGGGGAGAGGGGACTTGGAAATCCGGGCGGCGTGGATGGCTTCTACGAAGGCTATCGCGTTAGGGGTTATGGTGGACCAGTCGCTTTCTATGATGGCTTGTTTGGTGACCAGGCAAGAGCCGGCGCCCACGAAGACGGCTCCGGCTTTGATCCAATCGGGGGCGTTTTTTACGTCGACGCCGCCGGTGGGGGTCAGGCGAAGCTGGGGGAATGGGGCTAAGATGTCTTTGAAATAGGTGGGGCCCAGGGAAGTTGCAGGGAAAACCTTTACTACGTCCGCGCCGGCGGACCAGGCTCGGAAAATTTCGGTGGGGGTGTAGGCGCCCGGGATCATGATTTTATCGTGGCTGCGAACCGTTTCGATGATGTCGGTGTCGAGAATGGGGGAAACGACATATTGGGCGCCGGCGGCGATGGCGTCGCGGGCGGTGCCGGGGTCGAGGACGGTCCCAACGCCAATGACGGCCATATCGCCGAATTTGTCGGCGAGCATTTGGATGCCGGCGATGGCGTTGGGGGTGGTCATGGTCACTTCGATGCTGGGCACGCCGCCGGCCAGCAGGGCTTCGGTGATGCCGATCAGTTGGTCTTTGGACCTGGCGCGGATGACGGCGACTACGCCCGCGTCGGAAATTTGTTTTAGGTAGTTTTCCTTTGTCTTTGGCATAGCGTGGCGCGCTCCGGAGTTCCGCCCCTCACCCCCGTCTCCCTCTCCCCGCCAGTACACGGACAGAGGCGATCCAGGAAATGTGTGGAAATGTTGTAGCAAGAGGATTGTTCACTGGCTAGCGCGGGCGTGACTTGTATAATCGCGGGCTAGGACATTTTTTAATCCAGGAGGCGATACATGGCGGATTCATCCCCGCAAGAGTTTGCGACGATCTTAGGTCCGGACGCCAATTTCAAGGGCGAGCTTTTCTTCGACAAGGCGATGCGAGTGCATGGCCGCGTTGAAGGGAAGATTACGACTCAGGGCCGTTTGCATGTTGCTAAAGAGGCGAAGATTTCGGCGGATGTGGAAGCCGGATCGATCGTGATCGAAGGCGAAATCAAGGGCAATCTGACGGCGTCGGACAAAGTGGAGTTGAAGAACTCCGCCAAGTTTGAAGGCGATCTCAGGGCCGGCCGGCTGGTGGTCGAAGAAGGGGCGGCCTTCAACGGGCACGTCAGCGTTGGACCCGAGGCGGTCAAGGCGGGAGCCCCGCGGCCGCAGGTTCAGGTCAGCGTTTCGAAGCCCGGAATCGCGGCCGCGGCGCCGCAGCCGGCGCGGGTCGGCTAAATAAGCGCGCATCGGCCGGACTTGGGATTTACTACGCTGAAGGTCTATGGCCATTCCGCTGGAGCCAATCGCCGCCTCGCCGGGCAACGACGATCAAATTACCATCGTCTGCCTCTACTGCCATAAGCCGCAGCAGGTCGCCCGTCGGGCGGTGAGCGTTACCTGCCGACATTGTAATAAGTCGCTCCGATTGGAAGACATCTCAATCAAGGATTACCACGCGCGCCGAAGTATTGAAACTTGCGGTGTGGTGACGGTTGAGAAGAAGGGGAATATCGTTTCGGATCGCGTGCTGTGCGGGGGGATGATCATTCGCGGGAAAGTGAAGGGGAAAATCGCCAGCCAGGGGCCGATTTTGGTGGGGCCGGAGGCGGAGATTAAAGGGAATGTAACGGCACCCACGCTGGCCGTCGGGGCGGGGGCGATTTTGGAAGGGGATTACGAGATTGGGGTCGAGGCCAAGCCGCAAGCCATTTCGAGTTAATGGACCTGCCCTAGTTTTAATTATTTAAGTCAATATATTTTCTCCGGCATAGAATCGGCACCTCGATTGGTTGTGCACGACTTCACCTGGTCGATCGGAGAACATGGCATGCACGGGTTGAAACAGTGGTCGAAGGCGATGGCGGCGGGTTCGTTGCTGCTCGTGGGGTGTGAAGTGGGGCCGGATTACAAGCCGCCGGAGACGAAAGCGCCCAGCCAATTCAGCGAGATCGCTTCGGCGACACGTCCGACGACCGAATCGGCCGAGGCGGCGACGCCTTTGCAGGATTACCAATTGTGGTGGACGACGTTTGACGATCCACAGCTTAATTCGCTGATCCAGCGGGCGGTGATTGGGAATCCTAGTTTGCAGGCGGCCGAGGCGCGAGTGCGCGAGGCGCGGGCGAATGGGGGAGTGGCGGAATCGGGGCTTTGGCCGCAGATTAACGCGGCGGGTTCGTATACGCATTCACGCGAAAGCTCCAACCTGCCCGGGGTGTCGTCGCTGGAAACCAACGGCACTTTCCCGGGTCAGGAGAGCGAACTGTATGAGGTGGGATTTGACGCCTCATGGGAAATTGACGTTTTCGGCGGGACTCGGCGGGGGATCGAAGCGGCGAACGCCAACATCGAGGCGGCGGTGGAAGACCGGCGCGATGTTTTAGTCACGCTGCTGGCGGAGGTCGCCTCGAATTATGTTCAGCTTCGCGGGGCGCAGCGGCAATTGGATGTGGCGATGCTGAACCTCAAGAGCCAACAGGATACGCTGGGCCTCACCCGCAGCCGCGCCGAGGGGGGATTGAGTCCCTATTTGGATGTAGCCCAGCAAGAGGCCCAGGTGGCGACGACGGCGGCGCAGATTCCCACCTTCCAAACCGAGATTCGTCAGAATATTCATCACCTGGGGATTCTCCTTGGGGAGGATCCGGGCGCGCTGTCCGATGAACTGAGCCCGCAGCGGCCCATTCCGGTCGGGCCGGGGAGCGTGCCGCCGGGTTTGCCCAGCGATTTATTGCGGCGTCGGCCGGACGTGCGGCGGGCCGAGAGGCAATTGGCGGCGGCGACCGCAAATATCGGCGTGGCGACGGCGGATTTGTATCCGCAATTCTCGATCACCGGCGCCATGGGCGATGAGGCGGACCGATTCCATCAATTGTTCGATTGGTCAAGCCGGTATTACAACATTGTGCCGGGTGTGACCTGGGATATCTTCGACGCCGGAAAAGTGAAGTCGAATATCGAAGTGCAAAACGCCAGGCAGGCGGAGGCGCTTTCGGCTTATGTACAGGTCGTGCTGCAGAGCTTCCAGGATGTGGATGATGCGCTCGTGGCCTTCAATCGTGAGCAAACGCGGCTGCAATCGCTTCGGGAGGCCGTCGCGGCGGATCAGCGGGCTCTGAACCTATCGACCGAACTCTTCGAGAAGGGAAGCACCGATTTTCTAAACGAACTGGATGCCCAGCGCGTGCTCCTGGCGGCGCAGACCGATGAAGCCGTCAGCGAACAGCAGGTCTCACTGGACCTGGTGGCCCTTTATAAAGCCCTGGGTGGCGGGTGGGGACCCGTTCCCGCGGCCAAATCACATTAAGCAAACGCCGCTTTTATTGCGCGGCATCGGGGTTCTGCAGGAAAACAAATCGGGAAACCTGGTGTCCCGACTGCTCGTCGCGCGAAATCACGTAGAGACGAATTCCCTTGTTCAGATCTCCCCCGGCCAGCGCGTCAGCGGCGTCCTTGGCGCTGTGGATCGGGGTTTTGAAGACCATGGTGATGACATCGCCGACGGCCATGCCGCACTTTTCGGCGATGGAGTCGTGCGCGACATCCGTGACCACCGCGCCGGAATCGATGCCGAGTTTGGCGGCTTGATCTTTATCCAGCGTCGCCAGAGTTAATCCGATCGCCTGCACGGCCTGGGATTCGGCGGGCGAAGCCGCTTGGTCGTCGCCGCCGCCGTGATCCATGGCGGCTTCCATGTCACTGGGTTGGGTGCCGACCGTGATGGTTACATCCTCATCCGCGCCATTTCGGAAGACCTGCAGGGTGGCCTTGGTGCCGGGAGGAGTGGAGGCGACCAGAACGCGGAGTTCGTGGCTGTTGGCGACGGGCTGGCCGTTGTAGCCGTGGATAATGTCGCCGGGTGAAACGAGGCCGGCCACGGGTCCGTTGGGGGCGACTTCGCCGACAAGGATTCCCTGCTCGCCGGTGTAACCGAAGCTATGGGCCAGCGCGAGGTTGTCGCTCACGTCTTCGAGGCTGATTCCGAGCCAGCCGCGGACGACGGATCCGTGTTCCTTCAGAGCGGTGTAGACGTCATGAGCCTGATTGGAGGGAATCGCGAAGCCGATACCCTGGAATCCGCCGCTGCGGGTCGCAATGGCGGTGTTAATGCCGATGACTTCGCCGCGGATGTTCACGAGCGGTCCGCCGCTGTTACCCGGGTTGATGGGGGCGTCCACCTGGATAAAGTTTTCGTAGCCTTGGCCGCCCATGATGATGTTGACGTTATCGCGTTTGAGGGCGGAGACGATTCCATGAGTCATGGAGCCGACGTAGCCGAAGGGGCTGCCGAAGGCCATGACCCAATCGCCGATTTCAAGTTCGTCGCTGTTTCCCCAGACGGCGGGGATCAGGCGGTCGACCTTGATTTTGAGCACGGCCAGATCGCTCTTGGGATCGGCGCCCAGGAGGGTGACGTCTTTATTTTTGAGGATGCGGCCGTCGGCGAGTTCGACTTCGATGGAAGTGGCGTCGCCGGCGACGTGGTTGTTGGTCAGGACATAACCATATCCGCCGTCGACCTCCATGATGACGCCGCTGCCGGTGCCGATTTCTTGCTGATCCTGCTGCGGGGGATTGATGTCGGGGAATCCGTGATCCTGGAAGAATTTTCGCAGTTGGTCGTCCGGACCGGACTGGCCGTCATCGGAGGAATGCAGCGTCTTGGTCACATCAATTTGAACGACGGAGGGCTGGACGACTTTGTCGACGTGGCGGAAGACCGTGGAGAGGTCTTCGACGGTCGCCAATTCCTGTCGCGTGGATTGCACGCTCTCCTCGGCGCGAGCGAATTCGACGCGCTCCAGCAGCGGCCGGCCGCCGAAATAACCCGCGGCCATAGCGCCGAAGGCGAACAGGACCACCAAAAACCGGGATCGCATGGGATTCATAGAGCTATCTCCTAAAGCATCGGACTGATTATATTTCAGTTGGTTTGGGATGAATGAAAGCGGCTTTCTCTGGCGCGGGCATTTCGTAGAAATGCTCGTGAGCGGGATATCGGCCATCGGTTACCAGGCGAACATACTCCTTTAGACTATCGACCAGTGGTTTGGACAGGTCAGCCAATTGCGGGACGAATCGGGGTTTGTTACCGGTCGTCAGTCCGATGGCGTCGTGAGTCACGACGACATGGGCGTGACACGCTGGTCCGGCGCCGCAGCCGATCACCGGGAGCCCCACGGCTTCGACAACCGCCGCTCCGACTTCCGGGGGAACCGCTTCAAGCAGGATCGCGGCAGCACCGGCGCGTTCCATCTGGCCCGCCAGCTTCACGATTTCCATGGCGTCGGCGGCGGTTCGGCCCCGGGCCTGGTACCCGCCCGATAATCCGACCGTTTGCGGCCGCAGCCCCAAATGGGCGATCATGGCGACGCCGGCGTCCGCCAGCCTTGCCACTAATCGGGCATGACTGGCGGCCACCTCTATTTTTACGCAGTCACAGCCTGAAAGTTGCACCATTCGAGCTACGTTCTTGAATCCCTGGCTATCGGACGCCTGGTAGGAACCGAACGGCATGTCCGCCACCAGTAAGCAGTTGGGTGCTCCGCGGCGGACGGCGGCGGTTAGTTCTATTAAGAAATCGAGCGAGATAGGTAAGGTGCTAGGGTAGCCCAGGATCACGTTGGAGGCGGAATCGCCGACCAGGAGCGCCGGCACGCCGGCCTGCTGCATGAGACGGGCCATGGAGTAGTCGTAGCACGTTAGGAACGGGATTTTTCGCCGGGACAGGCGGGCCGAGCGGAGGTCGGCGAGGGTGAACTTCTTGTCCAGGGGGTCGGGCATGTTTGGTATTGTAGCAGGGCCGGGGGGAGAGTGAATTGACCCTGTATCAGGGAGCCGTGAGAATGAGGCCCAAAATCGTTTGACCGACTCCCACCTTTCCCCGTCGGTACACGGGGAAAGGGCATGACCCCGTTAGAACGCCCCCGGAACCGCAACGTGCGGCAATTTGCAACCACATTACCGATTGACGGGTTTACCGGGTGGGGCGTTTACGGGCTGAATCTGGCGGTGCAATCGCTGACCCGGGGGTTGATGCCGGTGATTGCGCTGCCCCCGAAATGGTCGACGTTGCATCCGTTCGATCGGGCCATTCTCTCGCTGGCCGAGGCGACGCGGGTGGAATTTGAGGGGCGCGCCGGCGCCGGAAAGGATGTAGCCGTCGAGGGGCCGGTGCTGATCGCGCTGGGGAATCAGTTCGCGGGAACCAAATTTCATTACCAACTGCGCGGCACGTCCAACGTCGCGACGATCTTTTTGGAGGATCCTCATCTCAGCGAAGCCGACCTCCAAAAAGCGAAGACATTCGACAAGATCATCGTCGGGTCGACCTGGAACAAGCGGGTGCTTGAGAATTATGGTCTGGAGAACATCGCGGTCGTTTTTCAGGGGATCGACCCGTCGCTGTTTTATCCCGGGCCCAAAAGCGGACTGTGGGATAAATATTTCGTGATTTTTTCCGGCGGGAAACTGGAATACCGCAAGGGACAGGACATCGTGATTGCCGCGGTGCGGGAATTTCAGACCCGACATCCGGAGACAATTTTGGCGTTCGCCTGGCATAACTCCAATCCGAATACGATGGTGGAAATCGAAACGGCGGGATGGGTGACCGGCATTCCGGCGATGCAATCCAATGGATTGGCCGATCTTCTTGGTTGGTTGAAACAGCAGGGGGTGAAGCGATTTTTGGATGTTGGGCCGCATTTTAACTGGCAGATGGGGGCACTGCTGCGGGATGTGGATGTGGCGGTTTTCGCGAGCCGGGCGGAGGGTGGGACGAATCTGGTGGCGATGGAATGCATGGCCAGCGGGATTCCCACGATTCTTTCCGCCAACACGGGACATTTGGATTTGATCTCCGAGGAGACGTGCTATCCGCTAACCAGGCAGACGCCGCCGAAGCTGACTAAATTTTTTAACAGCGTGGATGGATGGGGGGAAACAAGCGTGGAAGAACTGGTGGAGACGCTGGAGCGCGTTTACCGCGATCGCCAAGAGGCGCGGCGGCGCGGGGCGGCGGCGGCGCAGGCGATGCTCAAATTTTCATGGAAAAATCGGATTGGCCAGTTGCTACGCGAGATTAATCTCGGGCCGGAATAACCGGGTTGCGAGTCGGGCCCAGCGTGACGATGGTCTTCGGCTCGAAGGGGAAATCTCGCATCAGACTTCGCAGGGAATCGGCCGAGACCGCCAGCAGGGTCGCCATGTCGGATTCGAGCGAGCGGTACTCTTTGTTGTAAACCCAATTCGCGGCAATCGAGCGCATCCGGCCCATCGGGGTTTCACCGTCCAGCACAATCGAACTGGCGATTTTGTTCTTGGCGCGCTCGACTTCCGCTTCGGTTAAATCAGTTTGTACGCGTGACAGTTCTTCGATGGCGATCTTGAGGGCTTTGGCGGTTCGTTTCGGCGCCGTGGTCAGGGAGAAAAAGAAACTGCCGCAGGCGTCGTGGGGGTAAAAGCCGAAATCGGCTTCCTCGGCGATGGCGTTGTCAACCAGCGCCCAATAAAAGCGGCTGCCTTCGGCGTCGCCGATGACGTCGCCGAGGACGCGGGCGGCGAATCGCCGGGTGTCCTGGGCACTGGGGCCCGGGGTCATCGCCATGGTGTATTGACGTTTGAGTTTCTCGTCGACGAGAGTCTTTCGGCGCGCCCTGTACCTGGGGACGGCCTGATGGCGCGCGGCTCCAGAGGGCTTCCAGGAGCCGCAGTTCTCTTCCGCGAGGGCCACGATTTGGCGGAAATCAATTTTTCCGGCGGCGGCGAGGACCGTGTTGTCCGGGCCATAGTGCGCGGTCAGGTATTTTCGCATTTGCTGGCGCGTGAGGCGGCGGATGGATTCGGTCGAACCCAGTACGCTGCGACCGAGAGGATGGTCGCCGAAATGCTGCCGCATCAAGACTTCGTAGATGCGGTAGCCCGGGTCGTCGCGGTGCATGGCGATCTCTTCGAGGATCACTTTTTTTTCTGTTTCGAAATCGTTGGAGCGAAGCGCGGGCTTTAGAAGTTGCGCGAGGTGCGCGATCGCCCGCGCCGTGAATTCGGGCAGGACGTTGGCGTAATAGGCGGTGTTTTCCTGGCTGGTGAAGGCGTTATAGCGGGCGCCGATTTCATCGAAGATCCGGTTCACTTCTTCGAAGGTGTAGCGCGCCGAGCCTTTGAACATCATGTGCTCCAGAAAATGGGAGACGCCGCCGATTTTTTCCGGTTCGTCGCGGCTGCCTGTGTTGACGTATAAACCGGCGGCGAAGGAGTGGGCGTCGGGATCGGATTCGGCGATCACGTTCAATCCGTTGGCGAGACGATGATGATGGAATTTGAGGGGCATGGTTGCGGCTAGTCCTGCGACATTTTTAGTTTGGATTGGCCGACCGTGACGATGGTGAAATGAGTCGGCTGCTGTTTTTTCAGATGGGCGTTGATTCGGTCGAGAGAGACCGCGTCGATTTCGGATTTAATTTCGTCCAGGCCGCGCATTCGCCCGCGCATGAAGAAATCGTGGGCTATTGTGCCGGCGCGGGCGCCGGTGGATTCACCGTCCATGATGAGGCTCGCTTTGAGACCGGTTTTGGCGCGGTCCAGTTCCTCGGGTGTGATGCCGCGGGCGAGCCGGTGGATTTCTTGCAGGAGGCAGTCGAGGGAGGCTTGGGCGCGCTGGTTGGTGGTGCCGACATAGGCCGTAATGCCGGCGAAATTCGGGAGGCTGGTGTAACCGGCCCAGACGCTGTAGCAGAGACCGCGTTTTTCCCGCAGTTCGGTGAAGAGACGTCCGCTCATTCCGCCGCCGAGGACCTCGACGGCGACGCGCTCGACGTAATAATCCGGATCGGTTTCCAGGGCGGAGGCGTACGCGACGCCGATGTGCGTCTGTTCGCCTTTGTGGGATTCGTGGTGATTTTTGCGGGTTGGTGTTTTGACCGCGATCGGGGCCGCCGGACTGGCGGGGAAATCGCCGAAATATTTCTCGACTTGCGCCCGCAGAGGTTCAAATTCGATATTTCCGGCGACCGAGAGGATCGCGCCGCCCGCTTGGTACCGTTTTTTCCAGATGGCTTTGGCGGATTTGAGGGTCAGCGATTTCAGATCCGCGATCTCGCCCATCGGGTTTCGGCCGAAGGGAGAGGGAAGAAAGGATTGGCGAAGTTTGATGAGGAGGGTTTGACGGGGATCGTCGCGAAGGCCGTCCAGCGCTTGGAGAGCCAGATCGCGGGAGGCGTCGAAACCGGCCTGGGGGAATTGCGGGCGGCGAACGATGTCCGCGTAGATCGGAAGACTTTCCATCACCCGCGCCGCGACGGCTTCGCAGGAAAAGCGGGCGTGGTGCACACCAACGCCGCTGGAGCGGTGCAGGCCCAGGCTGTCAAGGTAATCGCTGAGTTGGCGCGTGTCGCGCTCGCCGGCGCCGCGCAGGAGCAGGTCGGAGAGGATGGTGGCGCATCCAGATTTTCCCCGGGGATCGCCCGCGGCTCCAGCGGTGATTTGCAACGTCATCGCGGCGGATTGAACCGCCGGCATTTTTTCGCAAAGGAGGGTCAGACCGTTGGGAAACGTATGTTGGTAATAGCGCTCGGCCAATTTCAATCCTGTCTTTATTCCAGCGGATTCAGGACCATTCCTGTCGCCAGTTTTGGAAAGAAATAGGTGCTCTTGGGCGGCATGACCTCGTTGGTTTTCCCCAGTTCCTCCAGGGCGTGCAACGCGGTGCTCTTGAGGAGGAGGGCGATTTGATATTTTTTCCCGTCGGTCATTTTGGCGACGGCGTCGCTGTCCGCGGTGTACCCCCGCGCGGGGTCCTGGCCGCCGGCGAATTTCGGTTTTAGGACTTCGTCCAGGAGATACCTTTGCAGCACCGCGACGTCGAGTTTGCGCCATGCGGGGGAATGCCCGGGTTCCAGATTGGCAAGGACGTCGGGATTTGTGAAAGTGATTTGCCAGGTCTTGCGCGTGCGGCCGTCGAAGAGGCCGAACGTCCCCGGTGGCTGCTTGGGCAAAACCGCGTCGATGTATTCCGGCAATTTGCTCTCCGAGATCGGCACTTGGCTGAAAGTCGCAACCGGGGCGATGGCTCGTTCAAACTCGGCGGCGTCGAAGGAGGGGATGTTGCCGATCAGGCGGTGCGTCGGGAGGATCAGCAAGCCGTCGTCTTGCATGGGGACCAGTACGAACAGGCAGAAATTGGCGGGGTGATTTGGAGGGAGGGAGCCACCGGCTTTTTCGATGGCTTCCCGCTGGTATTGCAGGGCCATGGTGTAGCGATGGTGTCCGTCGGCGATGTACACCGGGCGCTGGGACATATAGTCGATGACGATGTTTTCGCATTCGCTGTCGGTGACGGACCACAGGTCGTTGCGGACGTCGCCGAGCATCGCCGACATTTCCGGGCGGCCGAGATTCTTGTAGAGGGCGGCCGTGGTTTGCCCCCGCGGGTCGGAAAATAGCCCGAAGATGGGGGAGAGTTGCATGTGCGTGGCGCGCGTTAGCTTCAGGCGGTCGTGGATGGCGTCGGGATAGGTTTTTTCGTGCGGGACAACCTGGCCTTGTCCGAATGGGCTCAGGCGGACCAGGGCCAGGAAGCCGCGGCGGTGAAACGTACGGCCGTTGTGGACGTAGGTCTGCGCGTAGGGATAGAAGGCCGCCTTGGCATCCTTGGCGAGGATGCCCGCGGAGAGCCAGGCCTGGAGAGTGACCGCGGAGCCGGCGTACGCTTCGTCAGGGCCTACGGATTTGGCCGGGAGATGCGGCAGATCAATCGTCACAATATTATTCGGGTGCCTGGCCTGAAGAGCCGCCTTGGCCGAATCCTCCAGGACGTCATACGGTGGGGCGATGAGGTCGGAAAAGTCGAAACCCTTGTTTCTCGCGTACCGAATGCCATAAAACGGGCGAACTTGGGGCAAAATCTGCTCCTGGTCAAAGGCCGACCAGAATAAGACGGTGGGGGTAAAGATCAAGCATTAGGGAAACGGCCCGCGGCAGCCCCGCGCTCGTTAGGGGCCAACCACCCCCACTGCCGGGGTTGGACGCATCCGGGCTTATCCGATACTATGTTCCCCCACGACTTATGATAAGAATCATTCTTGCCAATCCCCGCGGATTTTGTGCCGGCGTCAACATGGCGATCGAGACCGTGAATCAGGTCCTTTCGATGAAGGGACCGCCCGTCTTTGTTTATCACGAAATCGTGCATAATCGGCATGTCGTCGACGGGTTTCGTACCCGAGGCGTGACGTTTGTCGACGATATTTGCCAAGTCCCCGAGGGCGGGCTGGTGGTTTATAGCGCCCATGGAATTTCCCCGGACGTCCGGCGAGAGGCCAAAAAAAGGCGGCTCATTGAGGTGGACGCGACCTGTCCCCTCGTGACCAAAGTTCATATGGAAGTGCTGCGCTATGTCCGGGACGGATATACGGTGATTTTCATTGGGCATCGGCAGCATGACGAAGCGGTGGGAACAGTTGGGGAGGCGCCGGGGTCGATTATCGTGGTGGAGACGCCGGAGGAAGTGCAAAAACTGAAGGTGGTCAATCCGAGCCGATTAGCTTACGTGACGCAGACGACGCTGAGCGTCTCCGATGCGCAGCGCGTGATCGAAGCCCTCAAGGCGCGGTTCCCGAATATTCGGTATCCGGCCAAGGATGATATCTGTTACGCGACCACCAATCGTCAAAATGCCGTTACGTTTTTGAGCCCGGAAGTCGATCTGGTGCTGGTGATCGGGAGCAAGAATAGTTCAAATAGCCAGCGACTCGTCGAGCGCGCCGTGGAGGCGGGGAAGCCGGCGTATCTCATCGACGATGCTTCGGAATTGCAGATGGCATGGTTCGATGGGATCAAGGCCGTCCTCGTAACGGCGGGCGCTTCGGCGCCGGAACATCTCGTCGAGGAACTGGTCGATCGCCTCAAACGCAAGCTCGGCGGCACCGTCGAAACCCGCACGCTTTTGGAAGAGGGAATTTCATTCGAATTACCCAAGTCGGTACGCAGTCTGGCGGTGGTGGGGTAGTCTCATGAGGTTGGCATGAAGGGCGTCATTCTGGGAGGCGGCACGGGTTCTCGTTTGCTGCCTCTGACTAAGGTTACCAACAAACACCTCCTTCCGGTCTATAACAAGCCGATGATTTATTATCCGCTGGAATGCATGGCCAAGGCGGGGATCGAGGAAGTGCTGCTGGTGACCGGCGGCAACAACAGCGGAGATTTCATCCGGCTCCTGGGCAACGGCCGCGATTTCGGGCTTAAGAGCCTGAATTACACCTATCAAGATGGAGCGGGCGGAATCGCGCAGGCGCTTGGACTCGCCGAGCATTTTGCCTCAGGCGATAGCATCTGCTTGATTTTGGGCGACAACATTTTGGAGTATGCGATCAAGGAGCCGTGCAGAAAATTCCGGCATCAGGGGCAGGGGGCGAAGATTTTGCTGTCGCAGGTGGATAATCCCAAAGCGTACGGCGTCGCCGAGATGGATGGGCCGCGCGTCGTGCGGATCGTCGAGAAGCCGGCGCAACCTAAGAGTAATTGGGCGGTGATCGGCATCTATTTTTACGATAATCACGTGTTCGATATTGTGCGCACGCTCAAGCCGTCGGCCCGGAACGAGCTGGAAATCACCGATGTGAATAACGCATACATCGATCGCGGCGAGATGACTTATGACAAAGTCGACGGGTTCTGGGCCGACGCCGGAGAGAACATCGACTATTACCTCAAGGCGTGTAATGTGATCGCCCAGCTCGGGGCGAACAAAGAGCCCAAGCAATCCTGAAGATCATTTTGTAGAATCAAGTTCATGCCAAGCATTCTGGTTACCGGCGCCGCGGGATTCATCGGCTCGAATTTCGTGCGCTATCTGATTCAGCGGGGGGTTCAGGCCAAGATCGTCGCCTTTGATAGCCTGACCTACGCCGGGAACCTGGCGAATTTGCAGGATTTGCTCGGGGAACAGGTGGTCTTTATTCGCGGGGATATTTGCGACGCCAAGGCGGTCGCGGAGGCGTGGGGTCGGCATAACGTCTCGCAGGTGGTCAATTTCGCCGCCGAGAGCCACGTGGATCGCTCGATCCTGTCCTCGGGCCCGTTTGTGCAGACGAATGTCGCGGGGACGCAGGTATTGCTGGACGCCGCGCGGGCCAGGGGCGTGGAGAAATTTTTGCAGGTCAGCACCGATGAAGTGTACGGCTCGTTGCCGGAGGACAAGCCGGAGATTAAATTCACCGAAGAGACGCCGCTGCAGCCCAATAGTCCGTACAGCGCCACCAAGGCGGCGGCGGATTGTTTGGCGCGGGCTTATTTTCATACCTTTAAAATGCCGGTGATCATCACCCGCTGCAGCAATAACTACGGGCCATTTCAGTTTCCCGAGAAATTGATCCCCCTGTTTGTCACGAATCTGATCGAGGGGAAAAAAGTCCCGCTCTATGGCGACGGCATGAACATCCGCGACTGGCTTTATGTCGAGGATCATTGCGATGCGCTCTGGACGGTGCTGAATAACGGCGCGGCCGGAGAGGTTTACAATATTGGCGGAAACAATGAGATTCCGAATCGACAGATCACGGAAACGATTCTACGGGAGATGGGCAAGCCTTGGGATCAGTTTGTGCAATATGTCAAGGATCGGCCGGGGCATGATCGAAGGTATGCGATCGACGCGGGAAAGATTCGCCGCGAGCTTGGATGGACTCCCAGGCATCGATTTGAAGAGGCGATTCGGACCACCGTCGATTGGTATCGCAAGAACGAAGCCTGGTGGCGGAGCATCAAGAGCGGGGAGTATTTGAAGTATTACGATTTGCAGTATTCGGGGCGTTAGATGGGCGCGCAGACCGATTTAGAGATTCTCCCGGCCGTGCCGGCCGATGTGCCGGCGATATTGGGGTTCATTCGCCGGCTCGCGGAGTACGAAAAACTCTCGCATGAGATGCAGGCAACCGAGCAATTATTAAATGAGCATCTGTTCGGTGCGCGCCCCTCGGCCGAGGCGATCATCGCCAGGCTCGATCGCCAGCCGGCCGGATTCGCCCTGTTTTTCGGCACTTTTTCGACGTTTCTCGGCAAGCCGGGGATTTGGCTGGAGGATTTGTTCGTGCTTCCCGAGCATCGGCGAAAAGGAATCGGGCTGGCGCTCTTGCAGCGGGTGGCGGGGATAGCCGTGCAGCGAGGATGCGGCCGCCTGGAATGGTCGGTGCTCGATTGGAATGAGCCCGCTTTGAACTTCTACAAGCAACTGGGCGCCGTGCCCATGGGCGATTGGACGACGCAGCGGGTCGTGGGCGCGCCCCTTTTGAAATTGGCGGGGAATGCATGAGCCTCTACGACTCTATTTTGATCACCGGCGGCGGGGGAATGCTCGGACACGCGCTGAATGATGAGTTGATTCGACGCGGCTGCAATCCGGTCAGGTTTACTCGCGCGCAACTGGATATCGCCGACGGCGAACAAATGCGGCGTGTGTTTGCCGCGAATCGGCCGAAACTGGTTTTGAATTGCGGGGCGCATACGAAGGTCGATCTGTGCGAGCAAGAAAAGGAGAAAGCCGATGCGATTAACGGAATAGCCGTGGGGTCGCTGGCGAAATTGTGCCGCGAATATGGGGCTTGCCTTGTGCACGTGAGTACGGATTTTGTTTTTGACGGATTGGCGCGCCGGCCGTACGGGACGGGGGATGCGGTGAATCCCTTGAGCGCCTACGGGCGATCGAAATTATTGGGGGAGACGGAATTGCAAAAGTATGCGCCCGAGCGTTGGCTGCTGGTGCGGACGGCCTGGGTTTATGGAAGGCACGGGGCGAATTTTCCCCGGACGATGGTGCAGGCGGCGCAGGCGGGGAAGCCGCTGACGGTGGTGGATGATCAGATCGGATCGCCAACGTATACGGTTGATCTGGCCGAGGCGATTTTGGATTTGCTGGACGCCGGGACCTCGGGATTGTGGCACGTGACCAATTCGGGGGAGACCAGCTGGTTTGACTTTGCGCGGGCGACTCTGGAGGAGTTTGGCGTTGACGCGAACATAACGCCGCTGAGTTCGCGGAAGTGGAAAGAAATGCGGCCGGGGTCGGCGATTCGGCCGGGGTACAGCGTGCTGGATTTGGAGCCGCTGACGAAACGGCTGGGGCGGCCGATGCGCGCCTGGCGCGATGCGCTGGTGGATTTTCGCAAGGCCGTGCAGGGGGAGGGGTTCTGAGTATAATCGATAGGCCCTTTGGAGCCGATTTGATGCGATTGAGAATATTGTGGTTATTGCTGCCGGGCTTGGCGTGGGGTTGTAATTCGTCGTCGGTTACGGAGCGTCCCGACGGGTCGGGGCCGCAGTACGTCTTGAGCAGTCCGTCGGGGCTGGCCAAGCCGCGTGAATTGCACCCGGGCGATACGGTCGCCATCGTGCTGGCGCGCGACCTGGCCAATAGCGGCCTTGGAGGGGTTACGCTGGTCTTGATTCGCCATGGGCCCGAGGGCAAAACGCGGGAGCTGATCCAACTCGACGCGGCAGGCAAGCTCATGGACGAAAAGCAGAATTACGTTTTGCGCGATGGCGATGAAATGATCCTACCCGGCGAGCAATCCAACCCATCCGATTACAATCGCCCCGATCTTCCCGCCGCACGCGGCGGTCCGTGACCCGATCGGCGCTGGTCCATGGTTCATTTATTCCTCAATACCTACCGCGATGCGTCGCCGCAGCGAAACGCGGAGCTAGATGAGGCGATGCGCCGGAACCGCGATTGCCCGCATATCGATAAAATTCACCGGATCACCGAACCGGCTCGACCGACGATTCGGGAAATGCTCGCCATCGCGCGCAAGCGAATCGGATGGGCGGATATCGCCATTCTCGCCAACAGCGATATTTATTTTGACCAGACCGCCGCGCTGCTGCATTACATCGGGTATGAGGAATGCTTCGCGCTGGCGCGATATGAGGGCCAGCAGAGCCAGGAGATTTGTTTTAACCCCCATGGAAGCCAGGACGCGTGGATTTTTCGCGGGCCGCCTCCGGATGTCGCGGCGGATTTTCCGCTCGGATTGAATGGCGTGGATAGCCGATTCGGCCGGCTTTTGCAGGAATGCGGGCTGTCGGTCTACAACCCGTCGCGGTCGATCAAGACGCATCATATCCATGGCAGCGCGATTCGGCCGGCGCGCGGGGAGGCCGAGAAGATTCCGGGGCCGTACGCCTATTTTCCTCCGTGCGGATTGGAGCAGATTCGGCACCGCTCGACCGACTTGATCGAAAAGCCGGGGCGGCTGGCGATCGTGCTGCCGGGCGGACTCGGCCAGATCGTGAATGTGCTGCCGATCGCGATGGATCTGCATCGCAAAGGGCATGAGATTTTTTGGTATGTGTCGCTGGAATTTGCGCCGCTGCTGGAGGGTGCGAGTTATGTGACGCCGGTGATTTTGGACGGCGCGATAAACGCGCCAGAGGCGGCGGTTGATGCGGCTCGGGCGGGCGGATTCGACCAAGTTTTGGATTTCCATACGGACGCGTGGCAGCGCGGCGGATATGCGGAAAAGTTCCATATATTGCCGTGCGTGCTGGATCGCCCGCAGCCACCGCCGCCCCAGTGGAAACCGGCGGGAAACAAGCCGATTTTGGCCTATTCGCTCGGGGCGTTGGGTCTGCCTTTGACGCATTGGATCAAGGTGGAATTCGCCGCGGACTTTTCACTGCTGGATCTGGCGGAATGGAAATGGCGCCCGGATTCGTTGGCCGTGGTTTTGTCCGAGACGGCTGTTTGCGTCGGGTCCGATCGGTTTGCCCTGGAGATGGCCTATGCGGCGGGGACGCCGGCGGTTGCGATAACGCCATTCGGCACAGAGCCCCGACGGAATTGGATCGAACATTTGGAAGACGCCCAAGCCGCGACGGTCGAAGGGCGTGCGAAGATCGCCGCGGCTTTGCGGGCGGTCTTGCAGGGGACGATCGAGCCGGGGAAATTCATTCGCTGGCCCGGGGGTGAACCGCCGCGATTTGGGCAAGTTCGCAGCTTGTCGATTCTCATCGCGGCCCAGCCGTCGCAGGAGCCTGAACTGAAAATTCTGCTGGATCGGCTCGTGCCGCAGCTAAAAGGTCACGAAGATGTCGAAATACTGCGGGCGATGGATCAGGGCGATACCAAGCTCTGGGAAAGGAGAAACGAACTGCTGAGATTGGCTAATGGCGAGTATTGCTGTTTCGTGGATGTGGGGGACGGCGTCGGGGGGAATTTCATTCCGGCGATCGCCGGGGCGCTGCGCGATCGGCCGGATTGCGTTCGATTTAAGTTCGGGATGTCATGTCGCGGCGTCGGGCGCGCTTGTCCGGTGAAAACCGATATTGCCAGGAAGATCGGTTTCGGACCCTCCGGCGACGAAGAATACGCGCGGAAACTAGCCGACAGCGGTTTGATTAAGTCCGAGAGCTTCATTGATGCGGACGTTTCCAGCGGCGCATAAAAAGAAAAAAAGCCGACCCGGGCAAGGTCGGCTTCGAATGGGGCTGATGAAGAGCATTTCGAGTTGTGGATGCGAAACACTCTTCACATCGGGGGAAGAATGGGCTAAATTTGCCCAGTCAGGCACATTGCTGCACCCGGCTGGGATGCTCGTACTATTGCAACGCCCGTGCCGGTAAATCGGCGGGTAAATCACAGTCGCCGCCGACAAGCTCCTTACTTGTTTGGCCCGCGAAAGTTAGGAAAACTAAGAGCGATTTCCCCAAAGTCGCCCGTCCACAGCCGATAGTCGTTATGTACTAGACACGTTGGCGGGTTTGGTCCGACAACCGCGACAAAGAGTCCAACCAAGGCAGGTTTTCGTGAGAGTGCTGGTCACCGGCGGTTCGGGATTCATCGGCTCCAATCTCGCCCGGCAACTCCACGGAACCAACGACGTCGTCGTCGTCGACGATTTTTCTTCCGCACACTGGACCAATCTGACGGATTTCCGCGGGGACGTCCTCACACTGGACGTATCGGGGGATATTTCGCCGCTGCAAGCGATCGAGCCCTGCTCGGTGATCTTCCACCAGGCGTCCATCACCGACACCACCGTGATGGATCAACGGAAGATGACCCAGAATAATGTCGAGGGCTTCCGCAATATTTTGAATCTGGCCAAGGACTGGAACAGCCAGGTGATCTGGGCGAGCAGCGCCAGCATTTACGGGCAGGGGCCCGCCCCGATGAAGGAATCGGCCGTGCCGCAGCCGTTGAATATTTACGCCTATTCCAAATTGGCCATGGAGCATTTGGCCGATCAATACAGGCAAAAGCTGAAGAATCCCGTCGTAGGCTTGCGCTATTTTAATGTCTACGGTCCCGGCGAAGATCACAAGGGAAAATTCGCCAGCATGGTGCATCAACTGGCCAAGCAGATGCGATCCGGCAAGCGGCCGCGGATTTTCACGGCCGGCCAACAACGGCGCGATTTCGTGCACGTCGACGATGTCGTTCAGGCAAATATCAACGCCCTGCACAGCACGCGCGGGGGAATCTTCAACGTCGGATGCGGAGTGGGCTACAGCTTCAATCAACTTGTGGCGGAATTGAATCGGGTTTTGAAGACCAACCTCGAACCGGATTATTTTGAGAATCCCTACGGCTTTACCCAGGATTGGACCGAGGCCGATTTGACCGAATCGCGGCGGTGCCTGAGTTATGAGCCCAAATATGATCTTTCCAAGGGTCTGGATGCCTATATGGCGTCTGGGAAGCTGGGAATCGGGGTTTGAGGCGGATTCGGTGGCCGGGCCCTCTTTGCCGATGTATAATTTGGCTTCTTTGACATCTTAGCCATCGGGGGCGACTGGTTTCGACCGGACAGCTGCGATGGCGGTGGCATGCTCAGGACGCTCACTTGGCCTGGTTAATCACGTGAGCAAAACACAACTGCCAACAGCGATGTTGCAGGCCGAGTCGGCTTCGAAGCCGCCCCGGTTCGTATGGCTGCCTAATTAAAGGCAACCTCAGTCCCGCCAGTAGCCCGTGACTGGCAGGCTGCAATTTTCGGGCTGGTTCCGCGATTCGGCCGTTGATCGCGGAATGAGATAAAGACGGCTGGACTACGGCGAAGGGTGTCGATGTTCGTCGCCGGCGTCGAGATCAAAACACCGACTAAGCATGTAGAGGCCGCTATTGTCAGAAGTTTCGGGACGGGGGTTCGATTCCCCCCGCCTCCATTGCGACCTTTGGTCGCAATAGAGGGGAGAGAGTTGCAAAAAGAAAGTAGAGCCGGCAGAAAAGCACAGGATGTCAAACGGCGCCCCGTGCGCCAACGTGTCTCTCCCCGGTCTACTTGTATGTTCAACAAACCCCGCAATGGGGTTAATGTGCCTCGTCGTGTTCGCGTGACGACGAGCGCAGCGAGGAGTCATGCGAACACGACGGTCGGCCCAAAACCGGCTCTCTA
>JBEKPV010000011.1:0-37897 GCA_049520395.1 Tepidisphaeraceae bacterium
GGTCTTGATCACCATCAGCGCCGTCGCTTTGCCATCCGGCGCAAAATCGCGGCTGATCACCATGTCGGCGATGTTCACCTGCGCGTCTCCAAAACTGCTGCCCACCAGCCCGATCACCCCCGGCTGATCGTGGTTGACGATCAGCACCATGTTCCCTTCGGGGATCATGTCCATGCTGTAATTGTCGATCCGCAACACGCGCGGCAACCCGTCGGCATACACCGTCCCCAGAACCCGATGCGTCTGACCATCCGGCCCCTCGACGCGAACGCCGACGATATCCCCCACCAGGCCCGCCGGCGGATTCGCTTCGTGAATCCCCACCAGTTCGATCCCGCGGCTGCGCGCCACGTGCTCGACGTTGATCAGATTCACCTCCGTATCCAGATGCGGCCGCAGCAATTCCACGGCCGCCAGGCGCTGAAGCGTGTTGATGATCTTGGGCGCGCGGGTTCCGCTGGCGCGGAGGGTGATCGTCTTGTATCCGCTGTCGCTCAAAGCGGCCAAAAGCGCCCCAATCCGCCGGGCCAATTCCGCGAACGGCTTTTCGTCGGCGGGCAAATCGAGCTTGAGCCCCCCCGCGTTGACGGCGCCGCGGATTTCGCCGGTGTTCAAATAGGCGACAATCGCCTTGCAGGCGTCGACCGAAACCGCCGTCTGCGCTTCGTCCGTACTGGCCCCCAGATGCGGCGTCAGCACCACGTTCTCCAAACCCATCAGCGGATGATCCTTCGGCGGCGGCTCGGTCGCATAAACGTCGATCGCGGCCCCGGCGATTTTCTTTTCCTTCAGCGCGTCGGCCAGGGCGATTTCATCCAACACTTCGCCGCGCGCGTCGTTAACGACCAGCAGGTTGGGCCGGCACTTATTGAACAAGCGCTCGCGGTTGAGCAGGTGCTTGGTTCCCTCCCCGCCGGGAACGTGGAACGTGATCACATCGATCTGACCCAGAAATTCGTCGAAATCGCGCACCAATTTCACCCGGCCGTCCAGCGCAACCGGCGCCGTGAAATAAGGATCGAAGGCGATCACACTCATATCCATCGCCAGCGCTCGCGCCGCGACGGTTCGGCCGATGCGCCCGAGCCCCACCACGCCCAGCGTCTTGCCGGCCAATTGCGTCCCCTGATAAACGCTGCGCTTCTTCCATTCCAATTGCCCGCTTTTGAGGGAGGCATGCGCTTGCGGAATTTTCCGGGCCAGGGACAAGAGCAGCGCCAGAGCGTGCTCCGCCGTCGAAAGCGTGCTGGCCTCGGCGGTATTGAGGACCAGGATTCCCTTGGCGGTGGCGGCGTTGAGATCGATGTTGTCCACCCCCACGCCGGCGCGGGCGATCGCCTTGAGTTTCCCCGGCTGGGCGAGCACCTTGGCCGTCACCTTGGCGCCGGAGCGCACGATCAGCGCGTCGTACTGCCCCACGATCGCCGCCAGCTCCTCTTCCTTCAAACCGACCTTCGCGTCAAAATCGGCCTTTTGCTGTTTCAGAAATTCGAGTCCTTCTTCGGCGAGTTTGTCAGCAACCAGAATCCGCATTCGTTATCCTTGTTAAAGATGAAAGGGCCAGATCGTAAGGAGCGGGCGGGATCACTTCAAGCGGCGTGGCCCCGCCCCGCCGCTATCATCGTTCTGGCGGCCTGGGGAACCGGTCTTGCCGCCGTGATATGGGGAAAAACCGGCGATATCGCCGGCGATTTCGGACACGAACTCTATATCGCCTGGCAAATAAACGCCGGCCGAATCCTCTTTAAAGACCTCTCCTACCCCTACGGACCGCTCCCGGCTTGCATCAACGCAATGTGGATGCGCCTGTTCGGCCTGCAGCTGAATTCCGTTCTATTCGGAAACGCACTCATCCTCCTCCTGGCCACCCTCCTGCTCCACAAACTCTGCCTCCGCTGCTCCGGCCCCTTGGCGGCTTTTCTAGCCACGGCTTTTTTCCTCCCCGTCTTCGCTCTGAGTTGCCCGACTCGCATAACCACATTCAATTTCCTCACCCCCTACGCCCCCGGAATCGTGCACGGGTTTGTTCTGTGCCTGGGCATGATCGAATGCCTGATGCGATTTCACCAGAGCGCCGCCAGACGTTGGCTGATCCTCGCCGGCGCGCTAACGGGTTTAGCGCTTCTGTGCAAACCGGAAATGTTCCTCGGCTGCGCCGTGACATTTGCAGCCGGGATCGCCGGCTCGTTTTGGTTGCGAAAACCGGCGAACTGGAAGAAGGAGGTCGCGATCGCCGTCGCGGCCGTCGCCGCCCCTCCGCTGGCAGCGTTTGCCCTGCTGAGCCTCGCCGCCGGCCCCGGCGCGGCGCTGGCCGCTGTCTTCAACGGCTGGCAATTCGCGGGCAAACACTACGTGCTCGATACGCCGTTCTACCGCGAATCTTTCGGTACCGATGATCTGGCGCTGAGCCTCCGCCTGATCTTCAAGACCGCCGCCGTCGACGCTGGTTTGATCGCGGCCCTGGCGGCTCTGGCGTTTGGATTCGGGAAAGTCCGCCCTGGCTGGATCGGCCTCGCGGCCGGTCTGCTCGCGGGGGGAATTCTGTTCTGCGTGATCCCGTCGGACTTAAATGCCTATTGGATCGACGCCGATCGCGGGCTGGTGATTTGGGCCGTCGGCGCCGCCGCGGTCGCCATTTGGCGCCTGGCCAATCGCCGCGGCGACGCCACGCGTACGCTCGCCCAGGCCTGTTTGCTTGTTCTAGCCCTCACCCTCCTGACCAAGATGTTTTTCAATGTCCGGACCTATCAATACGGCTTCGTCCTGGCGGCCCCTTGCATGATCTCGCTGATTCTTGCCCTGGTTCAGTGGCTGCCGGAGCGGATCGATCGCGCCGGCGGATGCGGGCGGATTCTTCGCTGGGGAAGCGTCGGCCTGCTGGCGGCGCTAGCCTTTAATCGGTTGGCGACGACTAATCGTCTTTTGACGGAGCGGACTCTCACCGTTCCCCTGGAATTCGGCGGAACTCTGATCACCCGCCCGCAGAACCAGCCGATACTTCAAGCAATGGCGGCAATCCACGCATTGCCAACCGGTCTTAACCTGGACGTCCTTCCCGACGGATCCGGAATCAATTACGCCCTCGGCCGAGTGAATCCCACCCCGTTCGATCTGGCTGATCCACTGACCCTGCGCCTGGATGGCGGCGAGGATCGCGTCCTGGACGCGCTGCGGCATTCTCCGCCGGACATGGTCCTGCTGATTCACACGGATAAATCGTTCGTCGGCAAGCGATGGTTCGGGCAGGACTACGCGCTGAAGATTGATGCGTGGGTGGAATCGAATTATCACCTGGCTGAGGAGTTCGGCGATCCCGGCCAGGAAAAATCGACGCAGCTTTGGTTGCGGAATTAGGTCCATGAGTCAGGTCATCGCAAAACCGATGGGCCGCCACGGCCCGACAATGCCCTGGGGCCTGCTGGTTCTGGTGTTCGGGGGCGCCGCCGTCGTGGCGGCGTTGCACGGACCGACCAACGTATCCGCATGGATGGCGCCGTCGCCGGTTCCCTGGCGGACGGATTTCGAGTCGGCCCGCCAGGAGGCGCAATCGAAAGATAAGCCGCTGCTGGTCGATTTTTCCACGACGTGGTGCAGGCCCTGCCAAATCATGGCGCAGACCACCTGGGCCGACCCCGCCGCCGCCAGGGCGCTTGACGATTATGTCCCTGTCGCCGCCGACCTCGACGACCAGCCCGACATCGCCATGAAATACGGCATCGTCGTCGTCCCGACGCTGCTGGTAGTCGATCCAACCACCGGTCAGGTGATCAAACGGGCCGAAGGGGTCCTGGATACTCAAAGTCTCGTTGAATGGCTTGCGTCGAAGCCTTAGGCTTTTTTGATCTCACGGCGGGCGTCGGGCGCGGGGCGAACTTCCAATTGCGGCAACTTTTTCATCAGTTCCGGCTTCCCCATCCGCTGGGCGCAGAACGCTGCGATCGCCACCAGCCCGCTCCCATACCATCGCAAAAGAGCCGGATTAGCCCGAATGGCCGGCGGGACCTGCGTCCAGATCAACCCCTGCTCGAAAATCGAATCTTCATGCTTCTGGCAAAGGCAGGTGAGCTTCTCTTCATCCCCCGCGGCGGCGCTGGCGGCGGCTGCAAATAATTTAATGCGGAGGGATTCGGGTGTGACCGGCGCTTCCGGCGGCCGAGCGGTTATCTGCCGAACGACCGGCATGACCGGCCGCACTCCCCGGGCGACGGGGAGACGCTCGCCGCGACGGCCTAAAAAATCGAGAAGACCCATGGAATTCCGTTTCGCATTCTTTTCCTCCTTAACTTCATTCCGTTCAAATGCCGGGACTCACCTATCCGGCGACATACAAAGATTGTTCGCACCGTTGCCGGCGCGTCAACCCGGGATGAACCCAAATTCAGGGTTTTTTTTACGTCCGATTAAACAGCGGCAAGAATTGCCTTCGCGCCCAGGTGCAGGTAGTCCAGCACGTCCTGCGGCTCGCGCCCGCTCTTGGGGAGCTGTCTTACATAAAGCGCCTTCAGCGTCACTTTCGCCCCGCTGGAAGCGATCTGCTCGGCGAGTTCCCCTTCGAGTCCGCCGCCGTAGTTGTCTTCAACGCAAATAATCCGCCCGCCGCTCTTTTGCGCAATATCCAGAATCCCCGTGTCCTTCAGCGGCAGCCCATACGCGTCGATGACCGCGGCCTTCTTCCCGCTCTTGGCCAGCTCGTCGGCAACCTTCAGCACCTCATGCACCATGTATCCAGCCGCCACCAGCACCAAATCCTTGCCTTCGCGAAGAACTTTGTAACCGCCGACTTCGAACGAATCCTCCGGCTTGTACAGCGCCTTGGTATCGGCGCGCAGAGCGCGCTGATAGCACGTCCCGTCCAGATTGGCCATGAGTTCCGTGATCTTGTAGCAACTCGGCCCGTCGGCAGGGAAGAAATAGCGCACCGCCGGCTGGCCGTTAGGGGCCGTCACATGACAAAAACTGCGGAAAAACGCCACGTCCGGCAGCGACATCTGGCTCGGCCCGTCCGCCGCCAGCGTCACGCCCGCGTGCGTGCCGGTGATCTTCAGATTCGCCCCGCTGATGATCGCCATTTCCACCTGGTCGTACGCGCGGATCACGAATTTCGCGAACGTCGAGCAGAAGGGAATCTTCCCCGCCGCCGACGCCCCGGCCGCCACCGAAATCATGTTCTGCTCCGCGATCTTGCACTCCAAATATTGCGCCGGGAATTTCTTGGCGAACCATTCGGCGTGCGTGGAATTTTTCACGTCCGCGTCCAGACCAATCACCCGCTTGTCCGCCTCGCCCAGCGCCACCAGCGCCGCCCCATACGCCTTGCGCGGCGCGATCGGCTTGCCCGCGGCCAAATCCTTGTCCAAGCCCACCGCGGCCAAGGCGTCCGCGTACGACTTAATCTTGATCGCCTTCTTCTCGCGCGGCGGCACCTTGTACGTGATCGGGCTGATCGTCAGTTCCCCGTTCAACTTGTAATCCGCCACGCCCAAATCCTTGGCCGTTTGATCCAGCTCCCCAAGGATCAGGGGAAGTTGATCCTTCTTGACCGGCGTGCCGTGCTTGCCCATCCCCTGCTCGTGAGGAGCCCCCCAACCCTTGATGGTTCGGGCGACAATCGCCAGCGGGCGCTGCCCGTTTTGAACCACTTTCAATTCGTTGAGCGCATCCTGAATCGCCTGCGGATGGTGCCCGTTGATCACGCGGACAATAAATCCAAACGCATGCAGTTTGTCGGCCAACCCCTGATAGCTCTGCTGCGGCGAAACGTAATCGCTCTGCGCCAGATCGTTGCAGTTAAAAATCGCGACCACGTTGGTCAGCGCATGATCCACCACGAAATCCGCCGCCTCCCAATTCTGCCCCTCGCGGCTTTCGCCGTCGCCGATGATGCAATAAAAGTTCCGGTCGATCTTGTCCATCCGCGCCGCCGAGGCCAGCCCCGCCGCGACCGACAATCCCTGACCCAGCGATCCCGTAGCCGCGTCGAAGAAAGGAACCCCCATCTGGGGATTGGGATGCCCGTCGATCGGACTATCGATCGCGCGCAGCGACATCGCGTCGGCGGTCGTCATCGGCCGGGCCGCTTCGCGACCCTTGCCCAGCGGAATAATCATCGAGCCCAGGTCCGCCAGTGCGGCGTAAACGATCGGCACCGCATGCCCCTCCGACAGCACCAGCCGATCCGACGCCCCATTCCACGGGTCCTTCGGATCCCAGCGCATCTGGTGGTACATCAGCACCGTCACCAGATGTGCCAGCGATAGCGCCGTCGATGGATGCCCGCTGCCGGCGGCGGTGGTCATCTCAACACTCAATTTTCCGATTTCGATGGCCTTGTAGTTGACCGCGGACTCAAAACTCATGGTGGTTCTCCAACTTCTTCCCGAGTGAAAAGCTCATCGGGTTGCGAGCGACGAGGATACATTCCTCTCAAAATTTAGGCAATTGGCCGTCCGGCCCGCGACCGGGATACTACAATCAAGCCCCTATGCCCCGCCCCTGGCAAACACCGCGCTTGCAGCGACTCATCATGCAATCGGTGCTGGTTCTGGTGCTCGCGGCCGCCATAGGCCTCGCCGAAGTCACCGATATCAACCTGCGCCAATCCCAAATCATCACCCTCGGGACCCCGATCACCGATGGCCCGGTCACGTTTTCCCTCCCGGCACACTGGAAAATCGGCTCCGCCGCCGAGTTCGGCGCCACCGCCCATCGCGCCATCGATCCCAGCGACGATTCGGGCCGGACAATCACCGTCATCGTCCAGCAGGTCGATCATTTGATGCCGCCCCTGATTTATTTGCAGCGAACCGACCTGCTGCCGCGAACCGCCGGCGACGTGATCGTCACCCCGATCACACTCAAAGGGTTTCCGACTCAAACAGCCCGCTGGGTCACCGTCGGCGACGATGGCCAATCCAAATCCGAAATCTGCTGCTGCGTCATGCTCCCGTCGCGCCAGGCCCTGACCATCCGCCTGGAGCGCAACGAAACCTTTCAATCGATCGATCAAATTCTGATCCAGCAAATCCTGAACGCCGTGACAATTTCCGGCCCCGGCGTAACCCACGGCGAGTCCGTCCCGCTAACCGGCGGCGCGCGAATCAATCCGCCGGCGGATTTCGCCATCTATCCGGAAGTCGATCCGCTGCAAACCGATCGCTGCCTCGTGCGGCAAACCACCTCGGGGGGCTGGGTCTCCGCCAATTGCGTGCCGATGCTGATGGGAAACCTCCCCGCTTCCTCCCTGCGCGGGGCGCTGATGGCCCTCGATCCAATGGACGGACGCGATCCAGTCCCCACCGCCGCCTGGCTCTCCGCCGAGGTCGATCAACTCGACGCCAATCATTGGAAAATTGACCCACACGACGACCCCGACGGCTGGCTGCATCGCCGCGCCTATGTCGCCGCCGGCGCCGGCGGGCAAGGCGTGCTCATCCTCCTCACCGCCCAAACCCCCGCGACCGAGGCCGATCTGGACCAGGCCTACGCCGACCTGCAAAACAACATTCACCCCGCCGGCTCCGGCAGCAGCGCCGATTCTCTCCTCGCCGATGGCGCGACCGCGATATCCGCCGCCGCGGCGATCACCCTCCCCGCCCCGTCTGGACAACACTGGTGGCTCTGGTCGCGCCAGGGAATCGTCGAAGGTTCCACCCGCTCCTATCTCGACCCCACCGGCCAGCTTCTCGTGCGCGAAACCCTTCGCCGCGATTGGGAAGGCCTTGTCCTCCGCATCGACCAGCGCTGGGGCCTGGGCCAATCTCCCAGCGGTATCTGGGGCCAGACCAGCCGATACGATTCTCCGGACCAGCCGACGTTCGTCACCGAAACCCGCCTCACCGATCGGATCATGACGACCATCCATCTGAACGGTCAGGACACACCCGTCGTGGTTCCCCTCACGCCCGCCATGGTCAGCGGCGCGCGGCTTCCCGACTGGCTGCCCAGGCTGGCTTCCACCGGAGCGCCGGAGGTAGCCGTCTGGACCGACCGTTTCCCCGGCGCCGATGCCGAGCCCCTCCCCTCGCCGATACTTTTGCTGTTGCGCCCGCTTCCGGCGACCGCCGCCGAGCGTGGCGTGGAAGTGGAAATCAACGGCACCGGACAGTTGAGCCGCTGGTTCTTCGCACCCGACGGAACCCTCCGCCGCGCCGAATTTCCCGGCGACGCGACTTTGCTTCCCTCCACCGAATCGGAAATTGATTCCGCCACGCAGGCCGATCCCCGCTTGACGCCGCCGCGGCAGCAGCCGACCATGGATTCCGGCCCGCAGCAATGAGGTCGCGCGGCCGATATTGTCGAGATGACGAGGATGAGGATTCAATCGTTTTATGTCGCGCTTCTTTCGGCGCTCTTGTGCGCGTCGGCGGCGGCCGATGATTCGACGACTCAGCCCGACGCCGACTCGATCCATCCCACCGATCTCCTCGGCCAGGTCTTCACCAGCAAACTCTACGGCCTGCAATTCCGCGCCCCGCTGAATTTCGTGCAAACTCACCACCCCGTCGCCGACTCCATCGTCGAATTCGACCGCCCGGAATACGACTGGCGATTGCGCGCCTGGCGCGTCCGCCTGGAAGAATCCCTCCCCCTGGCCGGAACCCGCGACGCCGACGGCACCCAAAACGACGGCGTGATCGAACTGGCCCTGCAAAAACTCACCAACGGCATCCCCGACGCCCAGACCCTCCGCAACGAAGTCATCAACGTCGGCCGGCTCCGCGTCGGCATGATCGCCGTGCGCTATACCACCGCCGACCAGGAACGAAAGCTCACCCAGCAGGCGATCGTCGAAGTCCCCGATTCCAACCAGCGACTCTATTATTTTCTGGACCTCACCGGCCCCGGCAAACCCGTCGGCGAGCCGCTGGATGTGATCAATCCCGCCGAAAAATCCGCCTCCGATGTCTTCAGCGAAGTCGTCGATTCCGTCGTCCTGCTCGACCGCGCCGAGGTGGCCAAAGATCAGGTCGAACGCCTCTACCAGACCCGCGCCCTCTTCGTCGCCTGGTCCGGCGACCAATCCCAAACCCTCCGCAACGCCCTCATCCCCGAACAATGGCTCCGCGTCCTGAGAAATGGCCGCGACATCGGCTATAGCTACGTCGTGGAAACCCTGGAAAACCAGGGCAAATCGCTCGATGACGCCACCATCCGCATCGGCGTCCGCTCCCGCGCCGCCCCGACTTTGGCCAGTCAGTGGGACACCGTCACCTGGATGACCTGCTCCCTGGATTGCAAACACGAAAGCTGGTCGATGCTCGGCAAAAATCTGGACGCCAAGGGCAAAATCCTCGACACCCTGGGCCAGGTCGCGACCAGCGACGAAGAAACCAAAGCCGTCGCCCTGCAGCCGCAAATTGATTCCTCCACCGGCGCCCTCGGCGGCGGCGACCAGGGCGGCCCGCTCGGCCAAGGCAACGTGGACATCCAAACCGTCCGCACTCTGCAGGTAATCACCACGCACGGCGCCATCGAAACCAGCCCGATGAAACAAGACGTGCCCGCGTTCTATATTCCCCAGGCGATCGATTACCTGCTCCCCAGCCTTCTCCCGCTGGATCGACCACATACCTATATGTTCGCCGTCTTCGTCCCCGACGCCCAAAACCCCGCCGGCGGCGGAAAAATCATGGCCCGCTATTGCGACGTCCTGCCCGTCCAGCAGGTCAGTTTCAATAATGAAACTCAGGACGCGGTGGAAATCATCGACCGCATCGGCCTCGAAGGCGCCCCGACGACGTATTACTTCACCCCCGAAGGAAAATACCTCGGCAGCCGCTGCATTTATCAGGATGGAGACGATCAGATCACCCTGGAAGACCTGCCAACAGACGCCGACACGCTGGGAAGACTATGGAACCAGCCCGATTTGACCGTCCCGCAAAACCCCGGCTCCGCCGCGCCCGCCCCTCCGCCGCCTGCCGGGCCGTGATTTTTTATTCCTTTCCCCCTCCCCTCGGACCGATAATGCTTAAACGCCCATGCTGCGCACGCTCTACAAAACCTTTTTCATGCTCCTGCTGATCCTCGCCGGATCGGCGGCGCTGCTCGTCTATCACCATCACATGAGCGCCGAATACCAGATCGAGCGGCTCCAGGCGCAAAACGAGGAACTGCAGCAGATCGCCCAGCGCCTGCAAACCGAGCGGCGAGTCGCCAAAATCCTGGTGACCGACCAAAAGCAGGTCAATGGTAATCTTCAAACCACTCTGCTCTTCGTCGAATACCGCCGCGACGGCTCCGCCTTACCGGCTCGGCAATTCATCATCCCCGGCAACGAGGCCCACATCGACGCCGAGGTCGTGAAATTCAAGGACGAGTTCGTCAAGGAAGGCGACCCCCTCCGCGGCCAAAGCATTCTCCTCTTCGTCCGCATCTACGGCGCCAGCCAATCCCCCGACCAGGGCCAGCCAATCGACGCCCCCAACTCCATCCCCGAAATCTATCGCGGGGCCAATCCCCAGGTCTCCGAATTCGAACAAGGCATCTGGGCCCAGTTCTGGAGTTTGTATAACGATTCCGACGCCCGCGACGCCCTGGGCATCCGCGCCATGCACGGCGAAGGCCTCTACGGCCCCTTCGACCGCCAGCATCTCTACACCATCACCGTCCGCCCCGACGGCGCAACGATGAACGTCGATCCCTTGGAACCCATCTACCGCGCCGCCCTCGGCGGCAATTGAGTGAGAAAAGGCAGGAAGGCAATTAGGCACGAAGGGAAGTGCCTACCGCCCCATCCCTTGCCTTCCCTTCGTGCCTACGTGCCTTCGTGCCTTCGTGCCTTCGTCCCTTCCTAAGCCCCATCCTTCGCCCCATCCCACGTCCACAGCACGATATTCTTCATCAGGCTAAGCGCATACCCCGGCCGATACCCCGCGATTCCCCACGTGCTGACATCCAGCAATCCGCTGGTCAAATCCAGCGGCAGAACGATCACATGCCCCTTCCCCGCCCGCAGCATCATCGGCCGCCCGTCGAGCGTTTCCGAATACACCCGCACAAATTGCCGCAGCCGCGGCGCCGTGATGTCTTCCATCCCATCGGCGCTTCTCGTCAGCAGCGGATGCGCCGGATCGATCGGCTCAAGTTGTGAATTGGGAAACGCCCGCAACAAAACGTCGTCCGTGATGCTATGCAAAAAATCCCCCGGCACTCCGCACGGGTCGATCACCAGCACCCCGCCATTTTCGACATACGATTTGATCGACGCCAGCTGCGTATCCGTCGGCTTAAACGCCGCCGTCCCCGTCAAATGCGCCAGCGGCGGATTGCTCGACGCCAAATCCTGCGCATCCGTCGGCTCCAGCGTCAGATCAAGGCTCGTCTGCTCCCGAAACCACTCCTGGGCCCGCGGCCACGCATCCGGCTCCGGATCCCAATTCCCGTCATACCGCACCCGCGCCACGCGGATCGACGCCGCCGCCGGCGCCGCCGCGGCCACGGGCGCCTCGCTCTGCACCCGATTTTTCAGCTCGCTCCGTCCGGCCGCGTAAAGCACCACATTCACCCCCAGTTCCAGCGCGCTCTGCTCCTCATCGTCCGGCTGATTCTGCCAAAGATGCGTAATGTCGTCCGGCCAGTGCATCATCAGAATGCGCGACCCATTGGTAATGACTTTGATCTTCGGCGGACTGGCGATCCGATACTCGATCGTCCAAAGCGGGCTGTCGGCCGGCAGATCCGTCCACTGATATTGCGGAAACAGCCGCCGCCCCAGGTCCATCACAAAATCCGTAAACTCCGAGCTCCCCGCATCCGCCTGCGTCAGCAGCATCCCCCCGTTGAGAATGTATTGCTTTATTTTTGCCCGATCGTCGTCGCTCAAATCCGGCGGCCGATGGCTTGCCATGTAAAGAATCGGGCTATCCGTCCAATCGTGCCAGTCGTGGTTCAGCGGTACCACCTGCCAATTCAGCGGCCGCTCCAGTTCATCCCCCGCGAATCTCGCCAGATTCGCCGCATCCCGCGGCCGATTGGCCCAGTCGCCGCTAAAGCGCAGTTTATTCATGATCAGCGGATGCCGGCCGCGCGAAAGAAAAAGCAGCGCGAATGACGTATCCACCACCGGCCCATACGTCGCGACCCACGAACCATCCGTATTTTGCTGCGCGATCAAATCCGCCGCCCGCTCGCGGTACCAATCATGCGTCCCGAAATATTTAAACCCCGAGGCCAATCCCGCCCGTTCCAATCCGTAAAGCGTATACGCCCAATCCTCTTCGTTATCGTGAGTGATCACGCTGTTGTCCGCCGTCTCCAGCCAGTCCAGCGCCTTTGAAAGCGCCGGCGAAAACGGCGGCCGCCCCACGCGATCCCCCCAATCCTCCGCATCCAGATAATCCTGGGTCACAAAAAGCGAAGCGATCCCCGCCAAGGTCATCGACCGCCGCGGCGAAGGCTTATCCCCCGTATACGGCCACTGCCCATCGGCAAGCTGGCAGTCGGTCCAATGCTGCTGCACATCCCGCCAAAAATGCGTCGGCACGCTCATCCCAATTTCCGCCGCCGACCAGACGCCCAGTAGTCCATACTGCGAATTTGAATTGTCCCAGAAAAATAAATCGCTGTTGCGCGCGAATTGATCGGAATACGTGAACGCCCCTCCCCTCTGCGCGTGCAAAAGCCATTCGACGTCCAGCTGAATCGCCCGCCGGTCTTCCCGGCGGTTGTAAAGCGAAAGCGCCGTCGTCCGGATCGACCGCCCGTACGTTTGCTTACTATCCTCCATGGTCAGTTTCTTCATGGTCTCGATCAGCCCGCTCATGAACTCGCCGTGTTCGTCCAGGCGCGGATCGCTGGTGGCCAGTCCGCTCTGCATCAGGGCGTAAACCGCCAGACTGTCCAGCCCGTCGTGATAATCGTCCGATTCAGCCGTGCGGCGAATTTCGTGGCCATCGAATTGAGAAATCAGAAAATCCACCCCGTGGGTGATCGAGGCGCCAATCTGTTCGTCGGTGAGCCCGCTGATCTGCCGGGGAGTCGCGCGCACGGCCGGTCGCGGCGACGTCACCGGGGGCGGCGCCGCGCTATCCGCCGGCGCCGTCGACGCCGGCGGACTCGGCAGAGTAACCGGTTCACTCGGCTGAGTCTCCGGCGAGGCAACCGGCGCGCCAGGCTCCGTCGCCGCCGGCTGGGTCTCCGGAACACTCAAAGCCGCCCCCCCGGCCAATTGATTCACCAAATACTGCTGCGCTTGCGAAGCCTGCTCCATTTCCGACCGCAAATCCGGATCGACGATATCATGCCCGCTCCGATCGCGTTCCAATTCCTGATATTTGGCCAGCGCTTCACTCCGTTGCCCCTGCGCGGCGAGCATCTCCGCCTCTTGTTTAAGCGAAAGAAGCTGTGCCCGATTCGCAACCTCCCAGTCCGACGCGCTCCGCGCTTGCGTGAGATAGTAAAGCAATCCCCCCACCAAAATCGCCGCAACGACAATCGCCGCCCCCATGATCAGAGGCGTCCGCCGAAAAATCTCCTCCTCGCCGCCGGTCCGCCGCAACGAAACAATCTGCCCCGCGGCCCGCGGCGTAAACCACGCCCCCTCCTCCCGAGGCGCTGCCGCCGGCTCAACCCCCGACAGCGGCGGCGGAGCCCAAACCGGCGGCTCCACCTTCGCCGCAGGCGCCGCCTCAGGCTGCGCCCAGGGCACCACATCCGACTCCTCATAATCCACATGCGCTTCCCCCGCCGCCGCTGCCGCCTGATGGGTCAGCAGCGATTCCTCCACCGCCGGCGGCACCGTCTCCGCCGCCCCCGGCGACACCGCCGGCGCATCGGGCGCCGTCGGCGGAGCATTGAGAAAAACCTTCCCCCCGCACGCCGGGCAAATGCTCTGCGTCCCCGCCAGCTTGTCACTGAACGAGAGAATCTTCCCGCACTGGGGGCACTGCGTCGTAAACAACATGCGGCACGTTCCCGCTGGCTAGAGCAATCGGCATTGTACGCCCTGCCCCAAGGATCGGAAAAATATCCCCCCGCCTGGGATTTATCCGGACCCAACTTCCTCGTCCGCATTCGTTTTCACCACCACATTGCATGCCGGCAAAGCCTCCAAAAACATCCTCCCATACCGCTTGGTCGTGATCCGGCTATCCAGAATCACCACGATCCCCGTGTCCGTCTTGCAACGAATCAGCCGCCCGAAACCCTGCTTCAGCCGCATGATCGCCTCCGGCACCGAATACGTCATAAACGCATTGCCCCCCGCGCGAGTGATCGCCTCCAACCGCGCCTGCGTCAGCGGCTCATCCGGCACCGAAAACGGCAGCTTCACAATGATCACGTTCCGCAGCGCTTCCCCGCGCACATCAATCCCCTGCCAAAAACTCGCCGTTCCAAATAGCACCGCGCTGGGCGTCCCGCGAAACTGATCCAAAAGCATTTTCCGCCCCGTCCCCCGCCCCTGAACCAATAGCGGCAACCCCAACTCCACCAGTTCCGCCCGCAATCGCTCCGCCGCCTCCAGCAGCGCCGAATAACTCGTGAACAAAACAAACGCCCCCCCGCTGGTCTTTTTCAAATAATGCAAAATCTTTTCGCAAGCCGCCGGTAGAAACAGTTTCGTATCCCCCGGCTGCGGCAAATCCGATTCGATGAACAGCGTCGCCTGCCTCGCATAATCAAACGGCGAACCCAGCGCCAGCGTCTGGGCATCGTCCGCCCCCAGCCGCGAAACGATATACGCGAACGCCGGATCGGCCCCAGTTTCCGGTTTTTCCGCCGGATTTCCCGTGCAAAGCGTAGCCGAGCACATCGTCACGCTGTGAATCTTCTTAAACAGATGCTCCTTCAATCCCGCCGCCACATTCACCGGAGCCGCTCGCAGCCGCACGTTCCGCCGCGTCCGCCCCCCCATTTCCACCCAGTAAACCGCATCCGGCATCTTCTGCTTCACGATCGCGTCCAGCTCCTCCGCCAGTAGCGCGGTCTTATCCGCCATCGCGTTCAATTCCGAAACGTCCTCTTCCGAATCAACCGAAGCCAGAATCGTTTTCATATGCAGCGCCAAATCGCGCAATTTCCCCGACAGATCGTTTTTCACCGCGCTCGGCTCATGCACCCGCCCATTGGCCCGCCCGGAGGTCTCCTGCCATTCGATCCACCCCTGGAAAAAATCCTCCATCATCGGATGAAGTTCGACGATGTCGTCGATCGCGTCATTGGCCGCTGCGCCATGGGTGGTCAGCAATCCCTTCCCGCGCCGCTCGTCGTAGAGAATTCGCAACTGATGCCGCAGCGCGTTCTCCGAAACCCCCAGCCCAAAATGCTCCGCCGCCACATCTTCAACCGTATGCGCCTCATCCAGAATCACCAGGTCATATTTCGGCAGATAATTCACGCCCGCCATTCGCAGCGCCAGATCGGAAAAAAAGAGCGCATGATTCACAATGAGCAAATCCCCGCTCTGCATCCGCCGCTTGGCGGCCTGCCAGAAGCAAGGCTCGTAAAATTTGCACTTCTTCCCCAGACAATTCCCCTGTTCCGCGCAAACCCGCTCCCAAACCCCGGCCTGGGGCGCTTCGGGAAGATCGGAAAGCGATCCGTCCGTCGTCCGCCGCGCCCACTGTTCAATCATTCGAAGCGATTGCAGCTGCTCCGGCTGATCGAAAAGCATCCCCTGCCGGCCCCGCGCCTGTTCCAGCCGCCGCTGGCAAAGATAGTTCCCCCGTCCCTTCACCAGCACCGCCGTGAATTCGTTCGGATAAACCGCCTGAATCAGCGGGATATCCTTCTCGACAAGCTGCTCCTGCAGCGAAATCGTATGCGTCGAGACCACCACGCGTTTTTTCTTCGAAACCGCGTACTCAATCGCCGGCAAAAGATAAGCGAACGATTTCCCCACGCCCGTCCCCGCCTCGACCAGCAAATGTTTCCCGCGCTCGATTGCGCTTTGCACCGCCGAGGCCATCTGCATTTGCTGCGGCCGAAATTCGTAAAGCTCCCCCATCCGCCGCGCGATCGCGCCGCCGGGAGCGAGAATAGACTCGAGTGTCACGTCCATGTAATCCCTGTTCTCCCCTTCAGCGCGTCTTTTTAAAAGCCTCTTTCTCCAGAAAATTATCTTCATATGCCCGCCCCCCGCGAGCCAGCGCCCACAATGAAGCCCCCAGATAGACCGGCAAAAACAGCGGCCCCCACAATTCCGCCTGCCGCACATGTACTCGCTCGTGCGCCCGGGTCATCTCCAAAACCCGCTGGTCGCGCCCCAGAACGATATGCCCGAAGGTGATCGCCGACGCTCCCCCCTTCAGGAAGACGCCCACAACGCGCCGCAAAAAAAATTCCGCCGCCGGCCCATGCACTTCCAAAACGCCCTGCACCACGCCCGCTTTTCCTCCCGACAAAACCGTCGCCACCGCCAGCGGCAATCCCACCGCCGTCGTCGGAAAAGCCCAGACATAGAGCAGAGCGCGCGATTTCATCAGGGTATTATGGATACCCGGTGGAGAAATTGCTGGCTGCGGAGGATAACTTGTACGCCCCGCCGCCAGCCTGCGACAACTCCCCCGCGATGTCGCCGCCAGCCCCAACATCCCTCCTTCCGCCGAAACAGCCCGCCGACGATTCGCCCACATCTTGTGCACACCCAAGGTCCCATAAGAATCGATGCATATCTTTCCAGGCTAGCCAGTTACGTGACCAGTCGGTAAATTATCCACAAAATGACGGACAACATCACTACGACTATTACCTCTATATATTCCAATATAGGAGGGATAGCGTTACACTCCCGACCCACTCTGAGACGTCGGCAAGGAAGGGCCAGACACGATGAAAGTTATATGTAATCGCGGAGCGTTGTCGGATGCGCTGGGGATGTGCGGAAACGTGGTCGCCGCCCGAACCCCCAAGCCCATTTTGCAATGCTTGAAACTCTCCGCCGAGGACGGCGCGCTCACCATCTCCGCCACCGATCTCGAAGTGGCGATCCGCTACCGAGACGAGCAAGTTCAGATCGAGCAAGCCGGCCAAACCGTCGTCCCCGCCGACAAACTGCGCGACATCGTCCGCGAAAGCATCGACGACACCCTCGCCATCGAAGTCTCCGGCGAGACCGCCGATATTCGCGGCCAGGATTCCCATTTCAAAATCTACACCCAGAAAGCCTCTGAATTTCCCCCCGTCCCCGATTTTTCCGGCGAGCCGCATATCGTCGCCCCCGCCGGCGCTCTCAAGCAGCTCATCAATCAAACACTCTTTGCCGCCGCGCGCGAAAGCACGCGCTACGCCTTCAACGGCGTACTCGTGGTCGCCAAAGGAAAGAAAATTTCCCTCATCTCCACCGACGGACGCCGCCTGGCGATGGCCAAGGCCGACCTCGCTTCCGACAAACTCGACAAGGAAGGCCGCAAGGCCATCGTCCCTTCCAAGGCCTTGTCCGCCATCGACAAGCTCGTCGACGATCCCGCCGAAGGCGTCGGCATCCAGTTCGGCGAAAACCAGATCATCTTCCACACCTCCTCGGCCACCCTCACCAGCAATCTCGTCGAGGGCCAGTTCCCGCCCTACGAAGATGTGATCCCCAAGGAATCCGATCGTAAAATGACCGCCTCCACCGCCGATTTCCTCTCCGCGGTAAGACGCGCCGCTTTGCTCACCACCGAAGAAAGCAAAGGCGTGCGACTCGCCTTCAGCAAAAAGGGACTCGTCCTCACCAGCCGCTCACCCGGAAGTGGCGAAGCAACCGTCAATTTCCCCTGCAAATTCGAGGGCGGCGATATCGAAATCGGATTCAATCCCCAGTTCCTCGCCGAGGCCCTCAAGGTCGTCAACAGCGACGAAATCAGCCTCGAATTAACCGCCCCCAACCGCCCCGGACTTCTCCGCGGCGGCGCCAATTTCCTTTACGTCATCATGCCCGTCAATTTGCAGTAAGCCCATGCCCAGCCAGACTTCCACCCGCACCGACGAATTGCGGCGGCTCAGCCGTGTGAAAACCATCCCCCCCGCAACCGCCCAGCCCCTCGGCGAAGCGATGGTCGAATTCTTCCGCCAATCCGTCTCGCGCCGTCAAACCAAACTCACCAAAATCGCCGAGGCCTGGCTCCGACTCATCCCTGAAACGCTCAGCGATCATTGCGCCCTGGAAAGTTTCCACCGCGGCACCCTGACCGTCCTGGTCGACACGTCATCGCACTTGTATGAATTAAAACAGGTATTACTCGCCGGCTTGGAGGAGCAGCTATTGCTCGCCTGCCGCGGCGCCGGCGTGCGGAAGATTTCCCTCAAGCCCGGCCGCTGGTACGAAGGCGGCTCCGATTCCGACCGCCGCCTTCGGTTCAGCTAGCCGACGTATTCCCGCCACATCCCTCGAAAAGCCGCCTCCATATCGCGAGCAAAACTCCCCGCATCCGTGAGCGGCGACTGATCGACGCGCTGCCGCAATCCTTCGCGCAGTTCCCCCAGCCCCGGCAGATCCCCCGCCAATTCCGCCGCGATGCGAACATAATCGCTTCGATCCTTCGCGATCAATCGCGGCAACCCCACGCACGACAGCAAACTCACCCCCACTCGTCCCGCGTGCATCTTCCCCGCCAGCGTCACCACGGGAACCCCCATCCACAGCGCCTCGCACGTGGTGGTCGTCCCGTTATATGGGAACGGATCCAGCCCCACATCGATCCGCTCATAAGCCTGCAGATGCGACGTCAGCGTCGGTATTTTCCCCAGCAGTTCCAGCCTCTGCGGCTCAATTCCGCGTGCCGCGAAGCGCTCCATCATCCCCCGCCGCGAATACTCATCCGACAGCCCCTGACTCTTGATCAGCAGCCGACTCCCCGGCACCTGCCGCAAAATCTCCGACCAGACCTCCACCACCCCGGGATTGATCTTCGGCAAATAATTAAACGACCCAAACGTCACCCCCCCATTGGCCAGCGCCGGCAACCGCCCCACCGCCGGCGCCGCCGCCGGCGGCGTGAAACACAAAAACGTCCGCGGCAACCGCATCAACTTCTCGCTATGAAACGCCTCCGATTCCCCCGCCGGATCCGCCCATGCGTCCGTCAGACGCCAATCCATCGCCGTCAGCCCGCTCGTCGCCGGATATCCCAGATAAGTAACCTGCACCGGCGCCGGCTTGCGTGCGAAAACCAGCAGCCGATTGTCCGCCGTATGCCCCGCCAGATCGATCAGAATATCGATTCCATCCCGCCGGATCATTTCCGCCACCTGCTCGTCGCTCAGCCCGATCAAGTTTCGCCAGTGGTGCGCCATCATCTTGAATCGCTGGGTCGCCAGGTCTTCCCGCGCCGCATCCGAGTAGCAGAAAATCTCCACCTGGCTCGGATCGTGATTCGCCAGCAGTCCTTCCAGAAACGCCCCCACCGAATGCTCCCGAAAATCCGGCGACACGTAACCGATCTTCAGCCGCCGATCCGCTTCCCGGCTATTACCGTGCCCCTTCCGCTCCAAACCCTGCGCGTGATTCCGATTCCACTGCGAATGTTCCCGAAAAATCGCCGCCGCGTCGTAATCCGGATGCGCGTGCAACGCCAGCAGCAGATTGTCGTGCCCCTGCACCAGGTTCGGCTGATGGACCAGCGCCTTTCGATACGCCTCAATCGCCCGATCGAGCTGACCCCCCTCCTTGAAGAGAATCGCCAGATTGTTATAAGCCGCCGGAAAATTCGGACGCAGGCGAATCGCCGTCTCGAACTCATCGATCGCCCGCTGCGTCTCCCCGCTGGACTGCAAACACAGCCCCAGATTGCTGTGCGGATCGGCGTAATCCGGCTTCAGCCGAATCGCGCTGCCAAACGCCTCGACGGCTTGCGCCGTCCGTCCCAGCGCCGCCAGAGTCACTCCAAGATAATTGTGAATTTCCGGCCGCCGCGGCGCGATCTGCGCCACCCGTTGAAAAACCCCCAGCGCCTCCTCAAGTTTCCCAAGCCGCCGCAGACCATCTCCCAGTTTCTCCCACGCCAGAATATTTCCCGGCTGCAATTCCGCCGCCTTGCGAAGAAACGGAATCGCCTGGTCCAATTCCCCCGCCCCGTCCAAAAGATTCCCCAGATTAAAATTGGCGTCCGGATGATTCGGCTGCAAGCCCAGCGCCAGCCGAAAATAATCCGCCGCCTTCTTTTCCTTCCCCGTATGGGCCAGCGCGATCGCAAAATTGGAAAGCACGTCCGCCGTCCGCGGCCTTAACTCCGCCGCCCGCTCGAGCAGCCCAATCGCCTCATCAAACCGCCCCGTCTGCGAAAGCAGCACCCCCAGCAGATGCAGCGCATCCGGCTCGCTCGGATTTGCGGCCAGCACCTCCCGGTAAATAGGCTCCGCCTCCCCCAGCCGCCCGCGTTGATGCAGCCCGACGGCCTCCGTCATCATGCTGTGAATCGTGCGGCTCATGGCTTCGCCTCGCACCAATTTCGCCACATCCCTCGGTAAGCCTCCTCCACGCTCCGCGCAAATCTCCCCCCATCCATCAGCGGCGAGCGCCTCAGCCGTTCCCGCATCGTCTCATGCAATTTCGCCACCCCCGCCAAATCCCCCGCCCACTGAACCGCCAACTCCACAAACCGCTCTTCGCTTTGGGCGCACAACTCCGGCAACCCCAGGTTATTCAGCAAACTCCATCCCGCCCGCCCCACCACCGACTGCCCCAGCAGACTCAGCACCGGCACCCCCATCCAAAACGACTCCAGACTCGTAATCGACCCGTTATACGGCAGCGTATCCAGACAAAGATCGATCCGCCGATACGTCTCCAAATAAAGCGGCCGCGGCTGTCGCGCCACAAAAATCAGTCGCTCCGCATCGACTCCCAATCCTTCCCGCACCCGCTCTCTGGCCGATCCTTCCGGGCAATTCAGCAGCAACCGCGAGCCGGGAACCGCCGCCAGCACCTTCGACCAGAGCGAAAGCACCACATCGTTCACCTTGCAGAAATTATTCAGGCACCCGAACGTAAAAAACCCATTCTCCAGCGCCGCCGTCGGATGCGGCAAAGGCAAATCCGTCAGCGGATCGTAGCACCAGAAGCAATCCGCAAGTCGAACCGATTTCTCCGCATACCAATCCTCATGCGTCCCCGGCGGATCGAGGTACGGATCGGTCAGCCGATAATCCATCGCCTCCAGCCCCGTCGTCCCGGCAATCGCCAGCCAGCACGCCTGCACCGGCGCCGGCTTCCGCGCCAGCGCCAGCAGCCGATTCCCCCACGTATGCATCGACAAATCCACCGCGATGTCGATCCCATCCGCCCGAATCTGCTCCGCCATCTCCTCATCCGACATCGCCTGGCAATCCCGCCACCCATCCGCCATCCCCTTGAGCCGCTCCGTCACCGCATCCGATTTTTTCCCGCTGGAATAGCAAATGATTTCAAACCTCGAGTGATCGTGGTGCGAAAGCAGCGGCACGACGCAAAACGAGGCCGCATGCTGCCGCAAATCCGCCGAAACGTATCCAATCTTCAACCGCCTATCCGGATCGCGGCTGTTCCCATGCGGCCGGATCGAGTCGCGCAGCGGCCGCGCATGTCGCCGATCCCACTCCCGATGCTCCTTCAAGAGTTGCGTCGCGCTCAGACGTGGATCGTAACAAAGCGTCAGCACCAGGTTGCTGGTCGCACTGGGATTCGCGGGATTGATCTCCGTCGCCGCGCGAAACGCCGCGACCGCCTCCTCCACCTGCCCGAAATTCTTCTCCGCCGCCCCCAGCAGATTCTGCACCTCATCGGCTGATTCCGAACTCTTCGCCGCCGCCTTGCGATAGAGCGCAATTGCCTCATCCAAATCTCCGCGCAATTTTAAAGCCGTCGCCAGCCCCACCATCGCGTGAAACTCCTCCGGCCCCGCGCTCAGCGATTTCCGAAACGCCTCGACCGCTTCATCGAACCGCTCAGATTCCCCATACGCATATCCCAGATTGTTATAAGCCGCCGGAAAATTCGGCCGCAGCCGAATCGCGGTCTGGAATTCTTCAATCGCCTCCTGATTCCGCCCTCGCCCGCCCAGCAAAAGCCCCAAATTATTATGCGGATCGGCGTAATCCGGCTTCAGCCGAATCGCCTTCTCCAGCGCCGCGATCGCCAGGTCCTCTCGCCCCAGCGCTGCAAGCGTCAGCCCCATATAATTCTGCACCTCCGCCCGCTGCGGAGCCAGTTTCACCACGTGCTCAAAAACCCGCAGCGCCTCCTCCCCCCGCCCGCTCCTTCGCAGTGCATCCCCCAGTTTTTCCCAAACCTCCAAATTCCGCGGCTGCGAATCCGCCGCCTTCCGCAGAAACGGAATGGCCTCCTCAAGTTTCCCGTCCTTCTCCAGTAGATTCCCCAGATTGATAATGGCGTTCGCATGATCCGGGCGAAGCTTCAGCGCCGCTCGGTAGCGATCCGCCGCCTCGGCGTTCCGTCCGCATTGGGACAAAGCAATTCCCAGATTCGACAGCACATCCGCGGATTGAGGCGCCAAACCCGCCGCCCTTTGAAGCAACTCCACCGCCTCCCCCGCCCGGTTAGCCTGCGACAGCAGAATCCCCAAAAGATGCAGCGCATCGGCTTCATCGGGATTCTTCGCCAGCACCTGCCGGTAAAGCCCCTCCGCCTCCCCCAAGCGCCCCTCCTGATGCAACCGCACGGCTTGGCCCAGCATGATTTGAGACGATTGATCCGCCATGGCGAGCGACTCGGATGATACTGCATGACCAATGAAATGTCCGGCCAATCCCAGGTTGGTTAAACCCCCCCACACCCGTACGATAGCCTCCCCATGTGCGGATTCGCCGGCGTTGTTACCTGGGACGATCGCTACCGCGTCACGCGCCAGACGCTGACCCAAATGGCCCAGTCGATCGCCCACCGCGGCCCCGACGGCCAAGCCCTTTGGCTCAACCACGAATCCGAAGCCTCCCGCGACCGGCCTCAATGCGGACTCGCCTTCCGCCGCCTCGCGATTCTCGACCCCGACCCCCGCGCCATGCAGCCCATGACCGACGGCCGCCGCTGGCTCGTCTTCAACGGCGAAATCTATAACTTCCGCCAATTACGCCCCCAACTCGACGCCATCGCCCCCATCGATTGGAAAACCACCGGCGATTCCGAAACCCTCCTCCGCGCCTTTGCCCTGCAAGGAGAAAACTGCCTCAAAAAACTCAGCGGCATGTTCGCCTTCGCCGTCTGGGATCAGCAAACCGGCTCCCTCTTTCTCGCGCGCGACCGCATGGGCCAAAAGCCCCTCTTCTTCGCCCTAGCCCCCGACCGCCGCGCCATTGCCTTCGCCAGCGAACTCTCCGCCCTGCGCCTCCTCAATTGGCCCGATTTTTCCACCGACCCGCTCGCCCTCTCCCAATATTTGCGCTGCGGCTACATCGCCGCCCCCGCCACCATCTATCGGGGAATCGCCAAACTTCCCCCCGGCAGTTTCATGTCCTGCCCCACAACTCTCGTCCCCGCCGAGCAAAGTTATTTCGACCCCAACTGCGACAGCGAAACCGGCCGGCCCGCCCCCCGCATCCCTCCTTCCCCCGCCGCCGTGCGCCAAGCGATCATCACCGCCGTGCGCCAGCAACTCGTCTCGGACGTCCCCCTGGGGTGCTGGCTTTCCGGCGGAATCGACAGCAGCGTCATCGCCGCCGCCATGAAATCCGCCATCGATCCCTCACAACGGCTGCAAACCTTTTCCATCGGCTTCGACGATCCCCGTTACGACGAAACCCCCCACGCCGCCGCCGTCGCCAATTATTTGGGCAGTGAACACCGACAATTCATCGTCCATCCCACCGTGGCGGACGATCTCCCCAAACTAGCCACCGTCTTCGGCGAACCTTTCGCCGATTCCTCCGCCCTGCCGACCCATTATCTAGCCCAGCAAACCGTTCCGTACGTCAAAGTCGCCCTCAGCGGCGACGGCGGCGACGAATTATTCGGCGGCTACGACCGCTATCGCGCCATGCGCCATTCCATCCCCATGCCGCTCCAACCCGCCCTCCGCGCGCTGGCCGCCCTCGCTCCAGCCGCCGATCCAAAATCCCGCAGCGCCCGATTCCACCGCTTCGTCACCGCGATGGATCTCCCCCCGCACCAGCGCTATGCCGCCTACTGTGCACTCTTCGATCTCACCGATATCGCCCGCCTGCAATATGGCCAAACTCACGGGCGCGATCTGATCGCCGAAACCTACCAGCGCCTGCTCCACTCGCGCGACCCGGTCCAAACCGCCCTGGCGACCGATCGCCTGAAATATCTACCCGACGATTTACTGACCAAAGTCGATCGCGCGTCGATGTTGCACGGCCTGGAAGTCCGCAGCCCCTTCATGGATCACGAATTGGTTCACCTCGCCGCCGGCCTGACCACCCGTCAGCTCCTCAGCGGCGGATCCAAGCGCATGCTGCGCGAAGCCTTTTCCGCCGATCTCCCCGCCGCCGTCTTCAGCCGACCCAAAATGGGCTTCGCCCTCCCCATCGGCGATTGGCTCCGCGATCCCCTCCAATCCATGATGCGCGACCTGCTCACCGCCAGCGATTCTTTCGCCTCCGAAAATTTCGATCCCGTCCCCGTTCGCGAAATGATGGATCAGCACCAGGATCAAAAGACCGATCATTCCCAACGCCTATACGCCCTGATCGTGCTGGAACTCTGGTGGCGCCAGCAAAAGCGATAAACTCCGCCAAACCGTCAAATCCCCGGTCGTGCTATGCCCCGGCACCTTTAGCTAATCCAAATTTCACTTGGCGATCCCCCTGGCCGATGTTATATTCCGGCGACGACAGCAAAAAGCGTGCCTGAATTTTGGCGCTTTCTCGTAAGTGGGCTGGAAATATGCAATTAACACAATCGTCATCCATGCGGCAGGAGATGCGCCAGCTCCTGACCCCCCGCATGATCCAAAGCATGGAAATCCTTCAGTTGCCGCTAATGGCCCTGGAGGAGCGAATCGAGCAGGAACTGGAGAATAACCCCGTTTTAGAGATGCGCGAAGGGGATGAAGACGCCCCCGATACCTCCGAGCCCATCCTGGTTGCCGACGAGCAAGCCACCCGAAAAGAAGACGTCACCGAGGACGAACGCGCCCTGGTCGTCAAGGAAAACTCCAATCAATCCGAAGACTTCGACCGCCTTACCAAGATCAGCGAATATCTCGAAAACGAGGACTTCTCCGCCAACGACGGCCAATTCCGTGGCGGAGCCGTCTACGACGGCGAGCGCGACAAAAAAATGGACGCGATGAACAACACCGCGGCCCGAGGCGTCACCCTCACCGAATATCTCCTCTCCCAATGGGCTTTCATCGAATGCGCCCCCTCCGTCCGCAAGGCCGGCGAAGCCATCATCAACTACATCGATGCCGAGGGATACCTCCGCGTCAAACTCGAGGACATCCAAAAGGATTCCAAAATCCCCCTCTCGATCCCCGATTTGCAGGAAGCTCTCCGACTGGTTCAGACTCTCGAACCCTCCGGCGTTGGCGCTCGCAACGTTCAGGAGTGTCTCCTCCTCCAATTAGACGCCATCGAGGACGACGAAGAGCTATCCCAGGGCCACGACTTCGCCTTGGAGCGCACGCTGATTACCGAGCATCTCAAAGACTTGGAGATGAACCGCTATCCCCAGATCAGCCGCAAGCTCGGCAAGCCGATCGACGAAATCCAGCGCTCCGTCCGCCGCCTGGCGCGGTTAAATCCCTTCCCGGGAAAACAGATCGGCGGCGAGGACTCCCCCGCCATCACCCCCGACGCCATCGTCTATTACGACGAAGACACCGACACCTACAAAATCGAAATGACCCACGACCCGGCCCCCAACCTCTACATCAGCGGCATGTACCGCAAAATGCTCAAGGACCGGACCCAGGACAAAAAAACCCGCGAATTCCTTTCCAACAACGTCCGAAACGCCCGCTGGCTCATCGAAAGCATCGAACAACGCCGCAGCACCATCACCCGCGTCATCCGCGCCGTCGTCGACGCCCAGCGCGAATTCTTCGACAAGGGCCCCGAATTCCTCCGCCCCCTCCCCATGATCCAGGTCGCCGACCAGCTCGGCATCCACGTCGCCACCGTCTCCCGCGCCGTCTCCGAAAAATGGATTCAAACCCCCCGCGGCGTATTCCCGCTTCGCCGCTTCTTCTCCGGCGGAACCACCGACTCCGGCGGCCAGGAAATGAGCTGGGACGCCGTCAAGGAAAAATTAAAAACCATCATCGACGGCGAAGACAGCCTAAATCCCCTCAACGACGACGAAATTGTCGACAAACTCAAAGTCCAGGGAATCGATCTCGCCCGCCGAACCGTCGCCAAGTACCGAAAAATCCTCAACATCCCCACCGCCCGACAGCGCAAAACGTTCTAAAACAAACCCTTCAAAAAAAAAGCCGAAGGATGGCGATCCTCCGGCTCACAATGCCCCAATATTCTTTTCGGCCTACGTCTCCTGCAGTTGTTGCGGCTCCAGCGTCTTAAGCTTGGTTAAAAATCCCTTCAGCGCATCGCTGCTCGTCCGATTCGACAATTCCATGATCTGCTCATCCGTCAGCCCGCGCAGGCGCATGAGGATCAGCGAAGTTTCCCACGCCGTCTCCTGCTTCAATTCAATCGGCTCCAGAACCATCGGCTCCTTATGAGCCTGGAAATCCTTCTCTTGTTCCGTCCGAAAATATTCCCGCGTCCACTCCAACAATTGCGTCACGACAAATTCGTCCTGCCCCGCGCAATCCAGCAGTTCCAGCAATTGACCCGCGGTGCTGAATTCCATTTTCAGCGATTTGACCAGTTCATAAGAATGCGTCGGGAATATCCGCATGAACACGAACATCTCCCCCGCCCCCGCAAGACGATCGCGATGCGCCGTCATCATCACCAGCGGCTGACCGCGCTGATAAAAATGACTCCCTTGATAACAACGAATGAGTGACATGGTCTATTCACCGTCTCTCTAAAACGAGCCGCCCGCGCTAAATTATGGGTCCTAAATCGACCGACGTTTCGTCAGATCAGGATAGCTCCCCACCCCCACTATACCCCAAAAATCTCCGGAAATTCCGATCTTCCCGCCCCTCTCCCCCTCGCCGCCGCCCGCGCGGGTGAACCTGGGCGCTCTATTTCAAAATTTGCGGCCGGCCGATTCCCCAGCATAAAATCCCAGCAACCGGAGGCGCCCCATTAACCGTCCCCTCTTCCGCAATCTAATGACGCTCGGCATAGCGATCTGGCTCGGCACCGCCATCCTCGGCTGCGGCTCCAAAGTCTCCGGCAAATACGTCTATACCGGCCCCACCGGAAACATGACCATCGATTTCGAATCCGGCCAAGCCACCATGAATCTCGACGGCATGAGCGAAACCGACCCCTACACCATCAGCGGCAACACCATCACCATCAACCGGCCCCAAGGCGCCGGAACCTTCACCATTCAGGACGACGGCTCCCTCCAGGGAATGGGAATGACGCTCACCAAGGCTGCGAACTAACTCATCATTTCCCCAATACCACAATCCACCCAGGCGTCCGCGCATCCCCCTGCCGCCGCAGCAAAACTTGCGTAGCCGAGATTTCCCGCAAGCCCGCCGCCGCTGCCATTTCGCGCACATACTGCATCGAATGCCCAAACCTCTCCCGTCCGTGCAAAAAAAATCCCGGCCCGTCAAAATGCTCGATCGAAAAAACAAAAATCCCCCCGCTCTTTAATCCCGCCCCCACCGCCGGAAAAAGCCGACTCAAATCCCCAACATAACCCAGCACGTCCCCCGCCACGATCAGATCAAATGCTCCCGCCTTCGGCCAAAGCGCCGCAAGCAAATCACCCTGAAGCAACTCGTCATAAATCCCCCGCGCCCTGGCGCCCTCGATCATTTTCTCCGACAGATCGACCCCGCTCAATCGTCCGACGATCGATCGAAATGCCTCCCCGCAAAGCCCCGTCCCGCACCCCAGATCCAGGGCCGATTCAAATTGCCGCCCCCGTGCCGCCTCCAGCAAAAGCCCCGGCACGCGATACTCCAATTCCCCCACCACATGCCGATCGTACGAAGAGCTGTATTCATCAAAAAGGTCTCGTATATATTGATCCGGCACACCGCGAGCCGATCCATCCCCGCTGCACGCCGCCAGTTCGAATCGAAAATCTTCCCGACCGGGCGCCAGCCGAATCGCCTCCCGATATTCCGCGCACGCCTCCTCGATGCGCCGCGCCAGACGCAGCATGCGCGCAAGATTCAAATGCGCCATCGCATCCGACGGATGAAAATCCACAACCCGCTTAAACGATTGAATCGCCCCCTCGGCGTCTCCGCGCTTGGCCAGCAGTTTCCCCAGGCTCCAATTCGCCGGCGGATACCCCGGCTCCAGCGCCCGCGCCTTTTCATACGCTCCCATCGCCTCGTCAATCTTCTGCTGATCCCAAAGAACATTCCCCAGACTATTGCACGCCTCCGCCCAATCCGGTTTCAGTTCAATGGCTCGGCCAATCGCCCCCAGCGCCGCCTCCCGCCGCCCCGCTTCGTGCAGCGCCTCCCCGAGCCGAAGATGCGCCATCGCCAGATTGGGCCGCAGCCGCGTGGCCTTCGTGTAAGCCTCGATCGCCTCGGGAAGTTTCCCCGCGTCCCTCAGCGCATTACCCATAGCCCCGTATGCCTCCGGCCAATCCGGTTGAAGCTCGATCGCCCGCGCGTATTCCGCCGCCGCTTCCTCGAATTTTCCAGCCGCGCGCAGCGCATCTCCCAGATCACGATGAGTCGCCGCATCCCGCTCGTCCCCCGCGACCGAAGCCTTCAGATGCTCCAGCGCCTCCAGGGCCCTCCCCGATTTCCGGCACACCACCCCCAAAATTCGCAGCGCCCCCGCATTCCCCGGCTCCTTCACCAATATCTCCCGGCAAACCGCCTCCGCCTCCGCCAGCAGTCCACCCCGCTGCGCCCGATCGGCTAGCAAAATCGCTTTTTCAATCGAAGGATCAGACACGCCCCGCCATTGTACAACCGTCCCCTCGCCTCGGAACCAGCCGTCTCATTTGCCGGCCCCCAGCCCCACCTTTTCAATCGTCTTGTCCACCACCGATTGAAACTTCGCAAAATTAAATTCCCGCTCCACCAGCAGCCGCCCGGTTTCCGCCATCGCATCCCGCTCGTCCGGATGCGTCAGCAGATGAATGCATCCCTCGGCAAACTGATCGTCCGTATCCCCGCGCCAAAGACTTTTGCGATGTTTAAGAACATCCCCGATTCCCCGGTAGCTATGCGTCGTCACCACGCACGTTCGCCCGAACGTGAAGCATTCGATCGCCTTGATCTTCGTCCCCCCGCCCCGATGCACCGGCACAACGCAAAACGCCGCCCGCTGATATTCCTCGCGCAAATCCGGCGCGAATCCCAATGCCGTCACCCCGGGAATCGCCGACCACCGCGCCTGCCGCTCGTCCCCCATTCCCGACCCCACGATCCGCAGCGTCGCATTCCCCACCGCCTTGCGAATCGTCGGCCAAACCCGCTTCAGCAAGTATTCCAAGCCCTCCGAGTTCGGCGCATACCCCATGCTCGCGACCAACAAAATGCTCACGCTATCTCGTGCCGGCGGACAAGGAACCCGCGGAGCTTCGTCCTTCAGATACGGAATATTCGGCAAAATCGAACACCGATTCGGATCAAATTCCTCCGCGTCCTCCGAAGCCGCCACCCACAGATGCGACGCCTTCGGAAACAGCGGCAGCGCCGCATGCCGAATCTCCCGCGCCTGCCGCACAAACGCCATCCGCTTATACCACGGCACCGAAGGATGCCCGTTCTCCTCCGCCACCCGATGATCCACATCGTCCACGTCGATGATCACCGGAATCCCCGTCGGCTTCTGCAGAATCCCCGCCATCGCCGCCGGATAAAGATGCCGGCTCACGATCAGATCGTAATGCTTCGCCGACAGCGCCTTCTCAACCACTCCGCTCAGTTCCGGATACGGCCGGTACCACATCACCTGCGACCCAAACGCCTGCGCAAGCCGGTCCACCTTCCGCGGCGCCAGTCGCCTCACCAAATTCCAAGGCGGCAATGTCCCCCGCCACGGCAACGTCACCGCCTCCAGCACCCCATGATCCCTCTGGCCCTCCTCCAGCAATTCACGAGGCAGCGGCCCGTACCGGCAAACCACGATCAAATCCATCTCACCGTGCTTGCTCAGCGCACGCTGCAAAATCGCCGTCCGCTGATTCCCCCCGACGTTCGGCGGAAACGGAAGCGCGTGAGTAATATAGAGAATCCGCGGCATGTCGATCCCGTTTACTCCCCTTCAAACGCGGTCGCCAGCGCAGGTGTGAAAAATTTATTTCTTGGCTGCTGCGGCAGGAGCGGTCTTCTGGAAGCTGTATGTGCCGCCAAATTTCTTGCTGAAACGCTCCACTCGACCGGCCGTGTCCACAAACTTCTGCTTGCCGGTAAAGAACGGATGGCATTGGCTGCAAATATCGACGCTGATCCTCGGCAGCGTGCTCCGGGTCACGAACGTGTTGCCACACGCACAGTGAACCGAACACGTCTGATAACGCGGGTGAATTTTCGCTTTCACGGCAGGAACTCCTTGTCCCGGACGTGCCTGAAGCCAAATAGGCCAAAGGTCAGCCGGGCGAGTATTCATAGTGTCCCACGTCCGCAAAATCAATCCCGCCCGCCGTCAGCCCCGTCCAGCGGCGGCGCAAGCCCCGATTTTCTTTACGCAAACGCCGCCGCTGCGGCATAATACGCCCCATGGCACGTCGTGGCAGACGCGGATTGACAACCGAGGACCAATTGCCGGGATCGGAAATTTCCTTGCCCCCAGCCCACGCCCCTCACCCCGCCCCCGAGCAACTTATCGCCGGCCAGGCTCCACTCCTCTTCGAAGTTGGCTGGGAAGTCTGCTGGCAACTCGGCGGAATCTACACCGTCCTCCGCTCCAAAGCCCCCACCATGATCCAGCGCTGGGGCGAACGCTACTGCCTCATCGGCCCCTACAACCCGCAAACCGCCGCCGTCGAATTCGAGGAAATGCCCCCCTCCGGACTCATCGAAAAAACCCTTAAACGACTCTCCGACCAGGGGACCGGCTGGCGCTACGGTCAGTGGCTCATCCCCGGCCGACCCCACGTCATCCTCCTCGACTATCGCGCCCGCTTCGGCCAGCTCGATTCCGACAAATTCCTCCTCTGGAAAGATCACGGCATCGGAACCGTCGCCGGCGATGGCGAAGTCAACGAAGTCATCGCTTTCGGCTTCGCCGTCGCGGAATTTTTCCGCGCCCTCTCCGCCGAAATCCCCGCCCGCCAGCCCGTGATCGCCCATTTCCACGAATGGATGGCCGCCATCGCCGTCCCGCGCATCGCCCACATGAAATTGCCCGTCGCCACCGTCTTCACCACCCACGCCACTCTCCTGGGCCGATATCTCGCCAGCGACGACCCGGAGTTTTACCAGCATCTCCCCTCGATCCAGCCCGATCAGGCCGCCGGACAACGCAACATCCATCCCCGCTTCGCCATTGAGCGCGCCGCCGCCCACGCCTGCACCGTCTTCACCACCGTCAGCCAGGTCACCGGCGTCGAAGCCCAGGCCCTCCTCGGCCGCGTCCCCGATCTCATCCTCCCCAACGGGCTCAATCTCCATCGCTTCGCCGCCCTCCACGAATTTCAAAACCTCCACCGCAAGTACAAAGAAGTCATCCACGAATTCGTGATGGGCCATTTCTTCCCCGGCTACAGCTTCGACTTGGACCACACCATCTACCTCTTCACCAGCGGCCGCTACGAATACCGCAACAAAGGCATGGACCTTTTCATCGAAGCCCTCCACCGCCTGAATGGCCGCCTGAAACAACTCCCCGACCCCCCCACCATCGTCGCGTTCCTGATCACCAAAGCCGCCACCCGCCACGTCAACGTCGGCGTCCTGCAAAGCCAGTCCATGTTCGAAGAACTCCGCCGCCTCTGCGGACTGATCCAACAGCAAATGGGCCAGCGCCTCTTTCACGACGCCGCCACCGGCCGCATCGCCACCGGAACCGAACTCATCGACGAAGACGATCGCGTCCGCCTCAAACAGGCCATCCACGCCTGGCACAACGGCCGCCAGCCGCCCATCGTCACTCACGATCTCATCGACGACGCCACCGATCCCATCCTCCAGCACCTGCGCCATCGCGGCCTCCTCAACGCCGCCGAGGATCCCGTCAAGGTCGTCTTCCACCCTCATTTCCTCACCGCCGTCAGCCCCCTCATCAGCCTCGATTACGAACAATTCGTTCGCGGCTGTCACCTCGGCGTCTTCCCCAGCTACTACGAGCCCTGGGGCTACACCCCCATGGAATGCGTCGCCATGGGCGTTCCCGCCGTCACCACCGATCTCAGCGGCTTCGGCGCTTACATCCAGCGCAACGTCGCCAATCATCAGGAGCAGGGAATCTACGTCCTCAATCGCCGCACCCTCAGTTTCGAGGGAGCCGTCAACGAGCTAACCGACCACTTATTTCAGTTCGTACAATTCAATCGCCGCCAGCGAGTGGAACTTCGCAATCGCGTCGAGCGCCTCGGCGACATGTTCGATTGGTCCGCCATGATCGTAAATTACAACGAAGCGCATGACCTCGCCCTATCCCGTTTCGCCCAGGGACAAGCCGGAAAACTAGAAATAAAAACAGTGTGAACCCCGGAACCCCGCGGCTCTTAGAAAAATTCCGCGCCGCAATCGTACCGCCCGTCATCGCGCAGCCGGCAACTCACAATCCGAATCCGGCTGGAAGCCCGCAGCGCTCCCCCGCCCAGAACCATCCAATGAACCGCGTCGGTCTCGTATTTCACGTCAGAAATAAACCCCGCCCCGTAAAGCGAAAGATCGAAGACATTAACCGTTTTGCTGATCTGTCGATTCCCGTTCCCCGCCTCGCCCGACACCCACCCCGTCGTGTCATAAGCCTGTCGAACCGCGCGCCGCCTCTCCGGCGGATCGGGAATCGCCGCGACCGAGGAAGTGGGTTGCCCCTGAGTGTCCATAATTACCTTCATCGGCCCATCTGCATCGCCCCTTTGGCTGCCCCCGCCCAACCCCGTATACTGTAATTATCGGTCCTTGCCCCGGAGCACTCACTTGCTGCAGCGCATCTGCAAATCCTATCGCGTCCTGGTCGGACTCGAAGTCCACGTCCAGTTGTCCACCCGCTCCAAAATGTTCACCGGCGCCGCCAACCAATTTGGCGCCGAACCCAACACCCAGGTTGACGAACAAGTCCTGGGCCTCCCCGGCGTCCTGCCCGTCATGAACAAAAAAGCCGTCGAATACGCCATCAAAGTCGGCCTGGCCCTCGGCTGCCAAATCGCCAAGCAAACCAAATGGGATCGCAAAAGCTATTACTACCCCGACCTCCCCAAAAACTATCAGATCAGCCAGTACGATATGCCCCTTTGCTTCGCCGGCAATTTTGAACTGGTCCGCAAGGACGGCACCACCCTCCCCGTCCGCATCCGCCGCGCGCACCTCGAAGAAGACGCCGGCAAACTCCTCCACGAAGCCCCCGGCGGCTACGCCATCGACTTCAGCATCGTCGACCTCAATCGCGCCGGCACCCCCCTGCTCGAAATCGTCACCGAACCCGACCTCGCCAGCCCACAGGACGTCGCCCTCTTCGGACAGGAACTGCAAAAACTCGTCCAATTCCTCGGCGTCAGCGAAGGCCAGATGCAAATGGGCCACATGCGCTTCGAGCCCAACATCAACGTCCACATCACCGACCCCGAAGGCCAAATCCACAAAACCGCCATCACCGAAATCAAAAACCTCAACAGCTTCAGCGTCCTCGACCGCGCCACCGCCTACGAAGTCCAACGCCAAATCAAAGCCTGGGAAGAAACCGGCTCCCTCGGCCGCAAAAGCACCTACGGCTGGGACGAAGCAACGGGCGCCACATTCCTCCAACGCGAAAAGGAAGAAGCCAACGACTACCGCTATTTCCCCGACCCCGACCTGGTCCCCGTCGAAGTCGACGAAAAATGGCTCACCGATCTAAAGGCCCAGATCGGAGAACTCCCCGCCGCCCGACGCAAGCGTTATGTCGACGCCATGGGCCTCACGCCCACCGACGCCGCCATCCTCGCCGGCGACCGCGCCACCGGCGATTTCTACGAAGCCGCCATCGCCGCCGGCGGCGACCCCAAACGCATCAGCCATTTGATCCTCTCCCACGGCCGCCGACTCGCCAACGAAAAAAGCACCCCATTGGATCAAATCGGCGTCTCCCCCCGCCGTTTCGCCGAAGTCGCCACTCTGATCGACTCCAGTAAAATTTCCGCCAGCAACGCCGGCCCCCTCTTCGACAAACTCGCCCAAAAAGACGCCCCCGCCGAAGCCTTGGCCGCCGAACTGGGACTCACGCAAGTCAGCGACACCGGCGCCATCGACGCCGCCATCGCCGCCGTCATCGCGGCCAATCCCAAACCCCTCCAGGACTATCGCGCCGGCAAACAATCCGCCATGGGCGCCCTCGTCGGCATGGTCATGAAAAACGCCAAAGGCCTAAACCCCAAAATGGTGCAGGAAGCCCTGAAACGAAAACTCGAGGAACCCTGAGAACCCCCATGACTCCCGCCCCCATGTCCAATCGCCGCCCGCGCCGCCCCGACGGCGGCTTCCTCCGAAACAAACGCCGCACCGGCCTCAACATGCTCGCCATGCTCGAAGGCGCCCCCGCCCCCCGCAAAAGCCTCCTCGCCAGAATCCTGCATCTTCTCCGCCGAAGACGGTCGTAACCTTGCCTTTGTATAGCCCAATGCTATACTCTTATGATGGCGGCGCCCGTTCGCTTGGCGGTGGTGACTCACATGCTCAAGCAAAAAGGGTTCTTCCTTCATCACGTGAGCGGATCGCACCATGTGTTCAAAAATGCCGCGGGACGCCCATTCATTGTTCCGGTTCATAAAAACCAGGTGAAGTTCGTCTATGTCAAGCAAATTGAAAAACTCTAAGTCGTTGCGCATCAAGCCGAAATTCGTCGCCCAGGCCCGGCCAATCGCGGATAAATATCAGATCGTGGTCTGGCGCGAAGATGGCGAATATTACGGGCGAGGCGTGGAAATGCCCTACGCATTTGGTGACGGCAAAACCGTCGAACAGTGCATCCAAAACACTCGAGACGCTTTCGTCGCCGGCGTGGCCAGCCTTTTACAGGATGGCCAGTCGCCCCCCGCGCCGCTCACCGAAGGCAAACGCGATCAGCAGATCAACATCCGAATCAGCAGCGAGGAAAAACTTCTCCTGGAAACCAAAGCCCGCCAATCCGGCGCCGCCGGAATTTCCGAATATATCCGCGCCGTCGCATTGGCCAAGTGATCGAAGAAGTAGAATCCATGTCCGACCCTTCGACCACCCCGCAAAAGCTCGATCTCAAACGAGACGAAAAACTAGAAATCCTCTGGAATGACGGCACCCGCACTATTTACCCCCTCACTCTATTGCGTTCCATGTGCCCCTGCGCCGCCTGCAAAGAAGTCCGCGCCGCTCAGCAATCGCGCAAATCCCTCTTAAACGTCCTCCCCGGCGACTATTCCAAGCCGCTCACCGTCCTCAAAGCCCAGCTCGTCGGCAACTATGCCCTGCAAATCGACTGGTCCGACGACCACGGCAGCGGCATCTATTCCTTCGACTATCTCCGCTCGATCGCCCCGCCCCCTCACTGACTTTGAAGCTGCGCCAGCAAATCCTTCGCCGTCTGCGCCGCCGGATCGTCCGGATACTGCTGAATAATTTGATTCAATTTATCCCGCGCCATATCCGGCTGCTGATTGGCGATATCCATTTGCGCCAATTTCAGCAAATGCTGAGCCTCACTCGGCGGCGGTCCCGACGGCGCGGCCGCCGCCTTTTCCGCCGCGACCGATTCCAATTCCTTAAGCCTCTCTTCCACCCAGGGCCCCTCCATGATCTGGTCGTGCGAAACCTGATTACTCACCACATGCTCGAACCCGTCATCGCTCATCGTCTGGGCAAAATGCGTGCGAAAATATTCGCTGCCGGGGCTGGGATCGGTATCGAACGCCAGGACATGCACCCGAGTCTTCGATTTCTCCAGCAAATCGTCCGGCGGCGGCGCAACCACCGGAAATCCCCGCAGATCTTCGATTTTGCGATAATACGACATCCCCCATATCGCGACGTCCCCGGCAATAATGTCCGACAAACTCCAGCTCATCGGCTCCAGGTCGTCCGTCGCCCCAATCAAATAAATCCGCGACGCATCAATGTTGTACCTCTGCTCCAAATTATAAACCGCATCCAAAAAGAGCCCCGTCGCCACCCCCAGCGGCAAATGACCGTTGCGAGGCCCGATGAATATCAAACGATGCCGCTCCAATATCGGCATCAAATATCCATAATCATCCGGCGTCCCATCCGGCACCATATAAACCACAATCCCCAGCGCCGCCGACCCGTCATAATCCTCCGGCACATCAACCTGAAACGGCTCATCGGATAACTTGTAATCCGCCCCCAATTCCCCCGCCGTCCGATTCAGCCGTCCCTGAAGTTTCTGAAAATCGCTCAGCGGACTCCGCCGATCGAACACCACAGAAAAATCCCCCGTCCGCCCCGGCTCCGTCGCCGGCCCCGCCGCCAAACTCACCGCCAGAAGAAGATAAACCCGCCAGAAACGCATGGTCGTCCAATTCGAGTTCAATATACCCGATCCGCGCGCTCACTCCAGACAACACCCGCCGCGCGCTAGCCGGTCGGTTTCGCCCAATCAGCGCCGATGACCGCAGATGATTTAACTGGCAACTAGCAACTAGCAACTAGCAACTGGCAACTAGCAACTAGCAACATCTAAAGATTTTCCAGCGCCTGCGAAATCCGCCTCACCTCATGCACGGCCATCCCCTTCAGCGGCGGCGCATGTTCCCCCATCGACGGCACAATCGCCTGCGTGATCCCCAATCTCCCCGCTTCGCGCAAGCGCAATTCCAATTGCGGCACCGACCGAATCTCCCCGCCCAATCCCAATTCCCCCACCGCCAGCGTCCCCGCCGCCAGCGGCCGATTCAGATGCGCCGACGCGATCGCCATCGCAATCGCCAGATCCACCGCCGGCTCCGGCGTCTTGATTCCCCCCGCCACATTCACAAACACATCATCCGCCGCCAGCCGCAACTCCGCCCGCTTTTCCAACACCGCCAGAATCATCGCCACGCGGTCGGACGACACCCCGCTGGTCTTTCGCTTGGCCGCTCCAATTACGCTCGGCGCCGTCAGCGCCTGCACCTCCACCAGCAGCACCCGCGACCCTTGCATCGCCGCCGTGATCACCGACCCGCTCGGCGGGCCGCCGCTTCCATACTGCTCCAGAAAAATCTTCCCCGGCTGCGTCAATTCCGTCAGCCCCGTCCCCGTCATCTCAAACAATCCCACTTCATGCGTCCCCCCAAACCGATTCTTCGCGCACCGCACGATCCGATGCGCATGAAACCGATCCCCCTCAAAATAAGCCACCGTATCGACAATATGTTCGATCACTTTCGGCCCCGCCAGCGTCCCCGCTTTGGTCACATGCCCCACCAAGACCACCGCCGTCCCACCCGCCTTCGCCAGATAAACCAAATCCATGCAACAATCGCGCAGCTGCGTCACCGACCCCGGCGCCGCCGGAATCTGCGGCTTATAGATCATCTGAATCGAATCCACGATCGCCACCGCCGGCTTCAGCTTCGCGATCTGATGCGTGATCCGCTCGACATTCGTCTCCGCCAAAACCAGCAATTCCCCCGATCGCACTCCCAGCCGCCGCGCCCGCAGCGCCGTCTGCCGCGCCGATTCCTCGCTGGTCACGTAAAGAATTTTCGCCGCCGCGCGCCCGTTGTCTGCCGCGCTCATCGCATGCGCCACTTGCAACAAAAGTGTCGATTTCCCAATCCCCGGCTCCCCCCCCACCAGCACCACCGACCCCGGCACAATCCCGCCCC
>JBEKPV010000012.1:0-37680 GCA_049520395.1 Tepidisphaeraceae bacterium
GATCCGCATCGGGGAAGAGGCTGCACGTCAACGATAGCAAGCAGGTTTATTCGTCCGCGGCTGGGTTGGAGGAATTGGAAACGTCGGTGCTGGCGACGCTGGTGGCGGCGGGATATCAGCCGAGGGATTTGCGGGAGCTGTTGCAAATTATCGCGGGGCATGTCGGGGCGGAACTGGAGGAATATGCATGGTACCGCCCGGCGGAAGAGGAGCGGTTTCCACTGGAGCAGGCGATGCTGCCGATTCAGCTGTTTGCCAACGCGCTGCGGCAACAGATGCAAAAATCGTCGGCTACGTGCATTCACCTTTCGGCGCGCGTGGTTTTGGAGCGGCAGCTGAATCAATTGCTGGCCGCGACGCGGAATAAGGGGTCGGTTCTTTCATCGGTCACGGCGATTCATCTGGATTTTTTACTGCGCACCTGGGGCGAGAGGCCGATGACGATTTTTTGCGATCGGCAGGGAGGACGAGAACACTACGGGCACGATCTGCGGCTTATGTTCGAGGAATGGGATTTGGAAGTGCTGGAGGAACGCGAGGGGCGCAGCGATTACGAGCTGACGCGGGGATCCAATCGCGTGAGAATCTATTTTCGGGAGAAGGCGGAATCGCAGTGTTTGCCGGTGGCGATGGCTTCGATGCTGAGCAAATATGTGCGCGAGGCGCTGATGCGGCGGTTTAATGCGTTTTGGCTTGGGCATCTGCCGGGGGTTAGCCCGACGGCGGGATATTACAATGACGGAACGCGGTTTTTGCGGGACATTGATTCCAAACGCCGTGAATTGGGGATCACGGATGAGCAACTCATTCGCAGCCGCTAATTTGATTTCGCATCACACGACCCGCGTTTGTGACTTGAGTTTATCGTACAAGGCATCGGGCGCCAGATCGGCGCCGTTTGGCCAGCAAATGACACCGAATTCATCCAGCCGTACTTCGCCAAACGTTCCGGGGTCCTTTAGTGGCTCAAAGACAGGTCCGAAGAGCCGATCTTTCAACGAGATGATTCCATTTGTGCCATCGGAAAAAGTTATCTCCAATCGGGCGTCCTGGAGCGGTTTTACAAAAATGATCCTGTGCATATTCATTCCAATGGTTCGATCGGATTCAGCGGCTGGTGAGTGTCAGCCAGCCACCAGTTTGCCATCAATTCCACGCGGTGAATTGCCGCCCATTCCAACACCAGCGCTATCGCTCGCCGCGGAAGCTGGCCATATCGCACGCGCAAGGTATCGATTTCCACAACCGCCGCATGCTCCCCATAATACGCATGGAAATGCGGCGGTGCATGGTCATCATAATACATTCGAATCGTCACGCCAAAAAATACGCTAATCGTCGGCACTGGTTTATTTTACACCATGCTCACCTGAATTTGCAGGCGCCCTCGTTTGTCGCTCGATCGTTTCGTCGAATTTCGTCATTTCCTCTCATACGCCGCCTTCAGCAAATTGCGTATCGCCAAAAGCGCCGTATCGGATTCCATAAACGTCGGCGGCATCCTCAAATAAATCGTCTTCTCATCAATCACGCTCAATCTCCCCGGCGCCCCGATCAACCCCGCCTGCGCCCGCCCGGCATCGGCCACAGTGAAAATCACGTCCGGGTCCTTCTTGATAATGCTCTCAATCCCGAAGACACCGGCCAGCAGTCTCACTTCCGTCAAAGCCAGCAGGAGCAGCCCCTGCCGCGGCGGTTCGCCGAAGGCGTCGGTTAGGTCTTTTTGCAACGAGGCGAGCATTTCCAGCGAGGTGCACCGCGTCAACCGCCGATAGGCGTCCATGCGCTGGCGATCGGCGGTGATCCATTGTTTGGGCAAGAGGGCGGAGACGCCGATCTCCACGTGCGCTTCGGGGCGGGTGGGCTTGGGTTCCTTTTTTAATTGGCGGGTCGCCTCTTCGAGCAGATTGCAATACATCTCGTAGCCGACGGCGGCGATGTGGCCGCTTTGCTCGGGGCCTAAAATGTTTCCGGCGCCGCGGATTTCCAAATCGCGCATGGCGATTTTGAAGCCGGCGCCTAAGTGACTGTATTCCTCGATGGCTTTGAGGCGCTTGGCCGCGACGGGAGTCACCGGGCGGTCGGCGGGTAATAGCAAATAGCAGTAGGCGCGATTTTTGTACCGCCCTACTCTTCCGCGCAACTGGTGCAATTCGCTGAGGCCGAAACGGTCGGCTTGATTGATGAAAATCGTGTTGGCGTTAGGGATGTCGAGGCCGCTTTCGATGATGGTGGTGCAGACCAGGATGTCGGCCTCGTGGCGGATGAATTTGAGCATCACGTCTTCCAATTCGCCTTCGCCCATTTGGCCGTGGCCGATTAATATTCGGGCATCGGGGGCTAATTTTTGAATTTCGCCCGCGATCTCCATGATGTTGTAGACGCGATTGTGCACGAAATAGACCTGGCCCTCGCGATTCAGTTCGCGCAAGATCGCCTGCTGGACGCGCTGCTTGTCGTAGGCGATCACTTCCGTAACGATGCTCCGGCGGTCCTGCGGAGCGGTGGTCAGTGAACTGATATCGCGCAGGCCGAGCATGCTCATGTGGAGGGTGCGCGGGATGGGCGTGGCGGACATCGTCAGGACGTCCACGGTGCGGCGCATCTGTTTGAGGCGTTCTTTGTGGGTGACGCCGAAGCGTTGCTCTTCGTCGACGACGACCAGGCCCAGATCAGCGAAACGGACGTCTTTGCTGAGAAGGCGATGGGTGCCGATTAATACGTCGACCTCCCCCGCCGCCGTGCGGCGAATGATCGCCTTCTGCTCCTTGGGACTCTTGAATCGGCTGATCGATTCGACGTGAAACGGATAATTGACCATCCGCTCCCTGAAGGTGCGATCATGCTGCTCGGCCAGCACGGTCGTGGGAACGAGCACGGCGACCTGTTTGCCGAATTCCATCGCCTTGAAGACGGCGCGCATGGCGAGTTCGGTTTTGCCGTAGCCGACGTCGCCGCAGAGGAGGCGGTCCATGGGGCGGGCTTTTTGCATGTCCTGTTTGATCTCCTCGGCGCCGGTGATCTGGTCGGGCGTGGGCTCATAGGGAAATTCCGCCTCGAATTCTTTTTGCCAGGCGGTGTCGGGGGGATAGGCCAATCCCTGCTCGGCGGCGCGGGCGGCCTGGACGTCGAGTAACTCCGCCGCCATGTCCATGACGGCTTCGGAGACCTTGGCTTTTTGTTTTTCCCACCCCCCGCTGCCGAGGCGAGAGAGTTGCGGATGGCCATGAAATCCGCCGACGTATTTTTGGATGAGATTGATGCGATTGGCGGGAACGTGCAGGGCGGCATTGTCGGCGAATCGGAGGGTTAAATACTCCTCGCTTCGGCCCTCCTTGTTCATGGTGTGCATGCCGGTGAATTTGGCGATGCCGTGGGCGACGTGAACGACGTAATCGCCCTCCTTCAAATCGAGGAATGAGTCGACGGGGCGGGACGCGACGACTTTGGCGACGCGGCGGCGTTGTTCGTAGCGGTGGAATAATTCGTGGTGGCCGAGAAGCGCCAGGGGCCGGGCGGCGTGGGTTTGGGCGTCCCAAATGAAACCGCGATGGAGATAGCCGATATCCAGCTCGATTTTTTGCGCTAGTCCTGGGGATTTTTGCTCGAGCAATTCGCTTAGACGCTGGCGCTCGCCCTGGTTTTCGCAGAAGACGGCCACCTCATGGGTGTCGGCGAGCTCGCCCAGTTCGCCGATCGCTTTACCGGCTTCGGTTTCGAATCGTTGCAGCGATCCGATGGGCAAATGGATGTGGGGGGTTTGCCGCCCGACCAGCGTTTTCTCGGCGACGGCGCCTTGCTCGAACTGGCTTAATTCCAATCGGGTGAACGGCTCGGCGTGGCGCAATAATGCGGGCAGGGGATAAATTCCGCGCTCGTCCTGCAGGCGATCCTGATAACTTTTGGCTTGCTCGGCGATCTCCAGGGGCGACCAGAGGGCAATGATGGAATTTTCGGGAAGATATTGGAACAGGCTGGCGGATTCGCCGGTGGGTGGGAGGGCGCCGCGGATGTCGATGACGCCGACGGTTTCTAATTTGTCGCCGGAGCCTAGGGTGTCGGGATCGAATCGGCGGACGGATTCGATCTGATCGCCGAAGAAATCGACGCGGACAGGGAGTCCGACTTCCTGGCCGCCGGTTTCGAATAATCCGGGGAGATAGACATCGACGATGCCGCCGCGAACGGCAAAGTCGCCGGGGACTTCGACCTGGTCGAGACGGTTGTAGCCGTGCTCGGAGAGCCAGACGATGAATTTTTGGATGTCCAGTTCCTGTCCGGGGCGCAGGTCGAGGATCAGATTTTCCAACTGCTTTCGCGAGGGGACCGATTGCATCAGGGATTGAATGGAGGCGATCAGGACCGGCGAACCTTTTGTTGCGGCGAATCGGGCGACGAGCCGCAGGCGATTGGAGACCTGCTCCTCGCTGGCTCGGCCGAGGCTGCCGGCTAATTCCAGGGCGGGGAGGACTTCGGGCCTTTTTCCCGTGAAAAGCTCGACGTCGTCGGCTAAATCCTCGGCTTCATCCAGATGTCCGCATACGAGCAGAATCGGGCGCGCCAAATCGGATTGCACGACCGCCAAAACGGCGGCGACGCTGCTGCCCCATAGGCCGGAGACGCTCAGCGCGGGGGAATCGCGCAGCGTTTGGGCCAAAATGTGCAGCGGGCGCGCAGCGAGAAGCCGCCCGATCGTTTCGGGGACGGGTGGTTCCATGTTCGTGGGACATACTAGCGCGGGGTTGGGCGGGGGTAAAGGATGGGGAGGGGTTGGGATTTGGGGAATTGTGGGTTTCGGGGGTCGGCCCCTCATCCTGGACTTCCCGGGGGGCGGCCCCTCACCCTCGCCCTCTCCCCACGAGTACGTGGGGAGAGGGGATAGATCAGAGCAGTGGGGATAGGAGCGAGACGGCGCTGTCGGCGTATTGCGTCCATTTAGGGCGCTTTGCCCAGACGGCGGGCTCTACGGGATCGGAATCTCTTAGAAATCCCTTTTGGATCTCGCGGAGGCGATTGGTTACCGGGGAGCCGTAGAGCAGAAGACTTAATTCGAAATTCAGATTGAAACTGCGGACGTCCAAATTGGCCGAACCGAAGAGGGCGAAGGCGTCGTCAACGGTCGTCGTTTTGGCGTGGAGCAATCCGGGCTTATAGAGGTTGATGGAAACTCCGGCATCCAGGAGCTCGTGGAAATGGGCGCGGCCGGCCAATGCGGTGGCGATCTGATCGCCGACTCTGGGAACAATCAGAGTTACCTTTACCCCGCGATCGGCGGCCATCATCAAACTGAGCATCGTCGTCTCGTCGGGGATGAAATAGGGTGTGGTCAACATTAATTCCTTGCGCGAGCACTGGATCGCGGCCAGGAGTAATCGCCGGTAGGTATGTCCGGGGCCTAGCGGGCCGGTGGGGACTGCTTGCATGGGGATGTCGCCGGAGGGCTCGAGGCGCTGGGGGGAGGGCAACTCCAATTCTTCGCCGGTTTCGAAAAACCAATCCTCGGCGAAGACGGTGGCGAGTTCGCTGACGATGGGGCCGGCGAATCTGCCGGTGACGTCGTACCAGGGGTTGCCGCGGCGGCCGCCGTAGCGGGGATCGCAGAGATTGTGACTGCCGCAGAAGGCGAGTTTGTCGTCGATGACGGCCAGTTTGCGATGATTTCGCAGATCCATGCGTGCGAACCGTCGTCGGACCAGGGCGACGGGGAGGGCCGAGGCGACCTGAACGCCGGAGGATCTTAGTCCGCGCGCCAATCCGCCGCGGCCGAAGAAGGGTCGGGAAGCGACGGCGTCGGCGAGGAGCCGGCATTGCACGCCGCGCTTGGCGGCGGCGACGAGGGCTTCGCAGACGCGCGTGGCGGGCTGGTCATTGGCGAAAATGTAATAAAGCAGGTGAGCCGAGACCTTGGCGGCATCGATGCGTTCGATAAGAGCGTCGACGAATTTGCCGGCGTCGGTGATGAATGTGACATCGTTGCCGGCGAGCACGGGCAGATCGGCGATTTTTTCGGCTTGGAGGGTCATGGGCTCGACGGACTGGCCGACGTCGGGCTGAGTTTCGTGGCGCGGACGCTCGGGATGCCGGGCCGGGTCGCGCAAGCGATTGGTGACGCTGGCGTGACGTTCGGCGCGCCGGGGGCCGAGGCGGCTTTCGCCGAGAAACAGATACAAAATCGCGCCGATATAGGGGTGAAGAAAGACGATACCCAACCACGCCAGGGATGCGCCGGGGGCGAGTTGGCGACGGAGAACGACCGGGATCATTCCCAGCCGGATGCACCACCCTATCGCGAGGTAGCAGAGGAACCATGACATGGGGTGAGGGAAACGTTACCCGCATCGGCTGCCGGTGAAAAGCGCCTGCGGCGGGCAAGGATGGCGGGGAATTAACGCGCCGGGCGGGGGCGTTTGACGGTTGCGATCAGCGACAACCCGGCGAGGAGAAATAGGCCGGACCAGAAGGCCGCGGGGAGGGGGACGACCTCACCGCTTGGGCCGGAGCCGGAGGAGCCGGATGTGCCGGTGCCGGAGATGGAGCCGCTGGGGGTGAGTTCGTAGGCTTCGAAGGTGCCGTCAAAATCGCCGTAGCCGACGATATCACCGGCGCTATTGATTCCGTCGGCGTTGATGAGGGTCCAGCCGCTGCCGGAGGGGAGGAGGGTGTTGAGATCGGTCATGGTGGAGTCGTCGTATAGAAAGGCGTGGTAATCGCCGGCGGAGGTGAGGGACATGCCGACGACTTCGTCGGAATTATTGACGGCCTCGGCCATGCTGAATCCACCGCCGAGATTTCCGAGGCCGGTGAATTTGCCGGTATTGGCGGAATAGAGGAAGGCCTCACCGTTGAAAAATTCGGAGCCTTCGCCGGTGGTGATGGCGCTTTCGGGGAGGCCGAGGACGATGGAAGCGTTGGCGTTAGTGGCGTTGACGCTGGTGGTGGTATCGCCGACGGGATTGAGTCCGTAGCCGACGGCATCACCGGCGCTGTTGATGGCGAAGGGGACATTGACGGCGAAGCCGGAGAGGCCGCCGAGATCGGTGGGCGTGGTGGAATTCGCCGGCCACTCGACGACGTCGGCATTGGGCGACTTGGTGGTGCTGATGGTTGTCTGCGATGCGCCGATTGCGACGCCGGCGTTATTGATGGAATAGGCCAGAGGCGAGTTGGATGTGAGGCCACTGAGCGATTGCGCGGTGCCGTTGTAGCGCACGAGAGAGTTAGCCGAGGTATCGGCGGCGATGAGGACGCCGGAATTATTGACGGCCAGGGGGACGCCGCTGAAAAGCGATGTGGCGTTGGTGACCACGCCGCCAATATCGATGAAGCCGGCCATGGCGGAGCTACCGCTTTGCGTCGATGCGCCAACGACTTCGCCGGAATCATTGAGGGCGTCGGGCGTGGCAAAGCTCAGGCCCTTGGGATCGGCCCCCAGGGCGGGGATCACGGTGGGCGTGGCGCCCGTGTCGTAGAAACCGGCGCCTGAGACGAGCGTCAGCGATCCGCTCGCGGTGCTAGTGGCTACCTGGATGCTCGCGTCGTAGCTGATGCCGATGATTTCGCCACTGTTGTTGATGGCGAAGGCGGTGCTGAAATTATCGCCGGCGAGGGGGGCGATTCCAACGACGTTATAATCCGTCGCGGCGACGGCGATTGCGGGCAGAATTCCGAGAACGAAGACCCCGGCGAGACAAGAACCAGCGCGTAACATTTTCATCCCTTCCTGATATCAAAGCGTGCTCATGGGGCCAAAATCGCTCAATCACCCACGACGCGGCCCTGCACGCCGGAAATCCTGATCAAATATGAATTTCTTGTCAACGATAAAAATGTGCGCAACGGGGGGATTCGCGGCGTATTGACTGGAAATGGGCGGCGCGGTTTGATTTGGAAAATGGACGTGGTTGCGATCATCATTGGAGTCAGCTGCCTTGGGATTGCCGCCGGCCTTATTGGCATATCGATTCCACTGGTTCAGGGAAAGGTGAGGCCAAACCGATTTTACGGGGTGCGGCTGAAGGCGTCGTTTGCGTCGGACGAGGCGTGGTACGCCATCAATCGGTTTGGGGGGCAACAGTTAATCTTTTGGTCGGGGCCCATCATCGCGATTGGACTGGCCGCGTTTTTTCTGCCGCTGAAGGCGAATCCAATCGCCGCGTTGCTTGTCGGGTTTTCGCCGGTCGTTTTTATTTTGATCGCGACGATTCGAATCATCGGGTTCGCGGAGCGGTTTGGCTCGGATCGGTAGTTATTTCGCTTCGTGAAGTTGTGTCACATCGGTCTTGCAAATAGGCTCATTGCGACGTGACCACAACACCTCCCGCGCTGGCAAATCTCCCTTCGCCGGACCTAACCCGCCGCCTGTTGCCATGGCTGGTCGCCGCGGCGCTGTTCATGGAACAACTGGATACGACGATCCTGAACACGGCGGTGCCGACCATCGCGACGGCTTTGGGCGTGGCGGCGCTGAATATGAAGGCGGCTCTGACCAGCTACATGCTGAGTCTGGCGGTATTCATCCCCATTAGCGGATGGGTGGCGGATCGGTTTGGGACGCGGCGGGTTTTCTTTTCGGCCATCGGTCTATTCACCTTTGGCTCGGTTCTATGCGGGCTGGCGCTGAATATGCAGACGCTGGTGGTCAGCCGCGTGATTCAGGGGTGTGGCGGAGCGCTGATGGTGCCGGTGGGACGAATCGCGCTGGTGCGGACGTTCCCGAAATCGCAGTTGCTGCGGGCGTGGAGCTTTATTTCCATCCCCGCGTTGATCGGACCGTTTCTGGGACCGCTGGCGGGCGGGTTTATCGTGGGGTATCTGAACTGGCGAGTCATCTTTTTTGTGAATGTGCCGGTGGGGCTGACGGGAATTTTTATGGCGTACCGGCACATGCCGGATTATCGCGCGGACAAGAGAGATCCGCTGGATATCGTGGGGCTGATTCTGTTCAGTTCGGGCATCGCCCTGCTTTCCTATGTTCTGGAAATTTTCGGCGAGCCGGTGTTGACGACGACCGCCAAGATTTCTTTGCTGGCGCTTTCAGGGGTGCTGCTGTGGGGATATGGATTGCATGGGAGGCGGGAAAAGTTTCCGCTGCTGCGATTGCGTCTGTTCGAGATTCGGACGTTTCGGGCGGCGGTTTCGGGAAGTTTTGTCACGCGGCTGGGGATCGGGGGATTGCCGTTTTTGTTGCCGCTGCTTTATCAGATTGGCCTGGGGTACACGCCGGTGGAATCGGGGCTGCTGATCATGCCGCAGACGCTTGCGGCGATCGGGTTGCGGCCGTTTGTTCCGCCGCTGCTGAATCGATTCGGATATCGAACGGTGCTGCTTTTTAATACCGTCGCGATTGGGGCATTGACGCTGGTGTTTATGACGATCGCGCCGGGGATACCGGCTTGGGTGATCGCAATCGAAGCGTTTTGCTTTGGATTTTTTTCCTCCCTGCAATACATCTGTATGAATACGCTGGCAGTGGCCGATCTGGAGGATGCCGACGAGAGCAGCGGGAGCAGCATTTCCAGCACGGTCCAGCAAATGTCGCAGAGCTTTGGCGTGGCGATCGCGTCGCTGTCGGTCATTTTGGTGCTGGGGGGCAATCGGCATCCAACTCCGGCAAGGATGGTATGGGGAATCCACTGGACGTTTCTGGCGATGGGACTATTCACGATGGGGACGGCGTGGATATTCAAAAGCCTGCGGCCGGACGACGGGGCGGCGGTCAGCCGGCCAAGCGTGATGGCGCGATGAATAAACCGCGCGTTTTTCTCGAGGCCGATTGGCGGCATCTGGCGATGCTGAATTTCGTGGTCGATCCGGAAATCGTGCGGCCGCTGACGCCGCCGGGGACGGAACTGGATTTCTTCGGCGGGCGGACGTTTCTCAGTGTCGTGGGATTTCAGTTTGCGCGGACGAGGGTTTTTGGGATTCCGATTCCCTTGCACACGAATTTTGAGGAGGTGAATCTGCGATTTTATGTCCGCCGGTGGACGGAGGAGGGGTGGCGACGGGGGGTGGTGTTCGTGCGCGAGCTGGTACCCCGCGCGGCTATCGCGCTGGCGGCCCGGATGTTTTACGGCGAGCCATACGCGGCACTTCCGATGCGGCATCACGTGGAGCAGACGGATTCGGGGATTCATGTTGTTTACCGATGGCTGCGCGGAGGACGCTGGGAATTCATCCAAGCCACGGGACTGGGGGATGCGCAGCCGGTGGAGCCTGGTTCGGAGGAAGAATTCATCACCGAGCATTACTGGGGATACACCGCTCGCGGCGGCGGGGCCGCGGAATATCAAGTGGAACATCCGCCCTGGAAAGTCTGGCGGGCCGAGCGAGGGGTCATCGTGGCGGATATCGCGGGGCTTTACGGGGAGCGATTTGCGCGGGCGCTGTCGAAGCCGGCGGCATCGGCGTTCATCGCGGATGGGTCGGCGGTTGTGGTGCGGCGCCAATCGCGGCTTTGAGATCAGCCGGCGCTGGGGTCGGCGGCCAAAGTGCCGACCAGCGAATCGAGGTATTCCGGCGCGCTGACGCGATTCAATTCCGCCAGGGCGTAGGCGCGACGGGCCGGTAGATCTAAATGGGTATCTTCCACGATGCTGGTGGAATGCCGGCCATAGGTGTCGAGATAAACCAGATGCCGCTTCCAGAGGGCGATGTCCTTGCGCTGTTTTGTTTTCAGTCGCTGGCGATACCAATCACTGGCCAGGAGATATTCGCGGGTGAACATGCCGCGTATGAGGGGATGCGAAGCGTCTTTGCCTTCGTATGATCCGGTTGCCATGATCGTGAGCAGCGCCTTGATCGGTGGGCAGGCATCCTCGAGGGATCCGTCTTTCATGTATTCGCGCGCGACGCGTTCCTGGGCCTGGACGATATTTTTGACGCCGTCGGCGAAGGCGGCCTGATCCTGCGTCTCGGGGCGAAGAATGGCCTCGTCGAAAACTTTTCCGGGATTGTCGAAAACGCGGCCGAAAAATGTCTGCACGAATTTCGCGGTGATGCGGTAGCCGAGGCGGCTGGCGAGAATTTTTTCGCCTTGATAGTCGTAATCGTGAAGCGGTTCGAGGTGGCCGTGATTGATGAGATACTCCGGATCGCGCTCTTCGAGCGTGAGGCGGCACCAGATTTCGGGGACGAGGAGGCTGATGTCGTGATCGACTCGAACCTTGGGTCCGATGTAACCGGCGGCGGTTGAGAAGCCGGCCAACCCGGTGAGGATGTAGCTGACCAGGGCGTTATTGAGATCGATGGTGGGTCGAAGGGCGTTGAAGGGGCTTTTGGTGAGGGCTCCTTCGCTGCCGGCGCCGGTGGTGGAGGGGCTTTTGCCGGTCAGGGAGCAGATCAGGTCCATGAAAAGTTCGGGGAGTTCCTGATAGTGAACGGGATTGTAGACGGCCAGGCCGCGGATGTTGGCGGCGGGCTCGGCGGGGTTATTTCGGCGTCCGATGAGGACTGAATCGATCGGCCAGAGGACCGGCTCGTCGATTGGAATCGCGTAGAAGAGCCGCATGCCACGATCGGCGACATAGAGGCTCATGGGATCGATCAGGTCGGGGCGAATCTGCAAATAGCGGGGATTCTTGCTCGGCTTGCCGTCCACGATGCGGGGGCTGGCGGAGGAGACGACGATTCCTTTGTTGGCTTCGGCGCAGCTCCTGATGATCTGCTGCATGGGGGGGGTGAACTGGTCGAATTCGGTGACTTTTTCGACCATCGCCTGGGCCTGACCGGAGGTGAGCGGCTCGAAATTGGAGATGAAATTGTCGGGCCGCGCCATGTCGGATTCGGTTTGCTTGTCGAGGCCGCGATGGACGGCGTCGTCGGGGCGCTGAAAGAGGCGATATTCGCAATTGACGACGAATTTTCGGCTGATGCCGCGCACGGCGGGGACTTCGTGCGCCAATTGTTTGGCGGGGACGACAACCGAGGCGGAGATATCGTCCTCGATCTGGATTTTTGAGGCGACGGCGAAATCCTGGCGCACTTTGTAGGTTCGCCACGCCGCCGGCTCCAACAAGCCGACGCGGAGATAGGTTCCGATGAGTTTGCGGTCTTCGAATTTCAGTTCATTGCCGGGATATCCGTTGACGATATCGACGCCGAAATGGGAGCGCCAATCGCCGTTCCATTCGGGTTTGTAGAATCGCTTGATGATGAAGACGATCGGGTAGATGTAATTGGGGATGGAGGCGAGCCACGCGTTGTATTCATCGCTGTAATCGGGGCTGGGGGAGAGGAGCTTGATGACGCTTCCCAACGATCGCTCGGGGCTGAGGATGGGGCGGAAGGGTTTGGTGGTGTAACTGGGCTTGTTGCCGTAGGTCGGGCGCCAGCGGGTCGAATAATCCTTGGCAAAGATTTTGTCGACGTGATCGAGATCGCGCTGGACGTCGGTGACGAAGATGGGGCCGTAGAGCATGTAGTCTTTGAGGCTCTTGCTGATTTCGCTTTTGCCGCCGCCGCTGACGGTGCAGGGTTTGTGGAGGCTGGTGCCTTCGCCGCGCGAGCCGACGATGCGCCAACTGGGGGCGCCGGGGTGTTTTTCCATCCGGAGTTTGAAGCCGGAGGGAGTCATGTAGACTTTGCCGGGGAGGAGGGGGATTTGCTGTTCATTGCCGTTTTGGGTCCACCAGACCTGCTGGCGGACGGTGCTGGCGCGGGCGTCTTCGGGGATGTAAATAAGGTCGGGGAATTTCCAGTCGATGCCGTAGCCTTCGGGGCGAACGTCCATGTATTCGGCATAGTCGCGCTTGACGTCCTCAAAGGTGCGGCCATTGACCTTGATGCTGACGGCCTGAAATTCGTGGCCGAAGCTGAAGCTGGTGAAGGCGATCGCACCGCCGGCGTGCTCTTCCTCGACGTTGCCGTAGAGATTCGCCGCGTAGCTGATTTGAGTTTTGACCTCTTTTTTGCAGTAGCCGTAATAATTGTCGGCCAGAATGGTGACGATCACGCCGGCTTCGCTGCGGCAGGTGATCTTGAAGGGGGTGCCGTCGTTGTAGATTTCGGTTTCCTTCTTCCAGCACATTCCATCGCGTTTTTGCCTGTCGGTGGCGTCCTCAAAGCGCGGGAGGCCCAACTCTTTCTTGGTGAAAGTTAGAAGATGGGGCGCGAGGATTACGCAGCCGCTGTGGCCGGTCCAATGCTCGACATCCAGACCGGCATCGTTGCGCGGGAGGAATGGATTTCCGGCGTTGCCGAAGATCGACTCGACGAAATCCAGGTTGCTCACCAGGCTGCCGGGGGCGAAGAAGCGGACCTCCATGGTTTTGGAGGGGCAAACGCCGGGGACTTCGGGGCAGACAATGGGGCGCAGCAGGAGCGAGACGAAGGTTCGCACGGGCGTCATCTCGCGAGCCGCGAACGGGAGGGTCAGGGATTCCGTGGGCGGGCGCACGGCGCGATAAAACAGCTCGGCAAAGACGCGCTTGGGAACCGCTTTTTTATCGCCCGGAATCGGCAAGCCGCCCTCGGCGACGTGGAAGGTCCCCTGCGTGGTGCGGCGATCGCTCTTGGGATTATGCAAGACGCCGTTCTTTACTCGATAGGAGGTGAGCAACTCGCTGGAGAAGGAATCGCCGTCGATGGGGAGCGACAGCTCGCGGGCGATGCCGTATTGATCGAGAATAAGGGAATGACTGGGGAGGCGCGGGATCCAGGAGAGCTGAAGATCGTCGAAATGGGACTGGAGGTAGGCCTCGATGCGCTGGTCGGCGGGGCAGCGATGCTCGCCGAGAAGGCGGGCCTGCTCGCGGAAGGATTCGTGAAAGCCCTGGCAGAGTTCTTCAAAATCGGCTTCGCCGTCGGAGGGGACGGGGAGCCCGTTGGCGAGGAGGTGGAGCAGCACCTGCCGCCGACGAGCGTGCGCATCAGGCTCCTTGACGGGGCCGTCGGAAATCAGACCCAACGCATTGGCCAACACCATTGGCTATCGTCTCTTCCAAACCCATCCAACTATTTTGTATTGACGGACGTTCGTCTCCGGCCTTTCCGCGCCCGGAGTGTGGAGTTTTTCGGGTTGAAAATCAAGTTTTTTTGCGGTTGCCGCCGGAACCGATCGCAAACGTCCGCCATTTCCCTATTGGCAGGCGAATTTGTGGCATTTGGGGCGCTTTGAAGCTGGCTTGCATATCTCACGACGCGGCTCGATATACTGCGTTTCTGGAGTTTTCTTAGAGCCTCATGCCCGGTGAAACGTATCACTTCGGATTCGTCACTTCGGAACTGTTCCCGATCACTCGGGGCGGGGCGGGAGTGTTTCACTTTCGGATTTGCGACGAATTGCTGAAACGGGGGCATCGGGTCCGGATTCTACTGGATGCCCAGCCGTCGCAGGCGGAGATTTTCCGCAAGCGGCACCAGCGTGAATTGAGCAAACCGGAGGGATTCGAGCTGACGACGATGGCGGAGTTGCTCGGTAGCAGCGAGCCGCGGGCGGAGGCCAATGTCACTTGGTACCTGGCCAAGAGCCGGCAATGGTTCGCGGCCGTCAGCGCGCTGGTGGCGAAGACCGAGTTGGACGTTTTGGAATTTCCTGATTTCTACGGATTCGGGCACGTCGCCATCGCGGCGCACCGCTGGGCGCGGCTGGCGCCGCGAACGCAGTTCGTGGTGCGGGCGCATCTGGCGCTTGAGCAAATTCAAGAGCAGGAGATCGGATGCTATGTCGACAAAGCGGGATTGCTGATGCACCGGCAGGAACAGGCGGCCATCCGAAATGCGGATGCGGTGCTGGCCCCTACCGCTGCTTACGCTCGGGTCGTGCAGGAGCGATATCATCTGACGCCGTCGCAAATTGTCCTGAGCCCGCTGCCGATTGAGTCGGCTTCGCTTGCGCCGGAAGCGGGTGTTCGGGATACCGTGCTCTTCGTCGCGCGGCTGTTTCACTTTAAAGGCGCGGACATCTTTGTGGATGCGGCGGTTCGGCTGCTGGAGAGCGAGCCGCAACTCGATCCGAAAATTCGATTTGTGCTGATCGGGTATGACTCGAACATGGGGCCGGAGCTAAGTTCGTTCGAGAAATTCCTGCGCGATCGGATTCCGGCGCGATTGGCCGGGCGTTTTGAATTTACGGGGCAAATTGAGCCGCGGGAAGTGACCAGTTGGCTGGGACGTTCGATTTGTTATGTCTGTCCGTCCCGGGTGGAAAGCTTCGCTTACAGCGTGCACGAATCGGCTGCGATGGGTGTGCCGATGATTCTGGGCGATCTGCCGGCGTTTGCGGATTTATTCACGGATAAAGTGGACTGTTTGAAATTCGACGGGACCGCGGCGGATCTGGCGGCGAAAATTGGACGGCTTTTTTCGGATGATTCCACGCGGCGCAAATTGGCGCGGCCGCGTATGGCCGTCTCGAACGAGGCGAATACTTCGTATGAACAACTGGCGGCGCGCCCGCGCGATGCGAAACCGATTGCGAAGCCGCGCATTCTGGTGGTGGCGATCGAATCGGCGGCGGCGGAATCAGGCGAATTTGCCCGGGCACAGGAAGCGGTTCGGGAAGCGTGGCCGGATGCGCGGTTTTTGAAATTGTCGCGCGCGGAGGCGACGGCGAGCAAAACGGTGCCGCTTTTGGGGCGATTATGGGCGACGGAGGGGGAAGCCGTTACCGAGGATCTGCTGATGATTTGTCAGACGGGGGACCGATTCGACGTCGGTTATTTGCGGGCGGCCGCGGGGGCGATGGCCGAGCATCCGGAACTGGGATTCATCGCGCCGTGCGGGGATAAAGCGATGATCGACCTGGAATTGCCGATTTGGCCGATCCTGCACAAAAATGCGCTGACCCGTTCGCTCATGCGCACGACGCCGGGAGTCTGGCTGGCGGATTTGCTGGATCGGCGGACTCAAGATTTTGGCGAGATCGCGTATTTGTGGTCGCTGGAAGACCGCGGGCTGCGGGGCTGCCAATGGGCGACTCCCAGCGCGGTTTTTGCGCCGTCGGAATTTTCTCTGGATGATTTGGCGATTTTTCAAAGCATGCTTTTACGCAACACGTCGGTTGATCGGATGCAACTGCAGAGCCGGTTTCTGGGGCAGATGATGGGCCGAACCACGGAAACGCTTGTCATTGCCCCCCCGCCGACGGCCGCGCAACGGATCGGGCGAAAATTTTTCGGGCTGCTTGGAGGGGATGGTCGGCGCCGATGACGCGGAGCGCTGATCGCCGACCTGTTGTTTTTCTTGCCGCCGTTGGGTGGGAGAGTCTACTCGCGGGCCGGACTCGGCATTTGGCGCATGCGGTGGCGAAAGCCGGGCATCCGGTAAGTTTCGTCGAGTTGCCGAGCCTGCGGCGAGCGCTGCCGCGTAAGCCGATCGACACGGACGCGGGGATTGAGGTGATTCGTCTGCCTCCGAATCCTTCCCTGTGCCGGCGAATCCCCGGATGGAGCGCGGCCTGGGGCGCGCATGCGGCGCGGCGGCTTAACCGGCGCTGGAAACAACCGCCGGTTCTGGTTGTGACGACTCCCTGGTGGGCTCCGCTGCTGCCGCGATTAGAGGCTGATCTGATTTGCTACGATTGCAACGATCACTTCAGCATTCACGCCGGGCGGACGCCGATGGGGATTTTTGCGGAATGGCATCGCTCGATGTTGCCTTTGAGCGATCTTATATTTGCCGTCAGCAAGCCCCTGCAGGACGAGTTGTCGCGTGAATCGGGGGGCAAGCCGGTTCATCTTCTTCCCAACGCGGCCGATGCGAGCTGGTTTGAGTCTTCGATATCGGCAATCCCGCGCCAGCGCATGCGATGCACGGCGAATCGGCGAATTGCCGGTTTTGTCGGGGCCTTGTTCGAATGGGTGGACCTGGATTTGATTCGGCACTGCGCCGCCGCGGAGCCGGAGATTGATTTTGTTCTGGTTGGGCCGGTCCATCGAGGTATTACGCTGGGGGATCTGCTGGACATACCGAACATCCGTTATTGCGGACCGGTGCCGCCGGCGGAGGTGCCTCGCTGGATTGCCGCGTTCGACGTCTGTCTGCTTCCATTTAAACGCGGAGTGATCAGCGCGACAGCGGACCCGATCAAGCTGTATGAGTATTGCGCGCTGGGCAAGCCGGCGGTCGCCACGCACGATTCGGGATGCCATGGGGGCCGTAAGCGCTGGATTGTAGCGGATGACGACGCCGATTTTATCGCGGCCATTGCTCGCTCGATCGTTAAAGACACCCCCACCGCCGTTCGCAGCCGCATCGAGTTCGCTAAAGCCAATACGTGGGAAGCTCGTGCCACGCGAATGCTGGAGCTGATCGAAATCGGGAAGGCGGCATCGTGAGCCTTCGCGTCGCCATGGCGGTTCGCGCCGATTGGCAAACCCGACGCGGTGGGGACACCGTGCAAATGGAGCAGACCGCGGCTCATCTTGAAAAATCAGGGGTGGCGGTGATTTTTCGGACCGATCCGTCGGCGAGTTTGTCGGACGTGGATCTGGTGCATTTGACGCACCTGTCGCGCGTGCACGTATCGTGGCCGCATTTTCGGGCGGCACAAGCCGCGGGCAAGCCGGTCGTGATGTCCACGATTTATTTTCGAACCGGCGGGCCGCCGAGCGGATTGATTGAGAACGCCAAACTCTACGCACGATGGTTGTCCCCGCGCGGAAGTGCGACGCGCGGCGATCTATTCCGCAGCGTGTTGCGCGGATATGACCGGGCTCGCCGCGAGATGGCGACAGGCTGCCTGCTGCTTCCCAATTCGCGGGCGGAATTGCGATTACTTGAAGCCGAATTCGGATCGAATATCCGGGCGCGGGTTATTCCCAACGCGGTTGATGCGGCGGGTTGCCGTCAGCTTGCGGGTCGCGACGATATCCCGCGCAAACGGCAGATCCTCTGCGTCGGGCATTTCGATCCGCGCAAGAATCAGCATGCGCTCGCGCAGGCGATGCACGACACGGATGTGCCGGTTGTCTTCATCGGGCAGGAGCGGGGTTTTTTGGGCGGGGAGTTGCGAGCCACCCGCCGATGGGCCAGGCCGGCGATGCAATTTCTTGGCTCTCTTCCGCACGCGCAGGTTTTGCAACACATGCGCCAGTCCGCAGTTGTGGCCTGTCCCAGTTTTTATGAAACGCCGGGTCTGGCGAGCCTGGAGGCGGGGGCAATGGGGTGTAATCTTGCCCTGGCGCGATGCGAACCCGTGGAGGAATACTTCAAAGATCAGGTCCACTATTTCGACGCACTGGATATTGCCGATATTCGACGTGGCGTTTTGGCGGCTTTGGAAGGCAAAGCAAACGCGAATCTGGCGGAACGTATTTTCCGCGAATTTGACTGGTCGGCGGCCGCTCGACAGACCAACGAGGCCTATGAAGCGGCGATGGATCGAAACTCGCAGGATCAATGGAATTCCCGCGGGATATGAGGTAAATCTCCAATTGGCGGCAGTTAACATCGCTGGATCGGGTCCGCGGAAATACCAAACTCGCGGCAGCGAATAGACTTGGAGAGGAAATGACTTTCAGAAAAACCCGCAGGTCCGGCAAAATTGCGCGGTTTTGCGGAGGCAAGGTTATTTCAAAACCACGGATGGCCTCCCCAGCCCCGTTTGGCGTCGAAACGCTGGAACGCCGCCTTCTGCTTAGCAGCGTGCTCACTTCTTTGGCCTCCTTCAGCGGCGCCGACGGCCAAGACCCCACGTCTGGGGTGATTGTCTCAAACGGAATTATTTACGGAACAACGAGCCAAGGCGGAGCCAACGGCGACGGCGAAGTCTATTCGGTTCCTGTCGCCGGCGGCACGCCTACCGTGCTGGCGTCCTTTGACGGCGCCGACGGCGAGGACCCCGAGGGCGTCATCGTCTCCGGAAGCACTCTATATGGGGCAACAAACCAAGGCGGGGCCAACGGGGATGGTGAAATCTACTCGTTGCCGATTGGGGGCGGCACGCCGACAATTCTGGCGTCGTTCGGCGGCTCTGCCGGGAGCTATCCCACCGGCGGCGTCATTGAGCAAGGCGGCGCCCTGTTCGGCACGACCTCGTCCGGCGGCGCCAATGACGACGGCGAAGTTTATGAATTGCCATCTCTGGCGCCCGGCGGGACGCCCGAAATTGTGGCGTCGTTCAGCAGTATGACTCCGGTTTACCCTGAAGGGGGATTAATCTGGAGCAACGGTTATCTCTACGGCACAACGGCAGGCGGCGGCGATAACGACAACGGCGCTGTCTACTCCGTTTCAATCGGGAGTGGCGCGCCTGCGTTAACTATCCTTGGATCGTTCAATTTCGATGGGAGCAACGGGGAAGACCCTGAGGCCGGGCTGGTCTTGTCGGGCAGTACCCTCTATGGAACAACCGAGAATGGCGGAGCCAACGATGACGGCGTGATTTTTTCGGAGCCGATTTCCGGCGGGACGCCGACGGTCGTGGCCTCTCTTAGCAGCAGCACTGGAGATGTGCCCCTGGGCGGGCTGATTTTGGTCAACGGAGATACCCTGTACGGCACGGCCTCCCAGGGGGGAGACCTCAGTCTGAATAATGGCACCGGGGACGGGACGATCTTCTCACTGCCTCTCTCGGGCGGGACGCCGAACGTGGAGGCGACGTTTGAAGGTTCTAACGGGGAAGCGCCGGCATCGCCGCTTGCGACCGATGACACGGGCACTCTCTACGGCACCACAAGCGCCGGCGGAACTGACGGCGACGGCACGGTGTTTAATGTCGTCAGCCTGGCGACGACGGGTGGTCCGCCGCTGGCGCTGACCACGCCGGCGACTTCCTTGAGCGTCGATGTGGGACAAAACTACACGATCGATTGGACCGGCGGAAACTCGAGCGACACCGTGCAACTCTGGGCCGAGGGGGGCCCGAGTAACTCCTGGACCGAACTCACCAGCGGTGTTCCGGAAACCAATGGCTCTTACACCTGGGATACCACCGGTGTCGATCACGGCTGGTATTACTTCCAAGCCTGGGACATTCCCGCCAGTGGAACTCCCTACGCGGTGCAAAGCCCCAACTACCTGCATATCGTCGCTTCCGGCGCTTCGGCGCCGAACGTCTCACTGAGCAATCCCGCGCTGTCCGGCGGTTCGGTCGCCCAAGGGACGAATTACACTTTGGATTTTTCCGCCGGCGACGGCAGCGGCGATGCCAATCCGGTTTACGTTCAGCTGTGGGTCTATAGCGGAGACACCGGACAGTGGAGCGTGCTGCCTAATGCGAATTATCTTCCGGCGTCGCAAACCTCGTATGTCTGGGATACTACGGATGTGGCTCCGGGTTGGTATAGCTTTGCCGCGCATGCGACGAATGGGGATGAATGGTCGTACGCATCGAGCCCCGGCTGGGTGGACGTTACGGTGGCGGCCCCAACCATTGCATTCACGACGCCGACCAGCGGGCAAAGCGCCGCGGCGGGCGGCACATTTAATCTTAACTGGAACATAACGGGAATTTCCCAAACCGACCTAACTAATTCCACCATGCAGATTTGGGCGCAGCATGTGGTGGATGGATCGCCGGTCTGGACAGAGGTCACAGCCGGCGCAGACGCTTCAAGCGGTACATACGCCTGGACGGTTCCGACCACGCCGGGTGCAGGAACGTATTACGCCTTCACAATTTGGCTGAATGTTGGTAATGATTGGTGGGCGCAGTCGAGTCCCAATTGGCTTCAAGTGACCTGACCTGAAGCATGGGAGACTCGCCCGGAGGAACTTCAAAGGGCCGGTCCAAATTGGTTGCAGGTGGCCCGATCACGGATATAGCGGAATAAGGGAGAATTATTTTTATGAGAGTGCCGCCGAATCGCCGCGCCCGTTCTGCCGGGAGATTTTGCCTGGAACAACTCGAATCTCGATGTTTGCTGTCGGCGACGCTTTTGTCAGCGGTGCCGACGCAATCGGTTGCGCCGTCGGGGACGGCGACCGTTAATCTGAGCACGTATTTTGACGACCCGACCATCCCGGCGGGGGATTCGGTCGTGAACATGGTGACGAATCTGCCGGCGCCGTACAACAGCATACCGCTCGAATTGACCAACGCCGCCACGCCGGACACGGTGGCGAATTTCCTGCACTACATCACCAGCGGCGAATTCGCCAACACGATCTTCCACCGCTCGGTCCCCGGCTTCATCATTCAAGGCGGCGGATACTCCAACACCGGCGCGATGGTTTCTTCCTTCGGCGCCATCAACGGCGAGTCTTCCACCGCGACGCTGACCAATACCACCGGCACGATCGCCATGGCGCTGAGCACGGGCCCGGACTCGGCGACCAGCGAGTGGTTCTTCAACCTCGACAACAACAACGGCACCACCAGTAATCCGAATCTGGACAACTCCTCCGACGGCGGACCCTTCACCGCCTTCGGCATCGTCATCTACAACGGGCTGAGCACGATCGACGATATCGCCGATCTCCCCACCGTGAACGACGAGGCGAACGGAGCCTGGTCCAACCTCCCCGTGCAAAACTATAGCGGCGAAAACGGCGCAACGGTCGCGTCGGTTCCCACATCGGATTATGTCACGATCAATCCGGTGATCGTTCCGGGCGGTATCACCTATGGCGCCGTCAGCGCGAACACGAGCCTTGTCACGACCAGCATCGTCAACGGAGTTTTGACATTGACGCCCGTGGCGGGAGTCACGTCGGGTTCCACGACGGTGACCGTCACCGCCACCGATCTGGGTGGGGGAACCGCGCAGTCGACGTTCACCGTTAATTTGACCCCGCTTGCGTTGACCACCCCCGCCACGGCGGTCAGCGTCAATTCAGGGACGAACTATACGATCGACTGGACCGGCGGCAACTCCACGGACACCGTGCAGCTCTGGGCCGAGGGAGGACCCAACAACGCGTGGACCGAACTCAGCACGGGAGTCCCCGAAACCGACGGCTCGTTCACGTGGAACACCACGGGGGTTGATCACGGCTGGTACTACTTCCAGGCCTGGGATATCCCGGCAGGCGGAACCGCCTACGCCGTGCAAAGCCCGAATTATTTGCACATCGAAGATACCGGTGCGGCCGCGCCGAACATTTCGCTGTCCAATCCCGTTCTCGCGGGCGAGGCGGTTGCGCAAGGCGGCAGTTACACGATCAATTTCACCGCCACCGACGGGACCGGCGACACCAATCCGATCTTCGTGCAGTTGTGGGTTTATTCCGGCAACACCGGACAATGGACGGAACTGCCCAGCGCCAATTATCTTCCGGCGTCGCAGGGTTCTTATGTCTGGAATACGACGGGAGTGGCTCCCGGTTGGTATAGTTTCGCGGCGCACGCCACGGATGGGGATCAGTGGTCGTACGCGGCGAGCCCCGGTTGGTTGAACGTCACGGTAACTGAGCCGACGATCGCGTTCACGACTCCGACCAGCGGCCAATCCGCCGTCGCGGGGGGCACGTTTAATCTCAATTGGAACATCACCGGACTATCCACATCCGACGCGGCCACCTCGACCGTACAGATATGGGCGCAGTATCTGAATAATGGAACGCCTGTTTGGACGGAGATCGCCGCCAGCGTGAACGCCTCGACGGGAACGTACACGTGGACGGTTCCGACAACGCCGGGCGCGGGAACCTTTTATGCGTTCAGCCTGTGGTTGAATGACGGCGACGAGTGGTGGGCGCAAGCCAGCGCGAATTGGCTGCAAGTGACTTAAGTTGGGCGGGATGTGCCTGCGATTCCGGCATGCGTCCAGCCACCTATGTGTTGCCGCACCTCTGGTTGTGCTGGGGTGCGGTAAAACCATCAGATTCTAGTTGACATGGGTGGACGGAACGCGGTAGCTTTTTCTTTCTTTATTTCAATGCGTTAACAGCAGGAGATGATCGCCATGGGGAGGACTACGCTCGGTGGTTTAAGCAAAACGGTTTTCAGTTGGGTGGGCAACGCACTGCCCGCAAGGCGGGCCGGGCGGGAGCAGCCGGCATCGCGCGGGGCTGCGTGTGAGGAACTGGAAAGCCGCGTACTGCTTTCGTCCTACGACACGGCCACGTATTTCCCTGTCGCCACGGGCCAGACCTGGAATTATTCGGGAACGTACGAGCTGAACGGAACTACGTTCAATGCTACCGCGAACACCACGAGTAGCGCCGCGACGGTGGATTCCACGTCGGTGACGAAATTCGATTGGGCCATAACGCCCTCCGGCGCAACAGAATTCACCGACAACCGATACTTCACGGTGACGTCCAGCGGTTTGGAACTCTACGAAGTTGAAAATACCGAGGCGGCGATCGTTTATACCCAACCGATCAAGCTGCTGAACGCGACGGCGACCGACGGCGATGATCTCACCTGGACCAATGCGCCCATATCCGTAACCGTCGATTACGAAGGCACAAGTCTCACCGGAAACGGAACCGCGACCGGCTCCTCGACGGTCGTTGGCACGCAAACCGTCACGCTGCCAAACGGCTCGACGATTTCCGCATTCGAGTTCTCCATCAATGAGACCGACTCGTACTCGGTTGTCTACGATGGCGTAGCAGTCACGGTCACGCTTGGAGTTGTCGACAATACGTGGCTTGCCAACAATGTCGGAGTCGTCAAATCGTCCGAAACGGACACGGTGAAAGAGGATGTGGGGGGAACCATCACGAATGACACCGTCGTCGAGTCGTTGACCGACTCGGATAATCTCTCCAGCGGAACGCCGCTGGCGCTGACCACACCCGCCACGGCAACGAGCGTTTTCGAGGGGGACAGCTACACGATCGACTGGACCGGGGGAAACCCGACCGATACGGTGCAAGTTTGGGCCGAAGGCGGGCCGAATAATGCCTGGACGGAACTGACCACTGGAGTGCCGCAGACTGCCGGTTCGTACACGTGGAACACCACCGGCGTCGCGCATGGCTGGTATTACTTCCAAGCCTGGGACCTCCCCACCAGCGGAAGCTCGTACGCGGTGCAAAGCCCCAACTATTTGCACATCGAGGCCGTGGGCGCCTCCCCGCCCGTTATCTCGCTGACCAATCCAGCGCTGGCCGGCGATGCGGTCGCTCAAGGCACTACCTACAACATCAATTTCACCGCGACCGACGGCACCGGGGATACCAATCCAATCTTCGTTCAACTTTGGATGTACAGCGGAAACACCGGACAATGGACCGAACTTCCCGGCGCTAATTATCTGCCGGCGTCGCAAGGTTCTTACGCGCTGAGCACCACGAGCATGACTCCCGGCTGGTATAGCTTCGCGGCTCATGCCACGGACGGCGATGAATGGTCGTACGCCTCCAGCCCGGGTTGGCTGAACGTCACCGTTCCCACGCCGACGATTGCGTTCACGACGCCGACCAGCGGCCAATCGGTCGCCGCCGGGGGCACCTTCAATCTCAACTGGAACATCACCGGACTCTCCACCAACGATGCATCGAGCGCGACCGTGCAAATCTGGGCGCAACACCTGGTCAACGGCTCGCCCGTCTGGTCGGAGATTGCCGCCAGCGTCAGCGCCTCGGCCGGAACGTACGCCTGGAGCGTACCGACGACGCCGGGCGCGGGCACCTATTACGCCTTCAGCATCTGGGTGAACGACGGCGACGTGTGGTGGGCGCAGGCAAGCCCGAATTGGTTGCAGGTCACCTGACCAGGGTTTGCCAATCATGTTCAAAAAATGGTTCAGCGGCCGGCGGGCATGGCATGGGGAGTGCGCTCCGCGCCAAAGGTCCGCGCCCATTTGCCGCGTCGAAATGCTGGAACGGCGGGTGCTACTGAGCGACGGGCAGATATTTGTAACCAGCAATGCGGCCAGCGGCTCCATCGGCGAATATGACGCGACCACCGGGGTAGCGCTGAGCGCTCCGCTGGTGTCGAACCTGGATCAACCGAACAGCATCGCCATTTCAGGGTCGGATCTGTATGTCGTCAGCCAGAATCTCGACACCGTGGGCGAGTACACGACCACCGGCACGACGGTGAATGCCTCGCTCGTCTCCGGATTAACCGACCCGATGGGGATTGCCGTCTCCGGATCGGACCTCTTCGTGATCGATCAAGGCGGGAGCGCAATCGGCGAGTACGACGCCAACACCGGCGCGGCGGTCAGCGCTTCCCTGATCACCGGGTTGGCGGGAGCGTCGGGAATCGCCATCTCCGGGTCGTATCTATTTGTCACAAATAACGGCAGCGGCGCGATCGGCGAATATACGATATCGGGCACCCGGGTAAGCTCCACCCTGGTCTCCGGGCTCAGCGAACCGGAAGGAATCGCCGTCTCCGGATCGGATTTATTCGTCGTGAATTCCGGCAGCCGCACGATTGGCGAGTACACGACCTCGGGCGCGACCGTCAGCGCATCGCTGATTTCACTGGAGCCCAACGACGGTGAAGGGCTCGCGATCTGCGGATCGGACATCTTTACAACCGGCACGGTTGGCGGCACGATCAGTGAATACACCACGTCCGGAACCACGGTGAACGCATCGCTGGTCACGGGTTTGACCGGCCCGGTGGGAATTGCTGTCGTCACGCCTCTGAGCCTGACGACCCCTGCCACATCGACCAGCGTCAACGTGGGGGACAGCTTCACCATCGACTGGACTGGCGGAACCCCGGGGGACACCGTCCAACTCTGGGCGGAAGGGGGACCCAACAACGCCTGGACGGAACTGACCGCCGGAGTGCCGGCGACGAACGGCTCTTATACCTGGGACACCAGCGGCGTTGATCACGGCTGGTACTATTTCCAAGCGTGGGATATCTCGAGCAGCGCGCCGTCTTACGCCGTGCAAAGCCCGGATTACCTTCACATCGTAAACCCCGCCGCCGCCGCGCCCGATATTTCGCTCAGCAATCCGGTGCTCGCCGGGGAAGCGGTCGCGCAAGGCAGTCCCTACACGATCAACTTCACCGCCACGGACGGCGCCGGCGACGCCAATCCGATCTATGTTCAACTTTGGGTCTACTCCGGCAACACCGGCCAATGGACCGTGCTCCCCAGCGCCAACTATCTGGCCGGCTCCCAGGGTTTTTACGTCTGGGACACGACGGGAATGGCTCCCGGTTGGTACAGCTTCGCGGCGCATGCGACTAACGGCGATCAGTGGTCGTACGCCGCCAGCCCGGGTTGGCTCAACATTACCGTGCCAACTCCTACGATTGCATTTACCACCCCGACCAGCGGCCAATCCACCGCCGCCGGCAGTACGTTCAATCTCGATTGGAACGTCACCGGGCTTTCCACCGCCGACGCGGCCAACGCGACGGTGCAAATCTGGGCGCAATATCTCAATAACGGCTCGCCCGTCTGGACGGAGATCGCCGCCAGCGTCAGCGCTTCCGGCGGCACCTACGCGTGGACGGTACCGACATCGCCCGGCGCGGGAACGTATTACGCCTTCAGCATCTGGCTCAATGACGGGGATATGTGGTGGGCGCAGGCGAGTCCGAACTGGATGCAAGTCAGCTGAGATTATCCAATTTAATAGGCGCTGGTGTGCGCCAACAGGCGGAACGGCGTGAGGAGCAGAATCCACAGGTCCAATCCGAAGGACCAGTTGCGGATATAGAACAGGTCGTAGCGCAGTCGTTTGCGGAGGGATGTTTGTCCGCGCATGCCATGGATTTGCGCCCAGCCGGTCATTCCGGCTTTGACATGATGCCGGAGCATGTATCGCGGAATGCGATCCTTAAATTGGCCGATGAATTCCGGGCGTTCCGGGCGCGGGCCTACGAGCGACATATCGCCCCTGAGCACATTGATCAGTTGCGGCAATTCGTCGAGGCTCGTCTGCCGGAGCCAGCGGCCGAATCGCGTCACGCGCGGATCGTTGGGGACGGTCCAAACCGGGCCGCTGTCGGACTCGGCATCCGTGCGCATGGTCCGGAACTTGAGCATGCTGAATGGCTTTCCCCCGAGGCTCGCCCGCACCTGACGATAAAATATCGGCCCCTGGCTGGTGAGCTTGATGAGCAGGGCGATGGCCATCATGGGAATCGCCAGGAAACCAATGGCGAGCAGCGCGGCCGCGCGATCGAAGAGGGATTTACAAATTCGGTTCCAGCCCTGCTGGGGATTGTCGGTTAGTGAAATAATCGCCAGGTCGCCCAGCTGCGAAACTTCGTGCCCCAGAAACCGCAGAGCCAGCGTGTTGGGAACAATGCGCAAATCGACCGGCGTTGTGGAAAGATGGTGCAGCAATTCTTCGACGCGCGATTGACGCGCGCCGGAGACGGCGACAAAGGCAATGTCCACCGGCCGGCGTGCCAGAACATTGGCGGCTTCGCTCAGCGGGCCGAGAACTTCCACGCCCCGGAGCAGGCGCGGGGCGCCGTCGTCCAGAAAATATTCGATGGAGATTCCGGTCCAGGGATTCCCGACGAGGGTGGTATGGAGTTTTTGCGCCAGCCGGCCGGTGCCGAGAATCGCCACGCGGCGATGATTGAATCCCCGCGAGCGAAGATGTCGCAGGATCACTCGGACGATCGCGCGGCTCAGCGTCCCCAGCGCCATCCAGGCGATCAACCCGGCAAACATGACCTGGCGCGGTATCGGCTTCTCGCGCACCAAGCCGACGATCACGTAGGTGAGAATCCAGGCCAGAAGTATGGCCTGCACGACCTGAACCAGTTCGCTTCGCAAGCGAAACGTGCGTTTGGGGAAATAGAGACCGGCCCGATTGAAAACGAGGGGGACCAGAACCGCCGCGACGAGAATCACGGGCTGGAGGCCATCGGCGCGCTTCGCGGCGAGCAGCGCGTACGCAACCGTCCAGGCGGCGACGGCCGTCAACAAGTCAGAGAGAACCAGAAAGATCAGGAGTTGCTGGCCGTACCGCTTTAGCAATTTTCAGTCCTTCCAGGGTAGCAGCCGGGTAAACTATCTTTCCCATGCTTGAAGTCAACCGCCGTCGAAGGGCGGGGGCGGCCGCCGATTTACCGTTGCCGTTGGCGTGCGACAATTCCGCGTCGACCGCCTGCGCGAACTGAGCCCTGAAATTTGCCTGGCTGAATCCTTCGGCCCGCCGGCGGAGGACTTGCGGATCAAAATAGTTTGGCGCCGATTCAAATCGCTTAACTGCCGCGATTAAGCCCTCGACGGTCTGCGGCTCGTACAGGACGCCGGTCGCCGTGTCTCGGCCGCATTCCACATCCGCGACCGTCTCCATCGCCCCCCCTGCTTTGACGGCGATCACCGGCGTACCGCAGGCCATCGATTCCACCACCGCCATGCCAAAATCTTCCTCACCCGGAAGCAGCAGCGCCCGGCATCGGCGGTAATGTTCGCGAACCTCCGAATCCGAATGCCAGCCCAGGAACTCGACGTTGGCCGGTGCGCGCTTGCGAAGTGTATCGAGCATCGGCCCCCCACCGATGATGCGAAGCCGGCGGCCCAGCCGGGCGGTCGCCTCGATCGCGTGGTCGATGCATTTGTACGGAACCAGGGCGCTGACCATCAGATAGAAATCCTCGCGCGGCCGGCAGGAAGACGTGAAGAACTCCGTATCGATCGGCGGGTAAATCACCCGCGCGGCGCGGCCATAACATTCCGCGATGCGCCGAGCCACATTTTGCGAATTGGCGAAAAATGCGTCCACGCGCTCGGCGCTGCGCTGCTCCCACGACTTGAGATACCCCGCCATTCCAGCCAGTCCGATGCGGGTGGCCCAGCCGGAATGACGGGCGTACTCCTGCGTCTGGCTCCAGACATAGCGCATTGGCGTGTGGCAGTAGCAAATGTGCCGCGCCCCGCCGGGTCGGATGCCCTTGGCGACGCAATGGCTCGACGAAATCACCAGATCGTACCCGCGCACTTCCATTTGCCCGATCGCCCAGGGCATCAGCGGAAGCAGATGGCGGTAATAGCGCTCCACGCCGGGGAAATCGTTTAGAAAACTGCAAACCACCCGCCGCCCGCGGGTGATCGACTCGCAAGCCCCCTGGGCGTGAATCAGCGTAAAAAGATCGGCGTCGGGAAAAAGCCCGGCGATGGCGGCGAGGACTTTTTCGCCCCCGCGCATCCCGGTCAGCCAATCATGTACCAGCGCAACCCGCATTCCCACCCTTATTCTGAAACCGCGGTTCGATCGACTCGAAAAATCCGCAAGGTATGCGGAGTCGAGTCGGAGCCATCGGTCTGGCTGAAGACTTCGGAAAACATCGGCGGATGCAACTGCGCCGCCGTGTCGTCGTGCACGGCCACCCAAGTGACCGCCGGCCGACCCTTGCGAACGCGCTGCTGCACCGCCTCGGCGTCCGAGGGAATCTCCTCCCCGGGCGCGCCAATATAATGTAGCAGGCGCGGGCTGTCCGTTAAAACATAGTCGTTGGCGACCAGCAGCGGGATCAGCTTTTCCGCGGCCGTGCGCTCATAGACTTTGTCCGGGTGAATGGGCCCAAGACTGGAATAAATGAGCAGCAGCACCACCGGACTTGTCACCCCGATTTTTATCAAGGATCTGCCCGCGGCGGACAGGGCGCGGAATGCCGAGCCGATCAAATCGAGGAGCCAACTAGCCGCGGAACCTCCCAAGGGTGAAAGGAAGATCCCCAGGAACGTCGCGTGGCGGTAATCCAGATACTTCACGTGAAGATCCAGCCCGATGAGAAGGGGCGACAAAATCGCCGTCGCGCCAATCATCAAAAATGCTCCCGGCGCGGCGGGTTCGCAAAACGACGGAATGTTCCAGCCCACGACGCGCCTGGCGATCCAAAGCAAAAGCCAGAGTATCGTAAGCCCCCACAAACCGTAGCCAATTGCTTCCCCCATCCGCCAGGCAAGAATTCCGGCCGCGGAGAGGACAGGCATTGAAGGCGGCGCGATTCCCACGTCCGCCAGTGGCAAACCATGCCCGGCGAAATGTCCGACCAAAAGTTCCCACTTCTTTTTCTTGGTAAATTTTCCAATGATGAGGATGTAGGGCAGGGCACAGGCGGTCGCCGCCAGCGTCATGGCAACGAGGCTGGAAAGAGTCCATCGCCATTTGAAATTTCCGCGCAATTGCCAGGTGATCCAGAGCAGCGCCGCGAGCCCGGCGGGCAACATCGCCTCAGGCCGCACCAGGTATCCAAGCCCGGCACACATACCGGTGAACGCGGCGAGGATAAGAGTGCGGAAACTGGGGCGAGCCAGCGATTTGAGTGTCCAGAGGGCCGCGACCATTGCCCATAACTGGAGGGCCACGGCGGTTCCGTCGCTGAGCACATCTTCGCCCAGAATCGCCCATTTTCTGGAGACACCCAGAAGGAGGGTCGTCAGCAGCGCCGTCTGCCAATTGAATGTTCGCTCGCAAAAAAGCCAGAGCGCCGCCATCGCCGCCAGTGAGGCGATCAGCGCCACGGCTTCGCCCGAGCGGTCCCAACCATCGACGCCGGATCGAAATCCCAAATCACCGGCGAGCGCGTGCGTCGCGGCGACCGCCAGTGGATATCCAATGTGATAATCGTATTGGCGAGAAACGCCGGCCACGCGGCCCAGGCCGCTGGAGAGGGCGCGGGCCATGCGTATGTAGGTCGTCCCGTCCAGACTGGTCACTTGCGAATGAACGATGACCCACAGACGGACCAGCGCGCACAGACATAGAACGCCGGCGAGCATCGCGGCCCTGCGGCCCGTCGTAAGCCGATTGGTCTCCGTCGTTTCCGACATGACGTCCGTTATATCCCAATGCCACCGGAACGATACCTAGGTCTAAATTACTAGCCTCCTCGCACCGCAAGTGAAATTGTGCAAACGCACTTGGAGAAAGCGCAGGAGCCAAATTGAGTGCAACAAATGGGAGCAGGACATTTGCGACTCGGTTGGCGGGCGGGCGAAAACAGCGGATGCAACCCCAAGAGTTGCCGCGATTTGCGGCTGGCGGGAGGCGGCATCAGAACATCCAAACTGCTGGGATCGTACGTAGGGTTTAATCGGAGATGAGGAGATTTGTACACTGTTCGTGGAGGCATCGTCTGATTTTGCTCGGTTCCTTATCGTTTAACTTTTGGTCCAGCTGGCGGTTTTCCGATAAGCGAATTGGTGCGTAATTGCGCGATACGGGCCGACTACGCACCGACCAATGGAGGATTCATGTCCATAGTTCGGTTCGCTTCGGAAAAACGGCGGTGGTTGTTCGCGAAGTCCGCGCGAAAACTCAATCAAGCAGTCCGAAGCACTCGGCCCATCGCGGAAGAATTGGAACGGCGCTATTTGCTTTCCGCGCCGCCGCTTCCGGTGATCACGGGTTCGGATTATCTCATCACCGCGGCCCCGTACAACGCGGTGGGAGACGGGGCGACCAACAACACGACCGCGATTCAAGACGCGATCACCGCCGCCAGTCAGGCCGGCGGCGGCACCGTGGAAGTCCCCGCTGCCGCGGGAGCTTTCGAATGCGGTGAAATCTACATGGCCAGCAATGTTAATCTCCAGATCGACAGCGGCGCGGAACTCCAGGCCGTTTCCGGGCTCTCCGCCAGCGTCTGGATCAACGTCGATAACTGCAATAACTGGGAAATCACCGGGCTGGGCACCGGCGCTTCGATGGGAACGCTCGACGGACACAACGGCGGCGCGGCCGGCTCGTTGAACATGGTCCAACTCGCCGGCGCCACCATCGGACTGATCCAAAACGTCAAAGTCGATAATTCGCCCCACGAACATATCAATTGCGGCGGCAGCGCGTTCAATAATAATGTCACCATCAACGGCGTGTCGATCTCGACGGCCTCCACCATCGCCAACACCGACGGCATCGATCCCGCCGGCGAGAACTGGCTGATCGAAAATTGCACCATCTCCGACGGCGACGACGACATCGCCATCAAGCCCCAAAACCAGTACTGCGCCAATATCGATATCGAAAGCTGCACCATCGAATCCGGTCACGGCATCTCCATCGGCGGCGAAACCAACGACGGCCTCAATGGGCTGATCGTCAACAACATCACCTTCAACGGAACCGTCAACGGACTGCGCCTCAAGGCCGACCGCGGCAACGGCGGGCTTGTCGAGAATTGCACTTACTCCAATATCACGATGAACGGCGTGGAGTATCCCATCCTCATCGACAGCTATTACAACCAATCCAACGACTTCCCAACCAACCCGTATTCCGACACCGGTTTGCCCGTCAACGCCACCACCCCCATCTGGCAAAATATCAGTTTCAGCAACATCACCTCGACCAACGCGCCCGAGAACGGCGTTTCCGCCGCCATCTACGGATTGCCCGAAGCGCCGATCACGGACCTCTCCTTCCGCGATGTCCACATCACCGCGCCCACGGGCATGCAGATCGACCACGTCCGGGATATGAGCTTCGACACCGATTCCTACATCACCGTTTCCAACGGCGGCGATCTGATCGGAAACACCAGCGGGAATTATCCGACTCCCGTGGACGCGACCATCGTGGAGGCCGGTTACACCAACACCGACATCGACGCTCCGACGGTTCCGTTCGACACCACGGAATCCTTGTTCGATCCCGACACGCTGAAATGGACCATCCTCGGCGGCGGCTCCGGTATCACGGGAACCTACGATCAATTCAATTACAGCTATCAGGGCCCCGTCGGCAACGGAAGCATCACCGCGGAACTCACCAGCCTGACGGGCACGGCGGGCGTCATGTATCGCGCCAGCACCAATTCCTACGATCCGTTCGCGGCGGTCGTGCAAACCTCCAGCCAAATCATTTTCGAATATCGCACGACCACCAGCGGCTCAATCGAATCCGATGCGGTCAGCGGCGCCGTCGGATCCACCTATCTGAGAGTGACGGACTCGGACGGCACTTTCAGCGGCTACTACAGCACCAACGGCGGAAGCACGTACACGCAAATCGGATCCTCGGTCGACATCTCCGCGATGCCCCCCGCCGGCAATGTCGGACTGGCGGCGACGGACAACACCAACGGCGATCTCGGCTCCGCCGTCTTCGCGCACGTCACACTGACCGACACGTTGACGCTCACCACACCAACTTCCGGCAGCAGCGTCAATGAGGGGGGCAGCTACACGGTAGACTGGGTCGGCGGCAGCTCCACCGACACCGTCCAACTCTGGGTGGAAGGCGGTCCGACGAATTCATGGACCGAACTCACTGCCGGCGTTCCGCAAACCGCCGGCTCCTATACATGGAACACGACGGGCGTCGACCATGGCTGGTATTATTTCCAGGCGTGGGATATTCCCGCCAGCGGGACTTCCTATGCCGTGCAAAGCCCGGATTACCTGCACATCGAAGATTCGGGGGCGGCGGCGCCCAATATTTCGCTGAGCAATCCTCCCGAGTCGACGGCCTCGGTCCTGCAGGGGAATAATTACACCATCAATTTCGTCGGCAGCGATGGAACCGGCGATTCCAATCCGATTTACGTGCAACTTTGGGTCTACAGCGGGAACACGGGATTGTGGACGGAATTGCCCAACGCCAATTATCTGCCCGCGTCTCAAGGCTCGTATGTATGGAACACGACGGGCATGCTTCCCGGATGGTATAGCTTCGCCGCCCACGCGACTGACGGCGATCTGTGGTCTTACACGGCCAGCCCTGGGTGGCTCAACATCACGGTTCCGACCCCGACGATAAATTTCCTGACGCCGACCAGCAGCCAGTCGGTGGCCGCGGGCGGGTCGTTCAATCTCAATTGGAACATCACCGGACTTTCCACATCCGACGCCTCAACCGCCACGGTGCAGATATGGGCGCAATATCTGAGTAATGGCTCGCCCGTCTGGCAGGAGATCACCGCCAGCGTCAGCGCCTCGGGCGGAACGTACACTTGGACGGTCCCGACATCACCCGGAGGGGGAACGTATTACGCCTTCAGCATCTGGCTGAATGATGGCGATGAATGGTGGGCGCAAGCCAGCCCGAATTGGCTGCAGGTGACATGATCGGTCGCGAGTTTTAATCCGACTCCCTTTTTGAATTCAGGTAACGCCGGCCTGTGAAGGGGCAAATGCCATGTTCAACAGATTTTGCGTTGAACCGTTGGAACGCCGCCGCTTGCTGAGCGCGACACCCGACACGCTTTATTCGTTCACAGGGGGGACGGACGGGAATGAGCCGTCGGGAATCTCGGTCGACAGTACCGGGGATGTCTTTGGCACGACCTATCTCGGCGGCAACAACGGCGAGGGCGCGATTTACAAACTGGCCCAAGGCGCAACGGACGTCTCGACCGTCTATTCCTTTGCCGGCGGCACTGACGGTTCAACACCCGCGGGAATCTTCAGAGATAGCGCGGGAAATCTCTATGGAACCGCCTTCTCCGGCGGCGCGCATAATGACGGAACGATCTGGGAATTTCCGGTCGGCGCCACGACGGTGACGGTTCTGTACGCCTTCACCGGCGGCGCCAGTGGAAGCGAGCCGACCGGAATAACCAGAGACAGCAGCGGCGATCTCTTTGGCAACACCGATGCGGGCGGAACGCATAACGACGGCACGATCTGGGAACTGCCCGCGGGCGGCACCACCGTAACCATACTCTATTCCTTCCCCGGCAGCGCCGGCTCGGCGGAGCCGGACGGAATCGCCATCAACGCCGCCGGCGATCTCTATGGCACCAATTTCGTCGGAAACACCGTCTGGGAATTGGCCGGCGGAAGCACGTCGCTCACCACGATATACACTTTCCCCGTGGGTGGCGGCGGCGCTTATCCCGAAGGAATTGCGATCGACAGTTCCGGCGATCTGTTCGGCTCCACCGGCGCGGCTGGCGCCAACCTCGTCGGCAATGTTTGGGAAATGGCCAGCGGCGCCACCAAGCCAACCACGCTCTATTCCTTCACCGACGGCTCCGACGGCGAAGACCCGTCCACTATTACCCTGGACAACTCCGGCAACCTATACGGCGCAACCTACGAAGGCGGCGACAACGGCGGCGGAACCGTGTTTGAAATGACCGGCGTCGTTCCCCTGCCCCAACTGGCGCTCACCACCCCCGCCACCGCGGCCAGCGTCAACGAAGGAGACAGTTACACCATCAGTTGGACCGGCGGAAGCCCCGGCGACACCGTCCAACTTTGGGCCGAAGGGGGCCCCACCAACTCCTGGACGGAACTCACCGCGGGCGTTCCCGATTCCGACGGCTCATTCAGCTGGAACACAACCGGCGTCGATCACGGCTGGTACAACTTCCAAGCCTGGGACATTCCCGTCAGCGGAACCGCCTATGCGGTGCAAAGCCCCAATTATCTGCACGTCGTGAATCCGAGCGCAACGGCGCCGACGGTTTCGTTAACCAATCCCGTGCTGGCCGGCGAATCCGTTCAGCAGGGAAATTCCTACACGCTGAATTTCACCGCGGCCGACGGGGCCGGCGACACCAATCCGATCTACGTACAACTCTGGGTTTATTCCGGAAACACCGGACAATGGACCGAGCTTCCCAGCGCCAATTATCTGCCGGCATCTCAAGGCTCTTATGTCTTGGACACCACGGGCATGGCACCGGGCTGGTATAGCTTTGCCGCGCACGCGACCAACGGCGATCAGTGGTCGTACGCCTCGAGCCCGGGTTGGCTCAACATTACGGTTGCGACTCCAACGATCAGTTTCACGACGCCAACCACCGGCCAATCCGTCGCCGCAGGCGGCACGTTCAATCTCGATTGGAACATCACGGGTCTTTCAACCACCGACCTGGCAAATTCCACCGTTCAAATCTGGGCGCAATATCTCAACAACGGAACCCCCGTCTGGACGGAGATCGCCGCCAGCGTGAGCGCCTCGGGCGGCGCCTACACGTGGACAGTGCCGACCGCGCCCGGCGGCGGAACATATTACGCCTTCAGCATTTGGCTCAACGACGGCAATATGTGGTGGACCCAAGCCAGCCCCAACTGGCTCCAGGTGACGTGAACCTGGGAAATATGTACCGAATTTCCCGCCAGTCCCCAGCAGCACAAAATACATTTTAACAATAACGGCGTCACCGGCGCCATTAGCACAACCCAAACAGTCCTTTCCTAAACTGAATCCGCCGGCCCGATCTTCGGCGGTATGGGATTCGGAGGCGGCGGCTGCGGAGGATGGTTCTAAAGCCTCAACTGAACCAGTCCAAAACTAAAGGTCACGGAATTCGAATGTGGAAAAATATTAGGCGGGTGGCCAGAAGTTTCGGACGCTCGACCGCGCCATCCGCGCGGCTCGCACGCGCAGCGGTCTTTTCCGTCGAGCCCCTGGAACGCAGGTGTCTGCTCACCGCCACCCCTACCACGCTCTTCGCTTTCAATAGCGCCGTGGTGGCCCAGGGAGTCGTCGCCGATAACAGCGGCGATCTGTTCGGCACGACCGAGGCGGGCGGCGACCACGACTCCGGCACGATCTGGGAACTGGCAAGCGGCAGCACCGTTCCCACCGCTCTCTATTCCTTCACGGGCGCCAGCGACGGCTCCAGCCCCGTCGCCATCACGATAGACAGCGCCGGCAACTTGTACGGCACGACTCTCAACGGGGCCGCGGAAACATTCGGCACCATCTGGGAACTGCCCAAGGGAGCCACCACCGTCACTAATCTCTATACGTTTACGACCAAGGCCCAGGCCTCGGGCATCGCAATCGACAGCAACGGGGATCTTTTCGGTACCACGCAGTTCCAGGGCACGGATGGCATCGGAAGCATCTGGGAACTGGCCGCCGGAGCCACGGCCCCCACCACACTCTACTCCTTCACCAACTCGACAGACGGCGAGTATCCGCAGGGAATAGCCATCGACTCGGCGGGCAATCTCTATGGCGCGTGCGCGGACTCCTCCATCGGGTCCGGGACGCTTTGGAAGCTTCCCGTGGGAGCAACTGCCGTCACCACGCTCTACGCCTTTCCCGGCGGCGCCGACGTGGCTTATCCCGATGGAGTCGCCATCGACGCCGAGGGCAATTTATTCGGAACCGACTCTTACACCGGCGCCGACAACAACGGCACCGCCTGGGAATTTGCCGCCGGCGCCACGGCCGTCACCACGCTCTATTCCTTCACCGACGGCAATGATGGGGCCGTGCCCGGCGAAGTTTGCCTCGACCATGACGGCGATTTTTTTGGCACAACCCTCACCGGCGGGTCCGCCGGCAACGGCACGATTTTCGAATTTGCCGGCATCACTACGCCCGAATTGACTTTGACCACCCCGGCGTCCGCCGTCAGCGTCAACGTGGGCGATAGCTACACCATCGACTGGACCGGCGGAAGCCCCACCGACAGCGTTCAACTCTGGGCCGAGGGCGGACCCAACAACGCCTGGCTGGAACTCACCCCCGGCGTCGCGCAGTCGGCCGGCTCCTATACTTGGAATACCACTGGCATCGCCCATGGCTGGTACTACTTCCAAGCCTGGGACATCCCCACCAGCGCATCGTCTTACGCCGTGCAAAGCCCCAATTATCTTCACATCGTGGACTCCGCCGCTGCCGCGCCCACCGTTTCGATAAGCAATCCCGTGCTCGCCGGCGAGGCGATCGCTCAAGGCGGCAACTACACCGTCAATTTCACTGCCGGCGACGGCGCGGGCGACACCAATTCGGTCTACGTCCAACTCTGGGTTTACAGCGGCAACACCGGCCAATGGACGGTCCTCCCCAGCGCCAATTACCTCCCCGCGAGTCAGGGTTATTACGTTTGGCAGACCACGGGCGTGGCCCCCGGGTGGTACAGCTTCGCCGCTCACGCCACCAACGGCGACGACTGGTCGTACGCTTCCAGCCCCGGCTGGCTGAATATCACCGTCCCGACACCGGCAATCGCCATCACAACCCCAACCAGCGGCCAGTCCGTCGCGGCTGGCGGCACGT
>JBEKPV010000013.1:0-35645 GCA_049520395.1 Tepidisphaeraceae bacterium
CAGGGGAACGATAGTCTCTCCTCGAATAAGCAAGACGGCATTTCGGCAAATCAGACGGTTTCGGTTCCCCTGGCGGTTTCCTTATCGGCTCGTGCCCATTCCAGTGATCCTTCCCAGCCATAAGTGAAATTCGGTCTTAGTGCTGGTGCATCATTTCGGTCGGTTTTCGTCCAGTTCATTTTCTAGGCTAAGATAGGGGTCATGCATTTAGTCGTATTTGAAGGCTCGCACTGGGCGAGTTTTGTGCCGCTTTCCATCAGCCGTCCGGTCTTCACGATTCAGTGCGGACTAAGTTCACTACTGGAAAAACAGATTCGCCACATTCGCCCGACGCGGGTGACGCTTTGGGTTCGGCCGGCGCTGGCGGACTATTGCCGCCGGCATGTGGCGCCGGGGCTGGGGGTTCCGGTCTCGATCAATACGCCGCTGGATTCGGAGCCGGCCCTTATTTCCAGCGGGCGGGCGCTGCACGTGGGGATGTATGAAGTTCATCAGGATCAGTGGGTGGTGGTGGATGATGGAGAGTTCATCCGCAAGGCGTATGTGAAATCGCCGGGGCTATCGCACGAGGACGTGCTGAACCGGACCCCCGCGTGGACGAAGTTGCTCGATTTGCCGCGCGATACGCAGCCGGCGCGGTTGCCGCAGTATCTGTCCGATCTGGTTCACTGGAATGAAGAAGCGATCATGGCGGATGCCAATCCGCTGTTGGAGAAGAAGCATCCGCTGCCCAAGGGGCCCTATCACGTTATCGGCGAGCAGAACGTGATCGTCGATCCGAAGGCGACGATTGGGCCGGGCGTCGTGCTGGATGCGAGCAAGGGGCCGGTCATTATCGAGGAAGGCGCGTCCATCGGAGCCAATAGCGTGCTCACGGGGTCGTGCTGCGTGGGGAAATTCTCCACCGTGGCCCCGCTGACGTTTGTGCGCGAGGGGACGAGCATCGGAATGATGTGCAAGGTGGCGGGGGAAATAGCCAATAGCATCATCCTGGGCTGGAGCAATAAGGCTCATTACGGATATCTGGGTCACAGCTACGTCGGCGAATGGGTGAATCTGGGAGCGGGGACGACGACGAGCAATCTGAAAAATACCTACGGCCCAATCAAGATGCACATCGGCAAAAAGGAGATCATCACCGACCGGCGATTGCTCGGCTCGATGATCGGCGATCACAGTAAGACCGCGATCGGCACGCGGCTGATGAGCGGGAGCTATATCGGATATTGCAGCATGCTGGCGGCCAGCGGTTTGCCGCCGCGATATATTCCCAGTCTGACCTGGTGGACCGACAAGGGGTTGGAGCCCTACAAGCTGGATAAGGCGCGGGAAGTAATGTCGCAGGTGTATGCCCGGCGGGGGCGCATTTGGAGCGAAGAGGATGAAGCCGTGCTGCAATACGCGGTGGAAGCGGTGCGGGAGTTGCAGAAGTAGATCGGTTGTCGACTTCCTTTGAGCTAAGGCGCCATGGGTTCCGAAGGAAATCCGCTGGAATACGCGTCGCCGCGTTCTTCGCAGAAACGACGACGCGGGTGGCTGTCAACTTCGATTTACATCAGCATTATATCTGTGATTATCTCTTTTGGGTGGGAAGATATAAGATTTGCCTTCCCGGATGCTAGCTGGCGAGGCAATCCCGATCTTCATCTCGATGTCAGGATTAATATGTGGATTTGGCCGCAGCCCACGGTTTTCGGCGCGTCGGATTTGCTGTGGGATTCGTGGCTGTTGATACTCCCAGCCATCGCAACGGCTCTCATTATGGTTGACCGGACTTCGGAGCATCGGTGGAATCGTCGAGTGACCGAACAGCCAGCAAATAATGGAATTATCTCTCATCAACCGAGATGGCTGGTCGTTTCGTCGGAACTAGCGGCCATGCTCGCTTGGGTGGCTCCATTCCTCGCAGCCGTCTTCTTTTATTTGCTCATTTGTTTTAGTGTCCTTTGGTGAGTTGATTTTGACCGCAATGCGTCGCGGCGATGCATTCCCAGCCGCCTTTGCGTATAACTCTGCCCATGGCATCCAAGCCCAGGATTCTTACCGGCGACACCCCCACCGGAAAATTGCATCTCGGTCATCTCGTCGGCAGCCTGGAAAATCGCCTCGCCCTCCAGGATCAATACGACTGCTATTTCATCATCGCCAACAAACACGCCTTCACGACTCGCGCGGATCAGCCGGGGGAGATTCGTCAGTCCGTCATGGAAATTGCCACGGATTATCTGGCGGCCGGGATCGATCCGAATAAGAGCACGATTTTTATTCAGAGCGAAGTGCCGGCAATCGATGAGCTGACTTTTTTCTTCGCGATGCTGGTGCCGTTTAATCGGGTTATGCGAAATCCGACGCTCAAGGACGAGATCCGGGACAAGGAGCTGGGGGATAATTATCCGTTTGGATTTCCGCTTTATGCGGTCGGGCAGTGCGCGGATATTCTGGCGTTTCGGCCGGCGCTGGTGCCAGTGGGGGAAGATCAGTTGCCGCATCTGGAGATGTCGCGGGAGATCGCGCGGCGGTTCGATCAGATGTACTGCGGCGTCGATCCGCATACGGAAGACAAGGATTACGCGGCAAAGGGCGGCCTGTTTCCGATTTTTCAGCCGCTGCTGGGGCGCGTGCGGCGGCTGGTGGGGACGGGCGGGCCGGGAGCTTCCGGCGAGCTTCTCAAGATGAGCAAATCGCTGAATAACGCCATTTTTCTTTCGGATGATGCGGATACCGTGCAGAAAAAAGTGATGGGGATGTATACCGACCCCAAGCGATTGCGGGCGACCGATCCGGGCACGGTGGAGAATAATCCGCTTTGGATTTTTCATGAAACGTTTAATCCTGAGAAGGCGTGGGTGGCCGAGCAGGAAGAGGCTTACCGCGCCGGGAAAGTCGGGGATGTGGTCATCAAGAAAAAATTGGTGGAGGTACTGAACACGATCATTGAACCGATCCGGAATCGAAGAAAGCAGTATGAGCAGCGGCCCAACGACGTGCTGGACGTGCTGCGAACGGGGACGGCGAAGGCTAACGTCGTGGCGGAAGAGACCTTGGCATTGGCCAAGAAGGCGATGAAGCAGGATTATTTCCCGCGCTCACTGAGCTTGCGATAAATATTCTTTCCACATCTGCCGATACGCAGATTCGACTTCGCGCGCGAATTGCGCGCCGTCCACGACGGGAGATTGCCGAAATTTTTCGCGCAGATGGCCGCGAAGGTCAGCCAGGCGCGGAATATCGGCGGCCAAATCCACGGCCGTTTGAAAAAACTGCCGCGGCGTATCGGCTATTAGATTTTGCAGATTCAAGTTGGATAACACGCTGGCGGCGAGGCGTTGGCTGGTTGTTTTTCCGGTCAGGGTAATCACAGGCACCCCCATCCAGATGGCATGGCAGGCGACGGTGTGGCCGCCGACGGGGAAAGTATCGAGCAGAATGTCGGCGCGGTGGTGGAGAGCTAGATAATTCGGCCAGGAGTGACGGGGTAACAGCTCAAGGCGGCTGGGCGCGATTCCGTGGGATTGGAATATGGATTCAATGCGCTGTCGCGTTTCGGCGGATTCAAGGCCGTGAGTCGCCATGAGGAATCGGGAGGTGGGGACCTGGCGAAGGATTTCCGCCCAGCAATCGAGGGTTTGCGGATTTACTTTGGCCAGGCTGTTGAAGCTGGCGAAGGTGACAAAGCCGTTGGTTAGAGCGGGAGAATCGGAGACGGGCGGGGCGTCTTCGGGCGGGCGGTAGCAGGCGAAGGTATGCGGGAGGCGAATTAATTTTTCGGTGTAGAGGCGGTCGATCAGGCCGGGGGGATCGAGGAAGGGGTCGGTGAGGCGATAGTCGATTGCGCTGAGACCGGTGGTGTCGGGATAGCCGAGGTAGGCGACCTGAACAGGCGCGGGTTTGCGGGCGAACACGAGGAGGCGGGCGCCTTCAGTATGGCCGGACAAATCGACGAGGATGTCGATCTGATCGTCGCGGACGATTTTGTAGGTGGCGTCATCTTCGATTCCGAAAATGTCTCGCCAGTGATGTCCGTAGGAGCGAATGCGATCGGTGATATCGTCCCATTTGTTGGAATTGCCGTAGAGGAAGATTTCGGTTTTTTCGGGGTCGTGATGAACGAGAAGGGGCTCGATGAAAAAGGCGGCGGAATGGCGGCGGAAATCGCCGGAGACGTAGCCGATGCGGAGGCGCCGACTCGGATTGCGATCGTTAGGGTATTTAAGGATGGCCGGGCGCAGGGCCTGGGCGAACTGGCGATCCCAATCGAGATGCTGGGCGAAGATCGACTCCGGGTCAGCCTGTGGATCGAAATGGATGGCGAAGAGACGATTGGTGTGGAAACCGGGGAATTTGAGGATTTTCTCGGCGCGCTTGAAAGCCTCGACGGCGCCGGCGGCGTCTGACTGCGCCAGCAGCGCCAGGCCGAGGGTGTTCCAGAATTCCTCGTTGGTATCGCGCGCGGCTAAGGCGCGGCGAATCGCCTCGACGGCCTTGGGGCCTTCGCCGGCGTCGCGGTAAACGCCGCCCAGGTTGTGCAGAATGTCGGGGTCGTCGGGGCGGAGCCGCAGAGCCATGGCGCACGCTTCGATCGATTCGGAAAATCGCCGCTGCGCTCGAAGCGCGATACCGAGATTGTTGTAAGCTTCGACGTAATCGGCTTTGGCGGCGATAGCGCGGCGGAAGAAATCCTCCGCCTCGGCGTGCCGATTGAGTTTCATGCTCAGAATACCGCAGATTTGCAGAACGTACGGGTCGTCCGGATAGTCCGCCAAAAGCTCTCGAAGCATGGGCCCCGCCCGCTCGAGAAGGTCCTGCTGGACAAATCCGGCGGCTTCGCTCAGACGGGCATAAAAAATTGAATCGCTCATGCGCCTCGGCTCCGGCACCAGGTGATCCACATTTGGCGGTAGGCGGCTTCCATATTCTTGGCGAATTTTGGCGCGTCCATCAGGGCGGAGGCGCTCATCCGCGCTCGCAAAGTCTTGCGCAACTCCGAAAGGCGATCGAGATTTGCGGCCAGCTTCAACGTCAGTGAAACAAATTCATCGCCCGTCCGGCCGACCAACTCCGCGGCTAATCCGAGATTGGTATTTTGGCTGATTCCGGCGCGGGCGATCGCGGCGTGACCGACCATGCTCATGACCGGAACGCCCATCCAAAGTGCGTCGAGGCTGGTGGTGTGGCCGTTGACGGGGAACGTGTCGAGGCAGAGATCAATCCGGTGATAGGTGCCGAGATATTTTTCCCGCGGCTGAAACTGAGCGAATTCGACGCGATCGGAATCGACGCCAAGACCGGCGTATATCCGCCGGCGATGCTCTCCCGGAGGGGCCAGCAAGATCAACCTTGAGGTGGGGAGCGATTTCAGAATTCGCGACCACGGAGAAAGCGATTGGTCGGTGACTTTGCAGAAATTATTCAGACAGCCGAAGGTTATAAATCCGTTTTTCAGAGCGGGTAAGGCGTTTGGCTCCGGGTGATCGGTGAGCGGGTCGTAACACCAGAAGGTATCGGGGAGGCGAATCGATTTTTCGGAGTACCACGAATCGTGCTCGCCGGGGGGATCGAGATGGGGATCGGTGATTCGGTAGTCGATGGCCTCAACGCCGGTGGTGCCGGGGTAGGCGAGCCACGAGACCTGAACGGGGGCTGGCTTGCGAGCGAAAACGGGAAGGCGGTTTTGCGCCATGTGCATGGTCAGGTCGACCAGAATGTCGATTTTGTCGTCGCGGATTTTTTCGGCGATTTCGCCATGGGTTAGGCCAACGATGTTTTGCCAATGGTCGGCTTGGCCGCGGAGGCCTTGGGTGATGCTGTCCTCATGTGTGACGGCGGAATAGCAGAAAATTTCGAAGGCGGAACGATTGTGCTTTGAAAAGAGGGCGCCAGTGAAGAGGGATTGGCAATGGTCGCGAAAATCGGGGGAGACGTAGCCGATGCGCAGTTTGCGGTCGGGCCTGGCGTCGTTCTCATGGGGGCGGATGGTTTCCTTAAGCGGCTGGCCGTAGAGGCGGTCCCATTCCCGATTTCCGCGCAGGATCGTTTGCGGATCGTAGGCGGGATGGAAATTAATCGTGAAGACCAGGTTGCTGTGAGTGCCGGGGTCGGGGCGGATTTGGATGGCTTTGCGGTACATGGCGACCGCCTCGTCGAGTCGGCCTAAATCGCGAGCGGCATTGGCGTAATTGCAATAGGCATCGGCGAAGCCGGGAGAAAGTTCGATCGCCCGCGCCAGCGCCTGGATCGCTTCTTCCGGCTTGTCGGCGGCTCGCAGGACGATTCCCAGATTTCCGTACGCGGCGGAATGGTCGGGGCGCAGTTCCACCGCTTTGCGCAGGGCTGCGATGGATTCGTCGAATTTTCCCAGGCCCTGCAACGCCATGCCAAGGTTGTTCAAAATGTCGGGATCGGCGGGGCGTAGCTCGAGCGCTTTTTTGTACGCGTCGACGGAATCGGAAAAGCGTCCCGCCGAGCGCAGGACGATTCCCAAATTGTTGTGGGCTTCGACAAAATCGGATTTGACGGCGATGGCGCGGCGAAAGAAATCTTCCGCCTCGGGTAGGCGGTTCTGCTTCATGGCCAGGATGCCGTTTAGTTGCAGGACGTATGGGTTATCTGAATCAGCGGCTAAAAGCGATCGAAGCAGCCGCTCGACGTCGTCGCGGCGGTCTTGCTGAAGTAACTTGGCGGCTTCGGTGAGTCGGGCGTAAAGCTCTGGATCGCTCATGCGGCTCACCTCTGGCAGAAATTGTTCCACATCTGGCGATAAGCGGCTTCGATGTCGCGGGCGAAGGCGGGAGCGTTCATCAACGGCGATTGTTGCATTTGCGGGCGGATATTTTGCCGCAGCCGGGTGAGTCGTGGAAGATCGGCGGCGAGCTCGGCAGCAATTTGGATGTATCGCTGCAGATTTTCCGCGATTAATTCGGTGAGGCCGACGTTGGAGAGCAGGCTCGTGCCGCCGCGGCCGACGCCGGTTTGGCCGCGCAGGGTGATGACGGGGACGCCCATCCAGAGGGCGTCGCACGTGGTCATTCCGCCGCAATAGGGGAAGGGATCGAGGGCGATATCAATCTGGTGATAGGTTTGAAAATAATCCAGTCCTGTCGCTTCCGAGAAGAGCAGCCGCGCCGGATCGATCCCGCGCTGGGCGAGAATTTTGCGGGGGATTTCGCGATGGCTGCCGTGGGGAGTGTAGACGAGAAGTCTTGAATTCGGCTGCGCGCGCAGAATTTCCGCCCAGGCGCTCCAGACGGCGGGAGAGACTTTGCAGTAATTGTTCTGGCAGCCGAAGGTGAACATTCCTGTTTTCGTCGCTGGAGGCTCAGGATTCACGGGAATATCAACCGTGGGCTGGTAACACCAATACGTGTGGGCGAGGCGAATGGACGTTTCGCTGTAGCAGGAGTCGCCCGCGCCCGGCGGGTCGAGATAGGGATCAGTGAGACGGAAATCGACGGCGGTCATTCCCGTGGTGCCGACATAGCCCAGGTAACTGACCTGCACCGGGGCGGGTTTTTCCGCGAAGGTTAGCAGGCGGTTCTTGGCCGTGTGGAGCGATAGATCGACGAGAATGTCGATGCGGTCCCGCCGAATCCAATCGGCCAGCTGAGAATCGGAAAGGCCGCGGCTGTCCCGCCAAACGTCGGCGTGCGATTCCAACCCGAGGGTGGTTTCGTCAGGCCATTGCGTGTCGGAATAACAGGTGATTTCAAAGTGCTGGTGATCGTGGTGGCTCACCAACGGAAGCATTACCCGGCCGACGGCGTGCGTGTGCAGATCGGGGGAAACGTAACCGATTTTCAGACGACGGTCGGGCGCAGGGTCGTTATCGTGCGGGCGAATTTTGCTTTCCAGGGGCTTGGCGTGCCGCTGGTTCCAAAGCTCCAATTCCCGGCGCAGGATCTCCGGCGACTCCAGCGGGGCGTAATTTAGCGCGGCGATGAGATTGCTATGCCAGTCGGCGCGAGTGGGTTCTAATTCGACGGCGCGGCGGTAATAGTCCAGGGCGGCGGGCCACTGGGCTGCGTCCTTCATGACGTTGCCAAAATTGGTATAAGCCTGGGCATAATCCGGCCGGAGCTGGATGGTCCTCTGGAATTCGGCGATCGCTTCGTCGAGGCGGCCGGCGCGCTCCAGAGCGTTGCCGAGATTGTTATGGGGGCCGGGAAGATCAGGCTGCAATTGCACGGCAAGAGTAAGCACGCGGATAGCTTCGGCGTCGTCTCGCCCGGTCAGCAATGCGCCTAGATTGGTCAGCGCGACGACCAGATCGGGTTGAATATCCAGGGCCGCGCGAAAGGATTCGATCGCCTCTAATTCGCGCCCGGCGGATTGATGAACCAGGCCGACGCTGTTCAATGCCAGGGCGTAGCGCGGACGTAGCGCCAGGGCCTGCCGAAACGAGGCCATCGCTCCGGTCAAATCGCCGCTAGCGCGAAGAACCATTCCTAATTGGTGGTGCGCTTCGGGAAAATTGGGGTGAATTTCGATGGCGCGCTGGAGGCTCTGAATCGATTCCGCGGAGCGACCGGTTTGATGCAGAAGTTGGCCGAGGAGATAAAGCGTGCCGGCGTCGTGGGGATGTTGGGTGAGAATCTGACGGTACAGTCGCTCCGCCTCTGGAAGCCGCCCAGCTTTGTGATGGTCTTGGGCGATCGGAAGCTCAGGAGGTGTCATCGGCGGCTCCGGCACCAGGTGTGCCACATCTGGCGATAGGCGGCTTCCACATCGCGGGCGAAATAGGAGCCGTCGGAAAGAGGCGAGCGGCGAATGCGCTCGCGAAGACTGCCGCGATATCCGGCCAGCCGGCGCAAATCTCCGGCCAGCGATCGCACCAGCGAGATGTATTGCGCGGCGTCGGCAGCGATTAATTCGGGCAATTCGATGGTGTTCAGCACGCTCACCCCCGCGCGGCTCACGGGAGTGTTGCCGCTGAGCGTCACTAGCGGAACGCCCATCCAAAGCGAATCCAAACTCGTGGTATGGCCCGGATAGGGGAAGGGATCGAGTCCGATATCCATGCGATGATAGAGAGCGACGTACTGGTCCCAGGGCAACGCGCCGACCAATTCGACGCGGTTGGCGTCGATTCCGCGCCGGGCGAAAGCGGCCAAAACGCGCTCAGACGTCGAACCCGACGGGCAGCGCAGAATCAGCCGGGAATTGGGCAGCGCGGACATCAATTCGCCCCAAATCTGAAGCACCTGGGGCGTCACTTTGCAGAAGTTGTTCAGGCACCCGAACGTGATGAATTTATTGACTCGCGCGGGCAGCAATCGCAGCGGCACCTCCGGGCCATTCCATCGCCAGCAGAGATAGGTGCGGGGGAGGCGGACGGTTTTTTCCGTGTAATCGGCGTCGGTTCCCGGGGGATCGATCGATGAATCGCTGAGGCGATAGTCGATTGCCGAGAGGCCGGTGGTCCCGGGATAGCCGAGATACGTTACCTGGACGGGGGCGGGCTTGCGGGCGAAGGCGGTCAGGTGATTGCGAGCCATGTGGAGCGACAGATCGACCAGGATGTCGATCCTGCGGTCGCGGATCAGTTCGACAAGTTGATCGTCGGACTGGGAGACAATGGAATGCCATTCGTCGGCCTGCTCCGCGGTTCGCTGCGTCTCGGCGTCGGGTCTGACGACATCGGAGAAACAGCTAAGCGAAAAATTCTGCCGGTCGTGATTTTCCAAAAGCATTTGAAAACAGAGTCCGACCGGATGGCGGCGGAAATCGGCCGAGACGTAGCCGATGCGAAGCGGGCGGTCGGGTTTGGGGTCGTTGTGATGTTTCGCGGCCGGGCGAATATTGGCGATATGCCGGCGGACGTATTCGAGATGCTCCCCCAAAAGTTTTTTAGAATCGTACGCCGGGTGGAAATAGAGGGTGTACAGACGGTTGGAATGATAGGCGGCCGATTTAGGATTCAGGGCCATGGCGCGGTCGTAACAGGCGATCGATTCGTCCAATTCGCCGGCGTCTTTGAGCATGCCGGCCAGATTGTTCCAGGCTTTGGGCTGGTCGTGATGCGTCGCCAGCGAGAGGCGGAGGGTTGCGATGGCCTCGTCGAGGCGGCCTGCGTCGCGCAAGACGGTGCCGAGGTTGTACGCCGTGCCGGCGTCCTTCGGATCGATCTCCAAAGCGCGGCGCCAGATGGCGATCGCCGGTTCGTAGTGACCCTGGCCCATCAGAATCTCGCCCATGCCGGCCAGCGCGCGGGAGGAGCTTGGGGATAAATCGATCGCGCGCTGGTAAGCATTGAGAGCGCCGGCAAAATCGCCCGCATCGCGCAATCCCCCGGCGAGAAGGACCAGAATCCGCTCGTCGTTTGGATTCAAATCCATGGCGCGATGAAAAGCCAGGACAGCCTCCGCACGTCGTCCGGCCAACAATAAGACCGATCCCAGATCGCCGTGTAGATTTAGATCATCGGGACGATGGGCCAAAGCCTGCCCGAGCAAATCAATGGCCTCGTCGAAGCGATTAGTTTGGCTCAGCACAACCGCCAGCAGATGGAGCACATCGGGGTGATACGGCTCTTTTTTGAGGATTTCGCGGTAAAGGGATTCGGCCTCGGCGAGACGGCCGGCGGTCTGGTGCTCTCCGGCGGCGAAAAACATCTGTTCCAGCGACGGTTGGGACATGCAGAGGCTCGCTCAGGCCAAGGGAGGGGACGGGGGATTCGGGGAACCGGGCGGCGGCGGAGGCAGCGGAGCCGCCGGGGGAGGCGGAGGATAACCGTATCCGGTCCCCTGGCCATAGCCGTAGCCGCTTGCCGATTGCTGCTGCTGTAACCAATACCAAGCCTGCTGCATCGCGACGGCAGTGCGCGGATCGGCCGCCGTGCGCAGGCTCTGGATTTGCATGACCAGCGTGGCGACGCAATAGATGACGCCGACGAGATAAAACAGAAGGGAGGGGTCGGGGCCCAACTGCGCCAGGCCGGTGATGATCGCCAGTGTCATGAGGATGGCGAGGATGCCCACCAGGAAACTCGAAGCCAAGGTTGCGCCTCTGCCGCCGCGAAAGACGAGCGGCGTCAGCGCCAGGAGGATGAATCCGGCCAGGACCATGGCGACGGCCGTGCCGATCACGAAGGCCCGCAAAATCGCCTCGACATCGTGTCCGGGAATGACCGGAATCTGCGCCCCTTGTTTCTGCATCTGGAGGTAGATGGAATCGAAGCCGAGCTTCCAGATGGCGCCGCCGGCACAACTACCGAAGAGGAAGAGAAATCCGCCCAGGAGCAGTTGCAGGATCGACGCGACGCCGGTGCTGGGACCACGGCGCGGAGGCATCGGCCACGCCGAGTAATTGAGCGGCGGAGGGGTGTAGGGATTCGGAGGATAAGGATATTGGCTCACAAAGCTTTCCGCTGAGGGAATCTCCAACTAAATGGTCGTCCCTGCCTGGCGCGCCGTCAAGGCGGCATGCCCGGCCGCGGCGATGGCGGCGGCGGCAATCGCGGCGGTCTCGATGCGCAAGATCGTCCGCGTCAGCCGCACGCCAATTAAACCCGCCGCAGCGAAATGGGCGATCTCCTCATCCGTCCAGCCGCCTTCGGGGCCGATGAGCATCATTAGCGATGGCGGCAAGGCGAGTTGCGAGATCCGTTGCGCGTCCTCTTGGGGCGAAAGAAACCAGCGAGGCGGGCTTGGCCGCGCGAGCAATTCCGGCAAATTGACCAGGGGATGAATCTGCATGACCGAGGCCCGGCCGGATTGGCGGGAGGCCTCGGCGGCTAAGCGACGCCAGCGGTCGAACTTTTCCTCACCCTTGGGCAAAACGACGCCGCGATGGGTGATGAGGGGGAAAAAGTCCTCGACCCCCAGTTCGGACAGCTTTTCAATCATCCAATCCGCTCGCGGACCCTTGGGAACGGCGGCGGCGATGCATAAATAGGTCGCGCCGGGCTCGGGCGGATCAATGCGCGTGATTTCGATCGTGACTCGATCCGCCTCGATGGCCGAGATCGACCCGCGGCCCAGAGAACCGGCGCCGTTGAAGACTTCGACCGGTTCCCCCGGGGTGAGGCGTAGGACATCGCGCAGATATCGGGCGTGGGCCTGGCATAGATCGGTCTTCCCGAGGGAAATCTCCGTGAGGTGAATCCGCCGCATAACGGGTGTGATTATCAGACCCCGGCGTGCAAGCGGCAAGACTGTATTGAAAGAGCCTGTTTTACAGGTTATGATTCGTGCGGTCCTGTCCGAAAAAACGCAAGGAAGCGTAGATGCGAGGCTCCGTGCCTCGCGGAGTTGGGCAAGGAGTCCGTATGGCACAGGCCGCCGATCTGAAGGAATCCCCCGTTCCCAATCCAGATAATTTGGGCAGCGCCGATGACGTGCTCTCGCAATTGGCCGGAAGCGAGATCGATCGCTTACTGGCCGAGGCGGAAACCGCCGCCGCGACGGCGCCCTTGCCGCCACTGCCGAAAATAGAAGAAAAGCCGCAATCGATATCCGCTTTGACTTCTCCAAGAGTTGCATCGGCCGAGACCGAGCTGGGTCTGGACGAGGCGACCTTAAGCAGTCAGCTTGACCAATTGTTCGATCAGCTTCAGCAGGATACGGCTCCCGCGCCGCCGGCGCCGGGCCCGGACCTGCCCGCGGTGAGTTCCGTCCAGCCGCCGGTGGCGGTGGAGAAGCGGGTCGAAACGCCCGCGGCGAGCATCGCCGAGGCGCCCGTCGCGCCGGACGCAACGGCGGCTGGGGAGGCGCCGGCAACCGAAGGGGACGAAAAAGCCGCGCTTTTGGAGGCGGCTGGTTTTGACGCGAAAGAACAAAAACCGGAAGTGGCCCCGACGCCACAGGCGGCTCCGGCCGTCGCCGCCGAAGTTAAGGTCGAGGCTCCAGCGGCTCCCGCCGCGGCGCCTGTCGAGACCAGCAATTCGGAAAAATCAGCGGTACTGGATGCAGCCGGTTTCGAAAACACCGGCAGCGACGAAGGGCCGCTGCCGATCTGGATCAAGGTCTTGATGTGGATCAATGCGCCAGTCAACCAGGCCGCCCCGGCGGTTCGCCAAGCGATGGGAAGAGCGGCAATCGTGACGCTGGTCAATGCGGTGCTGGTCCTGAGCTACCTGGCGATCTCCCACAAGCATTAAGCGCGCGCGGCCATCGGCGCTTCGTAAACCGGAACGAATTCCTCTTCCACAAACGTTTCAAACGAAGTCGGGGTTGTATTTTTCGCCGAGCGGGTTTCCTGAGCGCGCATGTGTCCGGAATTCATGGCGGCGACCATCTCCAGGATGAGATTCGCGAAATCGGGGGACATACCCGCCTTGGCGATGAAGCCCCGGAATTCCGTGTCGGACAACTGAACGTATTTGAGATCCGGCTTGGCAATGGCCTGACCGATGATTTCGGCGATTTCAATGTAGTTCAGATCGCGCTGGCCGAGAAGTTCGCGGGTTTGCTGGCCGCGAAAATCGAGGCGGAGCAGCGCCTCGGCGGCAACTTGGCCGATATCGCGCGAGGCGATCAGGGGAAGTTTTAAATCGGGTCGAACAGGGCCGGCCGCTTTTTCCATGGCGTGAATCGCCATCGCCTGGCTGAGCGTATTTTCCATGAAATAGCCGGCGCGAAGACTTAAAACATTCAGCCCGCTGATGGTGCCGAGGCGCTTTTCCAGATTGTACAAGCCGACGACGGGCCCGGTCTTGCTGGATTTATCGGCGCCGACGCTGCTGAGCAAGACGGCGTACTTGACGCGGGCGGCCGTGAGCGCGGAGACGACCGAATCGGTGATGCGATCCTGAAACGCACGGAAATTCGCGGTGGTCGTTTCCGGCGGGATCATGATGTAGGCGGCTTCGGCGCCGGCAAAAGCTTTGCCCAGGCCCACGGGGTCGGCCAGATCACAAACGAACGGTTTGGCGCCGGCTTCAACAAGCGACTGAAGGCGCTCTTGATGTCTACCGACCGCGCGAACCTCTTTGCCTTCCGATAGAAGGCGCCTGGCCACGATGTTCCCTGTGTGTCCGGTTGCTCCAGTAATGACGTACATATGACCTCCCGTATATCTCTGACTCGTTCATACCGATGAACGCAAAGGAGATTCAAAGCCCGGAGAGACACGGGTGTCCAGTTGAAAATTAATATTATTGTCGGCTGTTTTGCCGGTAATTCTGCGCGATGGGCATGCGCCGCCCCGAGCCGAAGGCGCGACTGGTCACCTTTAACCCCGGGGCCATCTGGCGGCGTTTGTATTCGCTGCGGTCGACCAATCGGATCACGTGCATGACCGTCTGCGCCTCATATCCCTCGGCAATGATCTGAGCGGCCGATTTTTCTTCCTCGACGTAACGATTCAAAATCGCGTCCAGAAGCGGATAGGGCGGCAGGGAATCCTGGTCGGTCTGGTTCGGCCGCAATTCGGCGCTGGGAATTTTATCGATGCTGCTCTGCGGGATTAATTCGCGCCCGGCGGTTTGATTGACCCACCGGGCCATCTCCCAAATCATGGTTTTTGGCACATCGCTGATGATGGCAAGGCCGCCGCACATGTCGCCGTAGAGCGTGCAATAGCCGACGGCCAGTTCGCTTTTGTTGCCGGTGGTCAACAGCAGATATCCGAATTTATTGCTCAGGGCCATCAGCAGCGCTCCCCGGATGCGGGCCTGGAGATTTTCCTCAGTGAGATCGGGTTTTATTCCGGCGAAGAGTCCGGCGAGAGTCTGCTCGTACGCGTCGTGAACCGGGCCGATGGAGAGTTCGTGAAACTCGATATCGAGATTTTCGGCGAGTTTGGCGGCGTCGGCGATGGAATGATCGGAGCTGAATCGACTGGGCATGGCGACGCCGACGACTTTGTCTCGTCCGAGGGCCGCCACGGCTATGGCGGCGGTCAGGGCCGAATCGATTCCCCCCGACAGCCCCAGAACCACGCTCGAAAATTCGCACTTACGCACGTAATCCCGCAAGCCCAGAATCAGGGCTTTATAAATCGATTCGATTCCGCGGCTGGGAGTGCTGATCGCGCCTCCGGATTGGCCCGCGGCCAGATCGACCATCAGTAATTCCTCTTCGAAATCCTTGGCCTGGGCGATCACTTTGCCGCTGGCGTCGAAGACGACGCTGTTGCCGTCGAAGACCAACTCGTCGTTGCCGCCGACCTGGTTCACGTAAACCAGCGGCTGCGAAAACTGCCTGGCCTGCGAGGAAAAAAGCTGGAGGCGGAAATCGTGCTTCCCGGCGACAAACGGACTGGCGCTGGCGTTAATCATGATCTGAGCGCCGGCGTGATGCAGATCGGCAATCGGATTGTCGTGATAGAGGCGGCGCGGGACCATCTTTTCGTCGTTCCAAAGGTCCTCGCAGATCGTCAGCCCCACCGCCAGATCGCCGATGCGAACCAGATTACCCCGCGCGATCGCGGGACCCGGCTCGAAATATCGGCTCTCGTCGAAAACGTCGTAGTTGGGGAGGAGGGTTTTGAAATGTTCGGCGACAACCCGCCCGTCACGCATCAGAGCCACGGCGTTTCGCAACGGCCGGCCGACCGGGTCGGCGTTCCGCTGCGCATATCCCACCACCGCATCAATTCCGCTAACTGATCCGGCGATGCGGGCCACTGCCGCCAGATTGTCCTCGATAAACTGCGGCTTGAGCAGCAGGTCCTTGGCGGGATATCCGATTACGGATAATTCCGGGAAAATCACCAGATCGGCGCCGGCGGATTTGGCGCGGTCGATGAACGAGAGGATTTTTCCGCTGTTACCGGGGATGTCGCCGACGGTCGGGTTGATCTGGGCCAGGGCCAGGCGCATAGGGAGGAGATTCTACGCCCGCGGATAAAAAAAGAATCGGCCCCTGGGTCGGAAAGGTTAAGAGCCCAGAGGCCGATTTGAGGTTAATCGTTTTTTGCGATCAGGCGGCTATGGGCTGGGTAGAGAGATAAAGCCCAAGCATGCCGCGATCGACTTCGTCCATATCGACGAGGCGGCCGGCGACTTCGAACTGTTCGCTGGTGAGTTTGACGACGCGATTGACGGTCATCCACCCGACCCATTCATTTTTGGGCTCCAGATTGGACCCGGCGTTGGAGATGAAGGGGCAGATACCCGCGTAGCTGGGGAGGGCCAGGCGGACGCGGATTTGATGATCGGGTTTGACATCTCCCTCGCAGGTGACGATCCGGACCCCGCCGGCGGAGAGATCGACGATTTTGCCGAATTTATGGCCGCTTCGGCGACCGCCGTCCCAGCGGTCGACGAAAATATCCTGTGGTTCCAGATCGTGGCGATGATGTATCCGCCGTTCGCTACCGGTCTTTTTAGCAGGCTCTTTATCCCCCTTCGAACGAGAACCGCCGGATAGACGCATCATGAAACCGCTCCTGTGTTAAGTTGGCTTACCTTGCATCGGATAAATGAAGCGGTCACTTTGTTAATTTGGGTATATTAAATAGCGGGGGTAATTAGAGGCTTATTGGCCAAGGCTTCCCATCACGCTGATATCAATGATTAAATAGTGTCTTGACGATATTCGTTACAACAAATATAATTAGGGTATGGTCGGCAAGCTCGGTCAGGAAATCGGCAAAACGGGGCCCTTTGATTCGCTTGAGCAGGAGGTCTTTCTGAACGTTATGCGGACCGCGGATCGGCTCGCTCGGGGGGCTACGGCCACCCTCAAATCGGCCGATTTATCAGGCACCCAATACAACGTACTCCGTATTCTCCGCGGCGTGGGGCCTGCGGGTATCTCCTGTCAGGAGATCGCCAATCGTATGATTACCAGGGATCCGGACCTGACGCGTTTGCTCGACCGCCTTGAAAAACGCGGGCTGGTAACGCGCCAGCGGCAAGAGGATGATCGGCGGGTGGTTAAGGCGCGCATCACCGAATCGGGCCTGGGACTGTTGTCGCAACTGGATCAGCCGATCCGCGAGATGCACTGGCGGGCTCTGGGCCATTTGGGCCATGAACGCCTAAGCGAGTTTTTGCAGTTGCTGGAACGGGCTCGCGAGCCGCACGATGCTGAGGGTGCGACATCCGGGGCGGAAGGTTTATGATCAAGATCACTCCATCCGACCAGAGACACTATGTCGACCACGGCTGGCTGGAGACCCGCTGGCATTTTTCCTTTGGCGATTATTACGACGAAGCCAATCAGAATTGGGGCGTCCTGCGCGTCTTCAACGACGACATCATTAAGCCGGGCGGCGGGTTTGATTTCCATCCCCACCGGGACATGGAGATCGTCACCATCGTCCTGACCGGCGAACTGGAACATCGCGACAATCTTGGAAACCGGGGCATCATCAAGCCGGGCGAAGTTCAGGCGATGACCGCCGGCAAGGGGATTTATCATTCGGAGCAAAATCCCTCGTCGCGCGAGCCGCTGCATTTGTTGCAATTGTGGATTTTGCCGCGGAACACGGGCAATGTGCCGCATTGGGAACAGAGACATTTTCGCCGCGGCGATCGCATGGGGAAACTAATGCCCGTGGTGAGCGGCGGCGATTTGCCCGATACCTTGCGGATCGATCAGGATGCGCAAATTTATTTATCGTCGTTGCCCGAGGGTTTTCGCGCGACGCATTCGATTCGGCCCGGACGCAAGGGCTATCTGTTTGTGATCGCCGGCTCGGTGAAGCTCAATGGGCAGCCCATGCAGGAGGGAGATCAGGCTCGGGCCGCCGAGGAGACCCGATTGGAACTGGCGGCCGATCAGCCGACAGAATTGATTCTGCTGGATTTGCCGGAACTCAAGGCTAATTGAACAACCTTTTAGACAAGGAGCTTGCAATGAATCGAGTGCGAGGACAATTGGGAGCGATGGTCGTGGCGATTGGTTTGATGTGGACCGCAGCCTCGGCGGCGCGGGCGGATGATTATCAAACCGACCCGGTGCATTCGTTCGTAATCTTCCGGGTTCATCATTTTGGCGCCGGTTATGTTTGGGGCAATTTCATCGGGCCCAAGGGCGCGATCACGCTGGACGGCGGCGACGCGACGAAGGATTCCTTCGATCTGACCGTAAATGCGGAAAGCCTGGATACCCGCAATGGGAATCGGGACAAGGATTTGAAAGGCCCGGATTTCTTCGACACCAAGCAGTTCCCGACGCTGACCTTCAAGAGCACCAGCGTGAAAAAGACCGGCGACACGACCCTTGAAGTCACTGGCGACCTGACCGCGCACGGCGTAACCAAATCCATCACCGTGGAGATGGACCTCACCGGCACGGGCCAAGGCATGAAGGGCGAGACGCGCACGGGATTTGAGACGACGTTCACGATCAATCGGAGCGATTATGGAATGACCTACGATCCGCCGCCGGCGATTGGGGACGAAGTGCGGATCACCGTGGCGATTGAAGCGATCAAGCAATAGTCGAGTTTGAATGCCGCCGATTTCGACGATCCTGCTGGGCTTCCTGGTCCCGGCGCTGGCGACGGCGTTCGGACTGGCGGCGGCTTGGCGCGTTTGGGATAAATCCGCGACCGTGGATGGCCGGTGGATCGGCGGGCCACTGTTTGGGCTGGCGTTTGGCATGGCGTTTTGGAATCTGCGCGCCAGGCCGCATTTCCCGCCCGGGACGGGGGATGTCATCGAGTGGGTCTTCTACCTCGCCGTCGGGCTGGGGATTTTGGGATTGCTCGATGCGCTGGTGCGACCTCCCATTTGGCTGCGGGCGATTGGGCTGCTGATTCTCTGGCGATTGGTCATTCGGGTGATGCTTTGGCCGCTGATTCCCGGGTCGCTGATCCTGTGGGAGGAGTGGATCGACTTTCTGGGATTGGCGGCGCTCGCCTGGTGGTGGTCGTTGGAGACGGTAACGCGTGAATCGCCGGGATTGGCCGGGCCGCTGCTGCTCTTGATCCTCTCCATCGGCGCGGCGGCGATCCTAACAAGCTGGCATATCGTCGGCAGCGCCACGGCCGCGGCGGGGGCGGCGGCCATTTGCGTGGCGGCAACCGCCGCGGCGGCATGGCGCGGGCGAATCTCCCTCGAACGCGGCGCGGCCACCGCGATCGCCCTGCCGCTTCTCGCTTTGCTCATCCATGGTTATTTTTTTACCGGTGACACCCTGACGCCGGGCCAGCAATTTTTCGCGGGACTTGTTTTGATTTCGCCGATGTTGGCGTTAGCGGGCGATTTGCCGTTCGCAGTGAAATGCCGGCCGCACTGGCGGCTGGCGATTCGGTTGCTCCCGGTGATTTTAGCCGTGGGGGTGGCTGCCGCCTGGAGTCTGCATCAATACGCACAGGCTGATCAAGTTCAACAGCAGGATGAATGACGCCGCCGCGGGTATAAGAGTTTTTCATGTTGAGATTCGCGATATTGATTGTCTATGCGATCTGGCTTTACGCGCCGCCCATGCCGCCCGCCGGGCGGATCGGATATGCCTCTGGGGCGGCAATACTGATCGCGGGTTATGTGGTGCTGGTTTTGGCGATGTCGGTCTGGAGCCGGATGGTGCGCCGAGTGCCCATTCGCGACCTTCAGCGGCGCATCGGGCGGATTAACTGGATTTCGCTGACGGCACGGACCGCGGTGCCCGCTTGGTTTGCCGCGGGGCTCTTCGCGTTTGGCTGGAAAGGTCTGATCGACGGTTGGCTGACGCACTACCACCTGGGGGGCGACGGGCTGTATACCCCTGGATTAATTCTGGGAACCCTGCCCGCGGTGGCGGCACTGATGGGGCTGATCTGGGCCCAATATCCCGCCGAGCAATCCCTGCGCGAGCAGAATATTTTAGTGCAATTGAATGAGGATTTGCCGTTTTGCGCTCCGCCGACGTTCCCCGCATATTTCAATGCGAAATTCCGATCGGGGATGCTCTTCACGGCGGCGCCGGTCATCGTGCTGCTGATCCTGCGCGATATTTTCTGGCTGGTGCTGAATCCAATCCTGACCCGCTGGGACTGGTTCGCCACGCATCCTTCGGCGGTGGACATGATTGCATCCGCCCCGGCGACGCTCTGTATCCTCATCCTGGCGCCGGAAATTCTCCGGCGCGTCCTGCAAACCGTGCCCATGCCGGATTCGCCCCTGCGGCGTCGATTGGAAACGATCTGCTGGAAATACCGCATCGGATACCGCAACGTCTTGCTCTGGCAAACGAGCTATCAGGTCGGCAACGCCGCCGTGATGGGACTGGTCCGCCAGACGCGGTATGTGCTGCTGAGCGATCTGCTGGTCGAGACGATGAGCGATGAACAGATCGAAGCCGTTTTTGCCCACGAACTGGGTCACGTGGTTCACCGGCATCTTCTTTGGCTGGCGGCGACGGCGACGGGAATCATGTTCCTCGTGGCCGGTCCGGGTGCGGCGCTGGCCGATCGACTGGCGGCCCATTGGCCGCAAATGCCCGAAGGTCTGCAATGGGCGCTGTGGGGGGCGGCGGGATTGGGCCTTTTTGCGGCGGCGTTCGGCTATGTGAGCCGAAAATTCGAGCGCCAGGCGGATGTCTTTGCCGCGCGCACCGTCCAGAGTATTCACGGCCCAGCGCCACTGGCGAAATCGAGCGTTGGGGAGCAAGGCGCGGAAATTTTTTGCGCTGCTTTGCGCCGCATCGCGGCGGTTAACAACATCCCGATGACGGCGGCGAGCTGGTCGCACGGAAGCATCGCCCGCAGAATGCGGTTTCTGGCCGAACTCGGACGCCAGCCGGAGCGAACCGCGAATTTTGATCGATTTATGAAGCGACTTTACCTCGGCCTGGTCATGGGGTTATGCCTGTGCGCTCTGTGGACGGCAGCGCTGGTCGGATCGGGTTTTTCTTGACAGCCGGGGGCGTATGCCTAATCTTTGCCCCCTGCGAAAACCGCCTAAGTCCAGGAGGGCAACCTCCGGACGCGGGGAACCCATGTCGGGACGAGTGTCCCGAACAGCTTTTTGGACGGATAGGCCCGGTGGCCAGCGGCGGCTCCGAATGGTTCGGATGTCCCGGCAGTAGCGGCCGAGCAGTCCAATCCAAAAGGCAGGGGCGAATCGGCGCAAGGATCGCCGAGGACGACTTTCAACGTCCAGCCCGTCAGCTAACCTCGTAGGCATGTGAAAGGGATTTAACGCTTCTGACGTGCCCGCGGCCAAAACAGGCCGCTGCACGACAAAGCCTTCCCCCTTTGAACCAACTAAATCGGTCCATTTGACAGCTTCTAGCGCGCGCTTGCGCCGGAGGAGTGGCCTGTCTTATGACTTCTGTTCCAACAAGCGGCTTCGATGTCGCGCAACTTCCCGACGATACCCAACGCCCCCGCGTTAACGTTCTGGTCGTCAGCAGCGTCGCCCTGGCATTCATCAGCTTCTGGCGCGCCGCCGCCATCGTCCTGTGCGATCTGGCGAGCACCGCCTATTACATCGGCGGCATCAGCGAACAAGCCATCGGCAAGGCGGCGCCCTGGTTCATCTTCGGCGTCATGCTCTTCAGCTATGCCGTCCGAGCCGTCTATGTCGAAAGCTGCACCATGTTCACCCGCGGCGGGGTCTACCGCGTGGTCAAAGGTGCGATCGGCGGCGGACTGGCGAAACTCTCCGTCAGCGCCCTCATGTTCGATTACGTCCTGACCGGGCCCATCAGCGCCGTCTCCGCGGGGCAATATATGGTCGGGCTCTTCATCGACATGCTCAATCTGATCCTCCACCACTATGGACACCCCCCCATTCAACCCGATGCCTATCAGGTCAAACGCGTCGGAAATCTGCTGACGGTCGCCCTCGCGCTGGGGATCACCTTCTATTTCTGGCGCGTCAACATCATCGGCATGCACGAATCGAGCGATAAAGCGCTGCGAATCATGCAACTGACGACGGTCATGGGAATCCTGATCATCGCCTGGAGCGCCTTCACGCTGATCCAGCGCGGCCAGCCGTTGCACGCCCCGCCGCTGCATCCGGTCTTCACCGATTCCGCCGCCGGGGGAGGAAACGAATCGAGCAAAGGGTGGCTCGAACATTTGCCGCGGATTGTCGGATCGCTCGGAATTCTGATCGCCTTCGGGCACACGCTGCTGGCCATGAGCGGCGAGGAATCGCTCGCTCAGGTCAATCGCGAAATTGAAGCTCCCAAACTCAAGAACCTGATTCGCGCGGGGTTTGTGATCTTCTTGTATTCGATGCTGCTGACCAGCCTGATTAGTTTTTTGGCGATCTTCATCATTCCCGATGGCAAACGCGTGATGACGCAGGTCGTGCAAAACGGCCAGCGGGCGACCACCGAAGATCGGAATGTCACCTGGCTGGAAGTCGATTATCTCCGCGGGCCGGACGCGAACCATCCCTACAACTGGGGCTACCGGATGAATCGCTGGACCGACGGCAAGGGCGACGAACATCTGGATTTAACCGGCCAACAGGTCCTGGTCGATCCACGGCACCACGTGCAACGCGACGACGGCGGCTATCGCGATAATCTGATCAACGGCCTGGTCCAATATCTCTCCGGTCCGGAGTGGATCAAAATCGTCATGGAATGCTTCGTGGTGGTCGTTGGATTTTTGATCCTGGCCGGCGCGGTGAACACAAGCATCGTCGGCTCCAACGGCGTCATGAATCGCCTGGCGGAGGACGGCGTCCTCACGCCCTGGTTCCAGCACCCCCACAAACGTTTCGGCACCACGCACCGCCTCATCAATCTGGTGGCGATCATGCAGCTCATCGTCATCGTCGCCAGCATGGGCGATGTGGATACCCTGGGCGAGGCCTATGCGTTCGGCGTCATCTGGTCGTTCGTCTTTATGACCATGTCCATGACCGTTTTGCGGTTCAAGGACCGGTCGCATCGGCAATATGAAGTCCCGCTGAACATTCATCTCAAGGGCAAAAACGGCACGATGGTCGATCTGCCGATCGGTATATTGACGGTCTTCCTCATCCTGCTCTCCACGGCCCTGATCAATCTGGCAACGAAAAAGACGGCGACGATCTGGGGCGTTGGATTCACCGTGATATTTCTGCTGGCGTTCGTGCTCGTGGAGAAATATTCACATCGCAAGCACAAGGGGAAACACGAACATCTCGAGCAATTTAACGAGCGCAGCAGCGATGAGATGACGATCCAATCTTTGGGTCTGAAGCATCCCAAGCCGGTGCTGGTGGCCGCGCGCGGACCGCGAAGCTTGCCGGTTTTGGAGAAAATTTTGCAGGAAACCAACACCGATACGCGCGACGTGGTGGTGGTGACGTGCAAGGTGTTACCGGCGCGCACCGCTGGCGTGACGGACCAGGAGACCCGCGTCGACAACGAAGACCGCGAATTATTGACGCGCATTGTCACGGTGGCCGAGCAGGTCGGGAAGCAGGTTTATCCCGTGGTGCTGCCGACGAACAATCCTTTGTACGCGATCGCCGTGGCCGCGCGGGATTTGAAAGCCAACGAAGTGGTCCTGGGCGTCAGCGAAAAAATGCACGCCGATACGCAGCTCGAGCAATTCGCCATGGCCTGGGGCAGCGCAACCGCCGATGTCAGTTATCACGACATCGCGCGGGACATGACGGTGCGCATCATTGGCCCCCAGGTGGAAATGAAATATCAACTGGAATGACGAAATTCAAATGATCCCGCCGCGCCGGAAACGATTGGTCATTCGACATTCGAACATTCATTCGTCATTCGTCATTCGAATTTCGTCATTTATTTACAGCGTATGCCCCATCTTGGTCTTCTTAGTTTGCAGGTACCCGCGGTTATGTTCGCCAGGCGTGATGAGGACGGGTATTTGTTCGACGACGCTCAGTCCATACCCGTCGAGCCCATATATCTTTTTCGGATTGTTGGTGAGCACGCGTATTTGGCGGAGGCCCAGATCGCGCAGGATTTGGCTGCCGATTCCGTAGTCGCGCTTATCGACCGGGAGCCCGAGGCGCTGGTTGGCCTCGACGGTGTCCAGACCTTTTTCCTGAAGCGCGTAGGCGTGCAGTTTGTTGGCCAGGCCGATGCCGCGCCCTTCCTGGCGCAGATAGACGAGCACGCCCTTGCCGGCTTGATCGATCATCGTCATGGCCGCCGAAAGCTGCGGCCCGCAATCGCAGCGATTGCTTCCGAAAACATCCCCCGTCAGACATTCGCTATGCACCCGGACCAGCACCGGCTCGGGATGAACGATCGGCTTGCCTTCCGCGTCCAAATCCCCCACGCCGCCTTTGCATAATGCCAAATGCGGCTGCGGATCGATCGCGCTTTGATAAGCATGCAGCGTGAAATCCCCCCAGCGCGTCGGCAGGGCGACGGTTTCAATACGGCGGACGAACTGCTCGCGCTTCAGCCGATAGCTGATCAGATCGGCGATCGTGCACATCTTCAGGCCGTGCTTGGCGCAATATTTTTCCAATTCCGGCCGCCGCGCCATTTCCCCGTCTTCGCGTTTGATTTCGCAGATGACCGCCGCCGGTTTCAATCCCGCCAACCTCGCCAGATCGACCGATCCTTCCGTTTGCCCGGCGCGCACCAGGACGCCCCCCTCGCGGGCGCGCAGCGGACTGATGTGTCCCGGCCGCAGTAAATCCTGCGGCTGCGCGTCCTCGGCGATCGCCACCTGAATCGTCATCGCCCGATCGGTGACGCTCATTCCCGTCGTGACGCCAAAACGCGGATGCGCATCCACGGTCACTGTAAAATCCGTCCCCAGTCGCGCCGTGTTCTTGTCGGATTGCGCATGCAGCTGCAGCTTATCGCACCTCTGCCCCGTCATCGGCAGACAGATAAGCCCGCGCGCATGGGTCTCCATGAAATTGATCGCCGCGGCCGTTGTCTTCTCCGCCGCCAAAACCAGGTCCCCCTCGTTCTCCCGGTCTTCGTCGTCGACCAGAACGATCATCTTCCCAGCCTTAAGTTCCTCGAGGATTTCGGGAATCGGACTAAACGACATAGTGTCCCATTGTAGGGCTCAAGACTCCCCGGCCCAAAATTTCGGGTCCCACAAGCATGAATAACCCCGAAAATACGCCGAATTTAGGGGGTCCGGCGCCGGATGCGCGATATAATTAGCTTAGACAGGAGGCATCTATGAACGACACGGAAATCGAGGGCCTCTTGCGAGACGCGGGTTATCAATACGATCTGGCCGCCGGGCTTTATGCTCTGGTGGACGGCCCGGAGCAGGAGTATTACGACGCCGAGGAAGTGTCGGATACGCTGGAGATTCCGCTGGACGATTTGTTCCGCTGGGAATCGGAACAACGCCACGCGGATGAAACTTCGCGGGAGTGAATGTAACACGGGGGCAAAGTAATGGAGACCGATCCTCCTCGGCGGCTGGATTACGGAGGCCCCAAGACCCCAGACCCGGTAAAAGTTCATCTGTGGTTGACGAGGGCAGTTGCGATCAGTTTTTTCTCGATCTGCCTGTCCTTCGCGTGGGAGGACATTTCGTGGGCCGAATCAGACAAACTGCCTCAGCCCTATGGTAGCCTGGATTTGGATGGCAAACTGCACGATCTGATTTGGGGACAAACTCATCTGCTAACTTTTTATGATGATCTGTGGCTTTACCTTTTCCCCACCTTGGCAACCGTCATGTTCGTCCTCGCGGTACGATCTGATAAAGGCAGAGATTGGAGATTTCAATTTCCAAATCCGATGGACTGGCCGGACAGTCATAGACCTACTCGTCCACCGGGGATGCCAAGACTATTTAAATCGACTGTGCTCATAATACTTGCGGCTTGGATCGCTCCGTTTGTTGCCAATTTTATATTGCTATTCATTTGGTTCCCGGCGCGAATGCCCCGTCCCGGCTGAGAAAAGCCGGTACAAAGGTTCGTGAAGCTTTATTAACTGTGGGGTTCACTTTGGGGATTCTCCGGCCGATCTTCTCCACTTATCCAATGACTCCCATCCTCGGGATTGGTCGAAGACCGTAATCGACCCGTTGACAAGGCTGAACCTAAACTTGTGCCACTCGCTGTCCCACTCTCCGACATCGAACTCGACAGTGTTGTCTGGTCGGTCAGGCGGCGGATGATCCAGATCATCCGACAACACGCACCATCGCGTTGGCTTCTCCTTTAAATACTGCGCCACTTCGGGAAGTTGATTGATCGCCCAAGTGGCATCGTCAATGGTGTATTTTCGTTCATAGAAATATTCATCCACCACGGCAATGAGCCAGAGAATGGCCACAAAGGTCATCCAATAACTGACTGCTTGGGCAAGCCTATTTCGCTGACCCCCCCGCAACCGCCACCAGATTGCAAGAGCTGTCGCGGGAAGAATGATACATCCCGTGAACGCGCAAACGTCGAGGATGATCGGGCCGACATCCCACTGGGCTATAGGGAGGGAGAGAAACATAGAATCAAGTAAGGTCGCGCCGCTTCGGGCATTTTGGAACTATCCGCTCTATCCCGGCAAATCCACCCGATACCTGCACTTCTCTTTATCACCCCTTTGATAAAGCGGATGCTCCATCGGCACCAGCACCAACTCCACAAACTTCCCCCCCAGAAGCTGGCAAGTCCGTCGCGAAGCCGCGTTTTCGGGATTGCAGGTAATCCACAGCGGATTCAATCCATGCCGCGCCGCCAGCGGCAGCAGCAGGCGGCAGGCGCGCTGGGCGAAGCGGCGCCCGCGCGACATCGGATAGACGTGATACCCCAGGTGTCCGTAATACATCACCGTGTCGTAGGAATTTCCGATGCGCAGGGAGATCGATCCGGCAATCGGAAAATCCGGCGTGTCGCGGCGGTGCATCCAGAAGTGATAGCAGGGTGATAACCCGGTGGCGGAATCGCCGGGCTGGCGGCCGGCGGGGCAGATGGACAGAAAATCCGAAAGCTGCTGCCGCGTGATTTCCGATAGATCGGGGCTTTGCTCAACCGTCGTCGGATGTTTCGCGGCCGCCAGCGCCGCGTCGATCCACTGGCTGCCGGGCGGGATCAATTCCAATTCGTTGTCGATCAGTCGGCCAGGATCGAAAAATTGAAAAGTGCGGGAATCAGCCGACCAGAAGGGAAGCCGGGTTTGCAGACGGAAGGGCATGTCGCCGATGGCAAGTTTAATTCATTTGTGCAACTGAAACAGGCTCGCATTGCTGCCGAAAACCGCCGTGTAACGCAGCAGGATCACCAGGAAGCCGGCGAGGTTCACCAGGGTGCCGACGATCGCCAGCACTGTGTAAACGTTGTTGGTGGGTTTCACGATAACCTGATCACCCGAAGCGGCTCGACTCATGGCAACTCCTCTTGCTGAAAGCGCGGACTATTACGACCCGCGCAATTGCGTTTTCACATCGTTACCCGCCCGGACCTGGGCGATTTTGTCGGCGTCGCCGTCCAGCTTGCCGATGGAATTATTGCTGTCGACGGTATCGATGGTGACGATCCCCAGAAACTGGGCGCTGACCGGATCCACGACATAAAACTGCATCCCCCGTTCGACGCCGTCGGCGCTTCCGACGGAGATGGTGACGTACGGCACCCCGTTAATGGTGCTCTTCTCCAGGATTCGTCCGTCGATCGCCGGCGCCGCGGCTCCGACGGCCGTGCTGCCGCCGGCCACGATATCATCCGGACTCCCCGAGTGATCCCGGACCCATCCGCTGAGCTTCTGATCGCGCTCAAGTTCCGCCTGTAATTTCTCCTGCGTCTGTTCCAGCGTGGCTCCCTGGGTTTCCGTCTGGCTGGTTAAATCGCTGAGCTGTTTGGTGTCATCCTCGGACTGTTTGGTCAGGGCGTCGTTCCTCGTTCGCAGATCGGCGACTTGCTGGTTGAGCTTGTCCGCGGTGCTCGCCGTCAGGGCCAGGTTGCTGTTGAGGGTATTGACCGTCGCCTGCAGATTGGTCTTCTCCGCCTGAAGCTGGGCGATTTGAACCTGGGCGTCGTTCAGGTTCTTTTCCGACATCGCCAGCACGGCGGCGTCCTTGGTCCGGTCGGCCTGATGATTGGCGATCTCCTGATCCCGCTGCGCCTCGGCCTGTTCCTTCGCCGCCAGCGCCAGCCCGGCCTGCTGCCGTGCCGATTCCTCGGCGGAACGCTCGGCGTCCAGCTGCGGCTGCAGCGGCCGAATGTTCTGCACGAATACCACAAATCCGGCCGTCGATAGCATCGACGTGACCACCAACAACACGACAAAGACTTTGGTAAGAGGACTCAAAGTCAACTCCTTGGACGAGGCAACCTTCGCTTAGGCGATAATCCGGCACCGGCCTGACAGCGGAAATTGCGGTTGGCTGATTCTTTTCGGGTGATCGCGGGGCTCCAGCCTATTGCTGACCGTGACAACCCCAGTTCGTGGATGCTAAAGGCCTCCGCAGCCGGCGGCTAAAACACGCTAAAACCGTCTCCGCAGACTACTCCAAAATATGGTAATCCCCGCCCTTGCAGTGTCAAGCACTATCGGGTTTTCCGAACGTCCGATACCGTGCGCATTTACTTCAGCCCTTCCCCCCTCTCCCACCGCACCGGCAGGGGGACGAAATCGGCTATTGCCAAATATTTCTCTGGTGTCCCATGGCGTTTTATGGCGTGTCAGCAGGCTTTTCGTGTAGCTCCAGGATTCCCGCCGCTGCGCAAATTCTGACATAAGCCACCGAATCTTTGAGCATCGGCGCCAACACCGGCTGCAGATCGCTGCGCCCGATGGCGCCCATCGCCAATGCCGCCAGCGCTCGCAGGCGAGGATCGTCGCTGCTGGCGCGGGGGACGGCAATCGACCAGCCGTCGTCCGAATCCAGCATTCCCGCCGCTCGCGCCGCCGCCAGCGCCACTTCGGGAAAATCGCTGGTCAATAATCCCTGCACGTGCCCCAGAACCCGCGCATCGCGCGGCTCCGCCAGCGCGATCAGCGCGACCACCTGATCGTCGGGATAATAGCTGATGGAATAGGCGACCAGATCTTTAAGCCCCTCCTCGCTCCCCAGCCGCCACATCGCCTCGGCGGCCTGAAGGCGCACGGATGGAATCTTGTCCACCAGCATCGGTCCCAGGACTCGAACCGCCGACGGCTCTTCCAAAAGGCCCAGCACCTGTGCCGTGCAAGCGCGAACGTGCGGATCGGGATTGGCGGCAAGCGTCTCCAGTTGATGGCTCAAACGCGTGTCGCCCAAACGATGCAGCGCGAATCGCACCGCGGCTTGCACGCGCAGATCGGGGTCCTCGACCATCGCCAGCAGCGGTTGATACGCCAGCTTGATGCGTAATCGCCCCGCCGCCACGCACGCCGCAAAACGCACGCTCGCCTCCGGATCGCTCAGCGCATCCAGCACCGGCCTCGGCGCCGAATCGGGAGCGTTCTCCGACAGGGCCTCCAGCGCGTTGCTGCGTAAAAATGGATCAGTGGCCTGGCACTCGCTGGTCAATTCATCCAGGGCCGCCTGGCGTAGCGAAGGGTCCAGCGCCTGCGGCTGATAGGGCGGCGCCGGCGCCGCCTCCAGCGGCGCGGGAAGATCCTGCCCTTGACGCGCCGCCGCATCGTGCTTGGCGCATCCCGCCAGAGCCATCGCCAAAGCCAATAGGGTTATTCGACGAATCATGATGAAGTCCTCGCGCCCTGTCGCCGCAGCCATGCCGCCCAGGCGATGCCCGCGGACAGAACCACGCAGAGATCGGCGAAAAAATCGCCGCCGCGCGTGTAAATCGTCAGCCGATCGTCCAGGATCAGTTGCCCCACCGCAAACCCGGACGTCCGGACTGGTAAAAGATGGCTTGTCCGCCCGGTGGAGTCAATGAATCCGCTAATTCCCGTGTTCACGCTCCGGGCTGTCGGCACGCGATTTTCAATGCAACGAAAAATCCCCGCTTGCAGGTGATCCCAATTCTCATTGCCCTGGAACCATCCGTCGTTAGTGATGTTCACCACGAAATCAGCCCGTTTCCGATCGCTCCCGTCCGTCGGGCGAAACATCGCGGCGACCAGATCCGCGTCCAAATCCTCAAAACAGATCGGCGTCACAAACCGGTCCGTTTGCCCCACTCCCATCGGCAATTCAAAAACCGTGCGCTCGTCCTTATCGCCCGGCTGCAACTCGTAATCCGAATAATATTGCGGACCGAGCGACAGAAATATGCGGTACAGAAATGGAAGGCTCTCCTTAAATGGAATGAATTCCCCGAAGGGAAGCAGGTGAATTTTGTCGTAACGTTTGCCCAGCGAATCGTCCATGCGGCCGCTGGCGTCGAAAAGAAACGCGCTGTTCCGATTGTCGCGGCCGATGCGATAGGTCTGCCCGTCGCGGACTTCATCGGCGAAATCCGCGGAATATTCCGCCCCGATCAACATCGCGACGTGCCGCTGTGCCGCCGTCCCGCTGAGAATATCGTAGAGCCGGGCCGTATCGGTGAATTCCTGCCGCGCCTCGAGATTGATCGGCGGCATCATCGTCTCCGACCAGACCACCAAATCCACTTTCCCGCCCGCCTTGGCTAGCGCCGCATTCGTCTGATCCAGATGAAATCGCAGCCGATCATCCAGGCTGGCGCCTTTTTGCCCGGAATTGGTCTGCGGATAATTCGGCTGAATCACCGCGACCGTCGGCCCCGCATGCAGCGAAGCCGGCGTCTGGCCAATCCGCCAAAGACCGTAAACAAACACGCAAAGAACAAGCCCCACCACTCTGCTTGCGGCCGGAAGGAGCGGTCGCCAGTTGGTGCGATTCAGCCAGTACATCGCCCCCAAAGCGTTAATCGTCGCAACCCAGAACGTGACGGCATAGGCGCCGCCCAGATCGGCGACCTGACACATCGCCAAAATCGGCGTCTGCGAATGCCCCAGATAAAACAGCGGCATTCCGGTGATGACATGCCCCCGAAGCCATTCGCTGGCCGTCCAGATGGTCGCGATCGAAAAGACGCCGAACGCCCCTGCTTCGAGCAGCCGCGCCCCGCGGATCACCAGCCCCGCCAGCGGCCAGTAAAGCCCGCAATAAATCATCAGCGCAATCATCCCGGGCAACGTCACCGCCGCCAGCCACCACATATTGGCGATGAAAAACAGCGTCCCCCCGAGCCAACTCCACCAAAACACGGACTTCTGGCTCTTGCACCGCGCCACCACGATCAGCCACGGAACCAGTCCAATCCAGGCCAGATAAAACTGCCCCATTGGGGCGAAGGAAAGGCTCAAAAGCAGAACGCCGAGAATCAAAAGAGCAATCGGCTGGAGGAATCGGCTGGGAGCCATCGGGGTTTTAATCGTCGAAGCAAATGAGTCGAGCGTCAAGTTCGAGCTATAATCCAACGGGCGGAAAATGATTAGGCGAATCCTTCGCGGCGCGCTGCTGGTCTATCTGGGTGTGACCCTGACCTTGTTTTTTCTTCAAACCGGTTTGATCTTCCCCGGCGCTGCAACGCAGGGCCAGCGCGACGCGACGCTGTTTCCAAGCCCACGATACGAACTGTTGACCCTGCCCGCCCATGACGGCCAGAAGATCGCCGCCCTCTTCGGCACGGCGCTAGAGCCCGACGGCCAACTCCTCGCAAACGCCGCCGCCCGCCCAACGCTGATCTTCTTTTACGGCAACGCCATGTGCGTGGCATACAGCACGGACACGTTCGATCATTTTCGCCGACTGGGCTTTAATGTCATCATTCCCGACTACGAGGGGTACGGCATGAGCACCGGCAAGCCCAGCGAAGCCGGCTGCTACGCCGCGGCCGATGCGGCGTATGATTATCTACTGACGCGAAAAGATATTGATTCAAAAAAAATCGTCGCAACAGGTTGGTCGCTGGGGGCGGGGGTGGCCGTCGATCTGGCCGCTCGAAGACCCGTCTGCGGGCTGGCGATCTTCAGCCCGTTCACCAGCATGAACGCCATGGCGCACAAACTCGTGCCGTGGATCCCCACGTCGCTTATTCTGCGGCATCATTTCGAAAACCTGGACAAGATTCGCAGAATTTCCTGCCCCGTCCTGATCGCCAACGGCACGCGCGACAGCATCGTTCCGCCGACAATGGCCGATCGCCTCGCCGCCGCAGCTAAGTCGCGCGTCACGCGCTATCGCGTCGACCTGGCGGATCACAACGATCTCTTCGAGGTTGGCGGAGATAAGCTGCTGGCGCAACTCAAGTCGTTCGTCGACGGACTCTAGACTTCTTTGACAACCGTCAGGGCTCTTCGCAGATCGTGCTTTTTCTTCTTCAATTCGGTGTGTTCCGGCGCATTTTTGTAATGTTCATCCAGCGGATAGCACCCGCTGATCAGTCCATTGCGCGGAGCCGACGTGCATTCGCTGAAGGTCCGACAAATGCGCCGGGTCTGCGGCGGCCGGCCGGCGAGCGTGTCGGCCGGCAGATCGAAATACGACAAGACCATCCGACCGATGCCGACGAAATCGGTTGACCGCGCTCGAACCGTCGCCTGCGCCACATGCGGCAAATATTCCTGCAAATACGTATACCCGCTGCCGACGAACACAGAATCGGGACACGCCTGCTTAAGCTGGCGGACGACATCGATTTGCCGGGCGACGCCGCGCAGCGGGTCTTCGGGGGCTTGGTATCCGTCGCTGGGGGGAAAAATCGCCGGGCGCTGAAAGTGCGGATTGTAATAGGGCGAGCAGCAACTGACGTTGATGAGCCGCACGCCCAGCTTGCCCAGCATGCGAACCAGGGCGATCGGTTCCGTCAGATCGATTTCCAGTGGATTCTCCGGATTGCAGCCGAAGCCCCAGCGGTAGGGAAGCAGCGCCGCGAAATTTTCGGGGATGCCCGGCCCCAGTTTCCCGGAGTGGGCGCGGCTGGGATCCGGCTTGAACGGCGGATGGTCGAACGCGCTGATCCGCACTCCAATCTGCAATCCCCGGCATTTCGCCTGAATGCCGCTAATCAGCTCCCGCAGGAACCGCGTCCGATTTTCCAGGCTCCCGCCGAAGGGGCCGCCGCGCGTATGAGCGCTGAGAAATTCATGCCCCAGATACCCATGGCAATGTTTCAGATCGACGAACCCGAACCCCGCCCGCTGGGCCAAAACCGCCGCACGAATATAGCGGTCGATCAATGCCTTGATGTAATCGTCGCTGATGACAACCGAATCGTCCGCGGGATCAATACCGTACTTGCGATCGAGCAGCGGATGGTGATAGAGGATTTTAGGTTCGAGCTTTTCCTTATCGTGTGGTCGGCAAAATCTCCCGCTATGCGTCAGTTGCAGTCCCACCAGCAGATCGTCGGTCGCTCCGAACTTTTCGCGGTGCGCATCGCGGAGGTTTTCAAGTAATCGAACGACCCCTTTTTCGGCTCGCTTTTCGTCCCCATCAATGATGCCGAGTTGATTCGGATTGGCGCGCCCGTCGGATTGCACGGCGAACGCTTCCCCACCCCAAACGAGCTTGCACCCGCTCATCCCGAAATGACGCCAGCGGCGAAGCGTGTGTTCGCTCGGCTGGCCATCGGTGGTCGCGTCCCACCCTTCCATCGGCTGGATGCACCAGCGGTTCCCCACGCGGAATCCCCCCACGTCAATCCCCTCGGCCAGGGGCGAACCCTCGGCCGCGGAGTCAACCTTCAAATCGCACGGCAAATTCAGGCCCCGCCCCTCCAAATGCCCAGCGAAGGCAGTCGCGTCCTTGAAGTGCCCTATTTTTTCAAATGTCTCCTCAACCATGACGTCGCCCTATCGGACAGGAAGTCCGCGCAAAACTCAAGTGGCTCGTTCTCCCAAGGCAGCTTGGGCCTGTTTTTGGGGAAAAATTGTCGCAGGCGCTAAAAATACCCGGAAAAACCGGGGGATTTTGTCGCCGAGAGATTGAAATCCCCAAAGATTCCGCTAGTTTCTGGGCCGATTCGCCGTCTTAAACGGATTGTGGCGAATCGCTGGCGCGTCGGAGGGCAGTTCCGATGCGCCAGAATCATAGGGCGGCTTGGACGCGGCGCGGATCGCCGCAAAATCTCTCGGCCGCGTTTCCACTGCGTGTCCAACATTAGGAAAGGAGATTCCTCTCCATGGCTACAGGCGGCAAAGCATTGACAAAGTCGGAAATCGCCAGTCATCTGGCTGAAAAAGTCGGCGTGAGCAAGAAGCAAGTCACTCTGCTCCTCCAGGCTCAAGCGGAACTGGCCTATAAACAGGCGAAGAACGTCTTCACCATCCCCGGCATCGGCAAACTCAAACTCGTCGATCGCCCGGCACGTAAAATGATCATGCGCTTCGGACCCAACACCGGTCAGGAACTCATGATCCCCAAGAGCAAGAAGGTCCGCTTCTCCATCGCCAAGGCGGCCAAGGACGCCATCCTCGGCCCCAAAAAGTAAGCCAGGACTGGGAAACGAGAAAACTTTCACCGCCGCGAACGCCAAACGTTCGCGGCTTTTTTTACGCATTTTAAAAAGTGGATAGAACCACCAGGAAGCCAAGGCAAAGGCCCCCAGCAAGAAAATCCCATTTATTTGAATTGAATTCTTTTCTCGGCGTGCTTTAAAACATCGCGTTGACATACGGCAGCAGGCTCATATACCGGGCGCGCTTCACCGCGCGGGCGATCATCCGCTGCTCCATCGCGTTGGCTCCGCTTCGTTTGCGGGAAAGAATCTTACCGTTGCCGCTGACCATCTTGCGCAGCGACTCGGTGTCCTTGTAATCGATGTAAGTCTTCCCCGAAACGCTCGTACGGGCGATCTTCAGCTTCGGGCGATTGAAGGTCTGGAACTTCTCGGCTTTTTCACGTCGTTCACGACTGCTCGGACCGGCCATCGGTAATACTCCATCTAATGATTTCGGGGCTGGGGATTCTACAGAGCCGCCGATAATAGGCAAGAGCGGGTCGTTTACCCCACCATCCGCTTATCGGCAGCGGGGATTTCCGACCGCAGGGCCGCCTTTACGGCGGCAAGCGACTCCAGCGCCCCGCGAATCAGGTTTTCAGCCGTCGGATTCCTTAGTTCCGACAGGGTGCACGTCCCAACATCCAAGCAAGGGCGGGTTTTTGCCTTATGCACGCCGGGCATATTGCGCACCAGCGAATTCAGTCTCCGCCCCACGGCCTCGGCCGACCGGCTGTCGCAGCCGGGGAAGATCACGACGAATTGATCGCCCCCGTAGCGAAACGCCGAGTCGTTTTGACGAAGTGAACTGTGGATGATCTGCCCAAGTTCGTGCAGTAACGAGTCGCCCGCGCCCGGCAGCTGCGCATCATTGAGTTCTCGCAGATTCTGCACATCGAGCATCAGGATCGAAAGCGGCGCCGCATCGGCGAGGCACTGGCGAACCAATTGCGGCAAAAGCTGATCGAGCAGCCGCCGATTATGCAAACCGGTCAGCACATCGCAATTCGCCTGATGCCGCAGCGATTCCACCAGCCGCTGCAGCGCGCTGGTGCGGTTTTCGATCCGAACCTGGCACTCCTGATCCAGCGACGCGATGGTCTGTTTCTGAGCGCGTATTTCACGAAGGAGATTTTGCACTTCCTCAGCCACCGGCGCAAGCAGCCCGCGCACTTCCGCAAGTTCCTCGATCGGGGCCTTGCCGGCATGAATATTACTGATGAGATGTGCCAGCCGAACCGGTGAATTCCGCAATCTCAAGGCCTGGCGATGAAGATAAAACCAGCCGACAGGCAGAGCCGTGACAAACATCCCCGCGGCGATAATCCCGAAAACTGCGTAATCGCCCATCTCAGTTAACTCCAACGCCGTCGAATTCATCGGCTCCCGACGCGCCGATCAGCAGCGATACTGAGTCCGATTACCCCCTTCCGTCCGCGAATCCGGCATGAATTAACCAACCAGCCCCCACAGCCGATATAACCGGTGCATCCTTACACCGGTTTCTCGA